>NZ_NFJE01000017.1:0-40448 GCF_002159695.1 Collinsella sp. An271 | reverse complement strand
TACGGAGCTCGCCGCCCTGCTCGAGATGGTGAAGGCGCGCATCGTGACCCCGGAGCTCGACCGCTTCATGCCGCTCATGTACGAATCGACCGTAAGCCCGCTCGCACACGTGAGCGACGACACGCTCGTGGTGCTCTCGGAGCCGCGCAGCCTGTTCGACGACTGCGCGCGCGCCTATGAGGACCTCGAGCGGCGTGCGGGCGAGGCGAAGGTCTCGCATCTCGACGGCCTGTACGTGCGCCCCCAGCAGCTCGACTTCGGCCGTCAGCAGCGTCTGCAGTACGTGTCGATTATCCGGGCGGGCGGCGCGGTGACCGCTGAGCTCAAGATTGAGCAGCCGGCGCTCGCGGGTTCGGACAACCGGTTCATCTCGCGCATCCAAGAGGTGGTCAACAACCGCTTCGCCGTGGCCTTCGCCATCCCGGACCGCGGCGCGCGCGAATCGATGGAGCTGTCGTTTACCGACGAGTCGATCCCCTTTGAGGAGTCGCTGCAAGCCGCGCCCGAGAACAGCGGTTCCGTCGCAGGCGATGTGCACGTGAACGTGACGCTTCTCAAGCGCGATGCGGACAAGCTGAACGCGGCCGATCTCTCGGGCGCGCCCGCCATCACGGTGCCGACCATCACGCGCGGCCGCGTGACCTTCGTGGATGCGCCGATCCCCTCCGGCGTGGTCGTGCCCGATGCACATCTGGCCGTGTTCTCGCTCAACGACCTGAACGCGCGCATGGACGCCAAGCGCGGCCGCCGGGCGCGCCGTCGGGTGGACGTGACCGAGGTCACGTTCCCCTTCAAGCCGGGCGATTACGTCGTGCACGCCACGCACGGTATCGCCCTGTTCTCCGAGATCGTGCGCCAGGAGGTCGCCGGCCGCGAGCGCGACTACTTCCTGCTGGAGTATGCGGGCGGCGACAAGCTGTACGTGCCGCTCGAGCAGGTCGACCGCATCACGCGCTACGTCGGCCCGGACGGGGCCAATCCGCGCCTGACGCGCCTCAACACGGCCGACTGGACGCGTGCCACCAACAAGGCGCGCAAAAGCGCCAAGAAGCTCGCGTTCGACCTCGTCGACCTGTACACGCGCCGCAGCTCCATCACGGGGTTCGCCTTCGGGCCCGACACGCCCGAGCAAAACGAGATGGAGGAGAGCTTCCCGTACGAGCCCACGCGCGACCAGCTCGAGGCCATCGCCGACATCAAGGCCGACATGGAGAGCTCCAAGCCCATGGATCGCCTGCTGTGCGGCGACGTCGGTTTCGGCAAGACGGAGGTCGCCCTGCGCGCTGCGTTCAAATGCGTGGACGGCGGGCGCCAGGTCATGGTGCTGTGCCCCACGACGATCCTGGCGCAGCAGCACTTCGAGACGTTCTTCAACCGCTTTGCGCCCTTCGGCGTGGAGGTGGAGGTACTGTCGCGCTTCCGCACGCCCGCCCAACAGAAGCGCGCGCTCGCCGCGTTCGCGGAAGGCAAGGTCGACGTGCTGGTGGGAACGCACCGTCTGCTGTCGGCCGATGTGAACCCGCACGATCTGGGCCTGGTCATCATCGACGAGGAGCAGCGCTTCGGCGTCCAGCACAAAGAGCAGCTCAAGAACCTGCGCGAGCAGATCGACGTGCTGACGCTGTCGGCCACGCCGATCCCGCGCACCATGCAGATGGCCATCTCCGGCGTGCGCGACATGAGCCTCATCACGACGCCGCCGACGGGCCGCCGCCCGGTCGTCGTGCACGTGGGCGAATACGACCCCGACGTGGTGAGCGCGGCCATTCGCCTCGAGCTCGATCGAGGCGGCCAGGTCTACTACGTGTCCAACCGCGTGAAGACCATCGACGACGCGGTCGACCGCGTGCATGAGGCCGTGCCCGAGGCGCGCGTCGCCGTGGCGCACGGCAAGATGAGCCCGCGCGAGGTAGAGGACGTGATGGTGCGCTTCGCGACCGGCGAGGTCGATGTGCTGGTCGCCACGACCATCATCGAGAGCGGTATCGACAATCCGCGCACGAACACGCTGATCATCGAGGACTCGCAGCGCCTGGGCCTGGCGCAGCTCTATCAGCTCAAGGGCCGCGTGGGCCGCTCCGCTACGCAGGCGTACGCGTACTTCATGTTCCCCGGCGAGATGCCGCTGACCGAAGAGGCGACCGAGCGCCTGACCGCCCTGTCCGAGTTCCAGGACCTGGGCAGCGGCATGCGCATCGCCATGCGCGACCTTGAGATCCGCGGTGCGGGCTCACTGGTGGGCGCCGAGCAGCATGGAAACCTGTCGAGCGTCGGCTTTGACCTGTTCACGCAAATGCTCGGGCAGGCCGTCGCCGAGGCGCGCGGCGAGGACGGCGAGGACCTGGAGCAGGCTGGCGTGGCCATCAACCTGCCCGCCGACTTCTACCTGTCGGAGGAGTACCTGCCGGCGGTCGACCAGCGCGTGCTCATCTACCGAAAGCTTGCGGCGGCTGCGCTGCTCTCCGAGGTGGACGAGGTCCAGCAAGACTGCGAGGAGCGTTACGGCGAGCTGCCGCTTGCGGCGCTGAACCTGTTCGATCGCGCGCGCATCCGCATCCGCGCGGAACGTCTGGGGCTGGAAAGCGTGTCGCTCACGCAGGGGCGCCTGGTGTATCAGGGTGTCGACGTGCCCAAAACGGTCGCGTTCGAGCTCAAGAACAAGCTCGGCGCCATCACCTATCCCAAGACGCGCAAGTTCACCGTTCCGGCGCGCGCGGGCGCGGGAGCCGGAACCGGCCTGGGCCGCGGTGTCGATACGGGCGAGAACGGCTCCGGCGTCGTCGCGGCGGCGCTCGCGATCCTGACCCAGCTCGGGGCCTCCGGCGACGACGACTAGCGCCGGCGCGACAGCGGGTATAATCCCCGCTATTGAGATGAGGAGGAGGACGCTATGCCGGACGCTAACCAAAATGCACGGGATGCACAGGATGCATTGCGGCGTTACTTTGGATACGATTCGTTCCGCCCTGGTCAGCAGCGTCTGGTCGATGCGATCCTGGCCGGTCGCGATGCGCTGGGCGTCATGCCCACAGGCGCCGGCAAATCCATCTGCTACCAGGTGCCGGCGCTCGTCAGGTCCGGCATCACGTTCGTCGTGAGTCCGCTCGTCTCGCTCATGGGTGACCAGGTCCGCACCCTCAAGGCGGCCGGCGCGCGCCCGAGCTACCTCAACTCGTCGCTCACGCTCGGTCAGCAGAACACGGTGCTCAAGCGCGCGGCCGAGGGCTGGTACCAGATCATGTACGTGGCGCCCGAGCGCCTGCTCGAGCCGCGTTTTCTGGCGTTCGCGCAAGCGGCGGCGGCACCTGACGGCATCGGCGTGCCGCTGGTCGCCGTCGACGAGGCCCACTGCGTCTCGCAGTGGGGTCAGGACTTTCGCCCCTCCTACCTCGATATCGCCGCGTTCATCCAGGCGCTTCCCGTCCGCCCCGTCGTGGCGGCGTTCACCGCGACGGCGACCGAGCGCGTGCGCGCCGACATCGTGCGCATGCTCGGCCTGCAGCGTCCGGAAACCGTGGTGACGGGTTTCGACCGCGCCAACCTCTTCTTCGGCATCGAGGAGATGGGCGACAAGGCGAAAACCGCCTGGATCCGCGATTTCGCGCTCAACCATGCCGACGAGAGCGGCATCGTGTACTGCTCCACGCGCAAGGCGGTCGACGAGCTCTACCTCAAGCTCGCCCACGCCCTCGAGCCGCGCGGCATCCACGTGGCGCGCTACCATGCCGGCATGTCCAACGGCGACCGCACGGAAAACCAGGTGGCGTTCATCAACGACACGGCGCCGGTCATCGTGGCCACCAACGCGTTCGGCATGGGCATCGACAAGCCCAACGTGCGCTATGTCATCCACAACAACGTTCCCGAGAGCATCGAGGCGTACTACCAGGAGGCGGGCCGTGCGGGGCGAGACGGCGACCCCGCGAGCTGCTATCTGCTTTGGAACGGCAACGATTTTCGCCTGCGCCGCTACCTGATTGACCGCGAGCCCGAGGACGAGCGGCTGGACGGTGAGGCGCGCGACATGGCGCGGCAGAATCGGTATCGTCTGCTGAGTGCTATGGAGGGCTACTGTCAGACGACCGGCTGCCTGCGCGGATACATCCTGCGCTACTTCGGCGACGAGGGTGCGCTGGGCGTGGAGCGGCCCGCGGATGCGGACGGGGCGGCGGAAGGGTGCGGCAACTGCTCGAACTGCACGACGCCCTACGAAACCGAGGACGTGACCGAGGTCGCGCGCAACGTCGTGCTGTTCGTGAGGGGCTGCAACGGGCGCTTCGGCCGCGCGCTGGTGGCGGATGCGCTCCACGGCGCCAACACGGAGCGCATCCGCAGCTGCCATCTCGACGAGGCGCCCGGCTACGGCTCGCTTGCATCGGAGCCGACCGGTCGCATCAAGGACGTGATCGGGCAGCTTGTGGGGCGGGGCTACCTGGTGCAGTCGCAAGGCCAGTACCCGGTGGTCGGCTTGGGCCCGCACGCCGTGGAGGTCATGGCCGATAGCCCTGAGCGGCCGTTCGTCTTCACCATGAAGCGTCGCAGCAACGAGCGCGTGCGGCGCGCAGTCGATCTCATTCGGGAGGATGCGGCAGAGCCGTCCGCGCTGCGTCCGCGCCGTGCGCACGTGGGCGATGACGGCGAGCTGTTCGAGCGCCTTCGCGAGCTGCGGCGGGATTTTGCCGTCGAGCGGTCGTGGGCGCCGTACATGATCATGTCCGACAAGGCGCTGCGGGGCATCTGCCGCCTGCGCCCGGAAACGCGCGAGGAGCTGCTGGAAGTGCCGGGTATCGGCGAGAAGAAGGCCGACGATTTCGGCGACGCCTTCCTGGCCGCAGTCGCCTCCTTCGAAGACGAGCAGCGCTAGCCGGCGGATGGGTTGGTTGGGGACGGGTTCGTTCCAACCCATCCGTCCAAATGACCCGTCAAAACGTGCCGGCGCATGTAATAATTGACCTCACGAACTGTCTTGATCGGAGGTCGCCATGTTTTGCAGACACTGCGGGAAGAAACTGCCGGACGATTCGCAATTCTGCGTCTACTGCGGCACGAGCGTCGAGCCCACCTCGGTCTCAGATGATGAACACCCTGCCGCAAAGCAGATGAATACCGAGTCTGCGGAGGCCCCCGTGGAGTCTTCGGATTCCCGGGCGGCAAAGGTCCTTGGCGCCCTAGGTTCTCGCCGCATGCTGCTCGGTATCGCCGTCGCTGCCGTCGTCATCGTCGTTGCGGTGGGCGGTATGATGATCTTCCAGCGCGCCGAGGCCGAGCGAATGGCAGCCGAGGAATTAGCGCGCGAACAGGAGGAACGACGGGAGATGCTCGCTGCATCCCATGACGTGACCATCGGCGTGGATGCAAGCGGGTGGGATACGGAGGAAGGCGGAACCCCGATGCCGGTCCTCATCAGCGGGACGACTGCGGCGGGCGAGGATTACGAGGAGCGGCAGTTCGTCGACAGCGACGGCGAGGGCATCGAGCTGGTTCCCGGCTCGTACGCGCTCAGCGTGGAGGCGTCGCCGTTCGGCGAATACGGGCGCATGTACGATTACCCGAGCGCGGACTTCGCCATCGCGGTCGACGAGGATCTTGTCGAGGGCGAGGGCATCGATATGTCCGACGACCTCGTGATCGAGCTTTCCTATCCCGACAACCTGACGCCCGATGGAGTCGAGCGTGCGCGCGAGATCGCGCTCGATGTGGGCTACGATGTGGCCGATGACCTGGCGGATCGCGCGCACGGGCGCTATTTCGACGAGGATGAGGAGGACGAGGACGAGTCCGATGCGTCCTCTGCGAACACCACGTCGACGTCCAAATCCGGCACGAACGCACGGACCTACGAGGGCGACTTCTTCGATATCGAGCTTCCCGTCGCGTGGGACATTCGGGTCGCGAGCGGCGGCGGGGACCTGCATGCGCGTCATACCGTCAGCTTGGAGGGCGAGGACATCCTCATTATCGATGTCATGTGGGGCGATGAGGATATCTCCGGTGTGATCACAGATGCCGCCGGTGTGCAGAAGCTCGGCGTGACCAGCGACGGAGGTGCGGTCATCGCATGGCGCGGTAACGGCCCGCGGACTTCGAACAGCATGGAGCTCATCGAAGAGGCCCTGGAGACCATCGACATCAAGTAGGGATGGGTTATTTGGGGACGGCGTGACAGAAAGGCAGGGGAATTGTCACGCCTACCACCAGGTGAGGCGTGCGATGTTCTCGCGGATATGCGCGCAGCTGCCGTGGAAGCCGGCGAGCTCGTCCTCGGACAGGTCGAGCTCGAATACCTGCTCGACGCCGTTCTTCCCGATCACGCAGGGCAGTGAGGCGAAGATGCCCTCTTCGCCGTATTGCCCGTGCATGAGCGTGGAGGCCGCCATGACGGCGTGCTCGTCGTGCAGGATGGCGGCGACGATGCGGGCAGCCGCCGCCGCGATGGCGTACTCGGTGCAGCGCTTGCCCGCCATGGCGACGTATCCTCCGCGTCGTGCGAGCTCCTCTGCCTCGTCATGGTCGAATGCGAAGCGCTCGGGGTAATCGAGGGCCAGGCGGGAAAGCGAAACACCGCCGATCGTGGCGGGGCTCCATGCGGCGATTTGCGAGAACCCGTGCTCGCCGATCATGTGGGCGTCGATCGATTTGGGGTCCAGATCACCGCATGCAAGCGAGATCTGAGCGCGAAGGCGAGCGGAATCGAGCGCCGTGCCCGTGCCGATGATCCTGTTCGGGTCGTATCCGGTAAGATGCCAGATCTCGGTCGCGATGACGTCGCATGGGTTGGAGATGTTCACCCATATGCCGGCAAAGCCGCTGTCCGCGACGCGCTCGGCAAAGGTGCGGCAGATGTCGGTCGTGCAGAACAGCTCGCCGTCGCGGTCGGTCGACGACGCCGCGACGTTGCCCGCAGCGTTGACGATGATGTCGCACCCGCTGAGCTCCTCGTACGCATCGCCGCAGTTCACGATCTTGGTGTTGTACGGGTGGAACAGCAGGGCATCGTGGAGATCCTGGACTTCGGCCGCGAGCTTCTTCTCGTCGATGTCACACAGACGCAGCTCGTCGGCCAGTCCCTGCGAAAGCAGCGCGCTGGCGACGTGCGCTCCCACGTGTCCCATACCGATAATGCCGACAGATCTCGTGGTAAGCATACGGGCACCTTTCTCGCTGACTGGTTGGGAGTCCATTGTAGCGCGTTACAATGAACGCACGATTTCTTGTTGCCGGTTTTCGCCGCGCAGCCGAATCCCGCACAGAGGAGACGCTCCATGCCTATTCGCATTCCCGACGCCCTGCCCGCCACCGAGACCCTCGAGGGCGAAAACATCTTCGTCATGACGGAGTATCGCGCGATCCATCAGGATATCCGTCCGCTGCATGTGCTGATCCTCAACCTCATGCCCACCAAGATCGCCACCGAGACCCAGATCATGCGCAAGCTGTCCAACACGCCGCTGCAGATCGAGGTCGAGCTCATGCGCACCAAGAGCCATGAGGCGACGCACGTGGCGGCGAGCCATCTGGAGACGTTCTATCGAACCTTCGATGAGGTGCGCGACCGCCATTACGACGGCCTGATCATCACCGGCGCGCCGGTGGAGCAGATGCCGTTCGAGGAGGTCGACTACTGGGACGAGCTGTGCGACATCATGGAATGGTCGACCACGCACGTGCATTCAACGCTGCATATCTGCTGGGGAGCGCAGGCGGCGCTGTATTACCACTACGGCATCGACAAGTACGATCTGCCGGCGAAGGCGTCCGGCGTGTTCCAGCATCGGCTGATCAAGCCGTCCAGTCCGCTCGTGCGCGGCCTGGACGACCGCTTCTGGGCGGTGCATTCGCGCAACACGGGCGTGCGTCGCGAGGATGTCGAGGCCGTCTCGGAGCTGGAGGTCATCGCCGTGTCCGACGAGGTGGGGCTGTATATCGCGAAGTCGACGGACAGCAGGCGCTTCTTCGTGTTCGGCCATCCCGAGTACGATTCCGACACGCTCAAGCTCGAGTACGAGCGCGACATCAAGCGCGGCATCGACCCGCAGATACCGGTCAACTACTTTCCCGATGACGACCCGACGAAAGAGCCGCCCAACGTATGGCGCGCGCAGGCGCAGCTGCTCTACACCAACTGGCTGAACTACTACGTGTACCAGACGACGCCCTACGACATCCGCAAGGCAGGCGGGCAGTAGACTGCCAGGGTAAGACCGCCGTGGACACGGCGTGCCGATAGGTTGGTTGGGGACGGGTTCGTTTCAACCCATGCCTGACGTCGCGACGGTTTCTGCGGGAAGTTCGGACGAAATATGCATGTCAATTCGAGCAAGACGCAGAACCCCAAGGTGAACAGTAATGCCGTATTGGCCGTTATGCAGAACATCCCCGCCGTTCCCGCAAAATCCGTCGCGACGGTTTTTGCGGGAAGGCGCTGCCGCGGCGACCGCAGGGCCCCAGGGGAGTGCATATCGGGGACGTACCTTCCGCATGCACTTCTGCACGCTGGGGACACCCCTTCGGCACGCATGTTTGCACAAGCCCCGTATCTACGGCGGCCTAACAGAGGCTCTCAAACAATACCAGTCCGTTTCGCTAGGGAAACGCCGATCAATTCATTCCGCGTCGGTCGGTCCCGTCTCAAAAAGCCCGTCTCGCTATGCGCAGCAGATGCGGGCGAGTGTCCGGTCGCGCTCCTCGACGGGAACGCGGTCCACGCGCTGCGTTTCGAATGCGGCGCCGAGGACGATGCAGTCGGAATCCAGCTGCGGCAGGTAGGCGTCGTAGTTGCCGCCGCCGTAGCCCAGACGATGCCCCTGGTCGTCGAAGGCCACAAGCGGGACGATCATGAGGTCAATGTCCCGTGGGTCGACGAGCGCAAAGCGCCCTTCGTCTTCAGGCGACGGCATAAACGATGCGACAGGGCGGTCGATGAACGGTACCGCGCGCGCAAGGTAGTCCGCCTGCGAGACCGCGCGCATGACCATGTCCTGCCGTCCGTTGTCGGTGCGCTGCATGCAGGGAAACGCCACGACAAGGTCGTGCGCAAAGGCGGCCCGGATGCATTCGTCGAGGTCGACCTCGCTGTTCATGGCGGCGTATACGGATACGGTCGCGCGTGCGGGCAGGTGCTCCAGCACGCTGACGAGCCCGCGGCACAGCTCATGCGAACGCGCGGCACGGTCGGCAGCGTCCATGGCATCGCGGCGTGCGAGCACTGCGCGACGCACGGCGCGCTTGGCCTGACGCATATCGATGCGCTCCGCCAGGGCGCTGTAGGCAAGCACCAGGTCGTTCAGGCGCATGCGCGCGTTGGCGCCGCTCGTGGAGGGCAGCGCGACGTGCTCGATGCCCCGCTCGCGCAGCAGGTTCCCGTCGAAGCGCCGGCACAGCTTGGCCGCGGCGCCGCCCGTGGTGAACACATGCGAGATGGGGGCGGCGTCAAGGATGTGCGTCAGGTCGTTGGGCACGGGGTCGGCGATGCTCGAATCCGAAGCCCCTTCAATCGAGCAAGAGGCGAGTACATCCCACAGGGCGATGTGGTGCTCGAGCAAAAACGATATGCGGACGTCGTTGTCCACGAGCGCATGGTCTGGCAGAGCGAACAGCCGCTCCATGACGCGCCAGAATCGGTTCTGCGGGTGTCCATAGAAAAAGCCGACGTTGCGAGAGGCGGGCGATGGCATCGTACCCAAGACGAGCACGCGCGAGCGATCGTCGTAGACCGGCTCGATGGTATGCGTCACGCGCCCGTGCTCCATTCATTCTCCTCTCGCAATGGGTTGATTGGGGACGGGTTCGTTTTTGCTCGACACGGTGTCGAGAAAAAACGAACCCGTCCCCATTTGTTAGCGGGGTTCCGCGATGCTCGATCAGCCGAGCAGGTCCACGGCATTCAGGCCGGCATGGCTGCGCTCGATGACCTCGCGTCCGCCGAACACACACAGCGGCGCCTCCTCAGCGACACGCGAGATGGTCTCGCCAAGCGCGCGCAGCTTGTCGGGCGTGGTGGCGAGCATGCCGTCACGTAGCTCGTCTCGCCAGTTGACCGGGCGTTTGGTGAAGAACTCGATGTTCTGGCGACGTGTGAGCGCGTAGGGCTTGAGCGGCGCGTCGTGGCTGGCCACGCTGGATACGATGAAGCCCTCAAAGCTCAGCGGGTCGGGCTCAAAGGTCGATAGCCAGGTGCCGGCGCCTGCGATGCGCTCGATCGAGGGGTCGATCGCCGGATCGCGATAGGTGTAGAAGCACAGCTGGCGGTCTGCGACCGCGCGGAAGCCGCAGCCGTAGGCGCCGCCCTTCACGCGGATCTCGTTCCACAGGTAATCGTAGGACAACACGGTCGCCGCGACGCTCCAGCTGCCGTCCATGGCGAGCCCCATCGCGCGCGGGTCGGCGGCTTTCGCCACGTAGCAGATGTCGCTCGGGATGATGAACGCCTCGCGCTTGGGCTGCGGCATGGGCACGTAGAGCTCTTTGGCGGCGGCGAGGCGGGGTTCCAGACCCAGCGAGCCGGCGGCGTTCCAGAAGCGCTCGTAGTCCTCATCGGTTCCCGTGAAGCTCACGACCGTGTCCGTCGACGTGAAGATGCGCGCCTGAAGGTCGCGCAGCTTCTCGACGAGGTCGTCGGCGCGCTCATCGAAGTGGTCGAGCAGCTCGCGCAGGAACTGGTAGAAGTCGACGCCGGAGATGTTCTCGGCCACCATGCCCGCGGGCGACACGTAAGACCAGGCGCGGGCGAGCGCCGCCTGGTGGCCGGAGGTGATGAATCCCTGCTCCATGCCGATGCGCATCTGGGTCAGCACCTCGCGGATGCGGGCGGTGTCGTCGAACACCGTTTTGCCCCACACCTCGGCGGGAATCGACGCGAGCTGCTCGATCTTCTCGGTAAGGGCACCGGCGGCGACCGTCATCACGGGGCGGGCGAGCTTCCAGTTCGGCTGCGCCATGACCTCGGGCGCAAAAGCGAGGAAGCCCAGGTTGGAGCCGATATGGCTATCCAGCTCGGCGGCGCTGCGGCAGGTGGTTCCGAGCTGCTTCATCAAGCGGGCGAGAATCGACACGTAGGGCAGCTCTGCGTACGACACGTGCGTGAGGTCGAAGTACGCCATGAAGTAGGCGAGAAGGTGCGTGGGGATGTCGTGCTTGAGGCAGGGGAGCGGTGCGGTGGTGTCGAGCGTGAGCGCGGGCTCGGGACGGGCCGGGCCGATGTCGGAGACGTGCAGGCGCGGCAGGGTCGCGCGGGCCTCGGGCGTGTCCTCGGCCTCCTGGACCGCGCGGAGGGCGGCGACGTTGTCGGCCACGGCCTTGAGGTCCGCGTCGCTCATGCCCGCACAAAGCGCTGCGAGCTCGGCTGTCTCGGGATCTTCGGCCTGGTCGTCGGCATCGTGCGGAATCAGGTCGACGAGCGCGCTGTGCTTCGATTCGAGCACGAGCTCGCGCAGCAGGTTCTCAAAGTAGGGGCCGTCGAGCTCGCGGCGCAGCTCGGCGTAGATGGGGCCGTAGGTGAGCGCCGACGTGGCGGCATCGTCGTCGTACAGCCAGGTCGACAGCAGGTCGCACGTGATGGCCACGCCGTCGGCCACGCCGTAGTCGCGCTGGCGCAGCGCGTACTCCTCGCTGGAGAGCACGGCCTCGAGGCGGTCGCGGGGGATGCCGCCCTCGACGAGCTTGCGGCACTCGTCCTCGATGACCTGGCGGAACTCGCGCGCCACGCCCGGCTTTGCTCCCTGCAGCACGATGAGCTCGTAGGGCTGCAGGCACGCGGCGTCGGTGTAGCTCATGACGTTGCCGCCGAGGCCCGCCGCGAGGATGGCCTTCTTGACCGGGGCCTCGTTGGAGCCGAGCAGCGCGTCGAAGAGCACGTCGGCCGCGATCACGCGCTTGCGGTCGAGCGCATGGCCCAGCACGTAGGCCATGCCGACCTGCGCGTTCTCGGGCGTGGTGTTCATCGTGATGGAGTCGTATTCGCACACGACGGGCGCCTGCAGCTCGAGCGGGTTGGGGTCGCCGGGGTTCTCGACCAGTGTGCCGGCCTCGCGCTTGAATGCGCGCGCGGCGGCAAGCGCGTCGTCGGACAGATAGCGGTCGTCCAGAAACGCGAGCACGCGGTCGGCGTCCATGTCGCCGTAGAGCACGATGTAGCTGTTGGCGAGGTTGTAGTGGCGCGCGTGCGTGTTGAGGAAGTTCTCGTAGGTGAGCGTGGGGATGGCGCGCGGGTTGCCGCCCGACTCGAACCGGTAGGCGGTGTCGGGATACAGCTGGCGCATGATCTCGTTGTCGAGCACGTCGGTGGGGTCGGACAGCGCGCCCTTCATCTCGTTGAACACGACGCCGTTGTAGCGCAGGCCGGGGGTGTCATCGGCGGTGTCCGAGGCCTGCTCCGCAGCGTCCGCCTCGTCCAGCTCCAGGTGCCAGCCCTCCTGCTCGAAGATGGCGCGCTTGGAGTAGATGGCAGGGTTCAGCACGGCATCCATGTAGACGTCCATGAGGTTCAGCAGGTCCTGCTCGTTGGTGGAGGCCACCGGGTAGATCGTCTTGTCAGGGTAGGTCATGGCGTTCAAAAACGTCTGCATCGACGTCTTGATGAGGTCGACGAACGGCTCTTTGACCGGGAACTTGGCCGATCCGTTCAGCACGGAATGCTCGAGGATGTGGAACACGCCGGTGTCGTCGGCGGGAGGGGTCTTGAAGCCGATGGCAAAGGACTTGTTCTCGTCCTCGCACGCAAGGTAGAGCAGCCGGGCGCCCGACGACGTGTGGCGCATGACGTAGGCGTCGGCATCGAGCTCGTCGATCGTCTCGTCGCGCTCGACGGTGAAGCCGTGCAGCTGGGTGCCGGGGGCCAGCAGCTGGTGCGCGCGCTCGCGCGCCGGGGTGGCAGATGGGGTCATATCGGTCATAGGGATGGTCTCCTCAAGGTTGAACGTACATGGCTATTATGCAACCTGATCGCGACGGATGCTGCCCTCACGGGGAGGTTCCGGCGGAGCGCCTCGTCGGACCAGGCCTTTCCGTTGCCCATGGTTATACCCGGTATCGCGCGCGCATGCGTCCGGATCGGCTGCGGCTTTGCATCGCGCTCGCATGAACCCACATCCGTGGTGAGTTTATCGAGGGGTGTTCGGTGGGTTCGGTGGTCTGCGCCGTTTGCCGAGGGCGCGCTACAGCGGGCTGAAGTGAGTTTCACGCGTGGCCGGAATTGTCATAAAACACCCTATCAACCTGCGGAATCTTACGTTATGGTAGTCGGGCTGGAATCATGCTGAACACAACGTGTCGAGGGGGATCTATGGGCGTCAAGACGGGTGCGACCAAGCAGGAAGCGGTGCCTTCGGGCGTCGATGCCGGCTCGCGTGCCGCTCGTCGCGCGTGGCGCGAGCGCTTGAACAACGAGGCATCGCGCAAGCTGCTGATCGGTGCCCTCGCGGCCTTTCTGGGCGGCTCGTTTTGGGGCTTTTCCGGCACGGCGGCGAG
This sequence comes from Collinsella sp. An271, assembly GCF_002159695.1. Taxonomy (NCBI): domain Bacteria; kingdom Bacillati; phylum Actinomycetota; class Coriobacteriia; order Coriobacteriales; family Coriobacteriaceae; genus Collinsella; species Collinsella sp. An271. Next base: position 26,984 of record NZ_NFJE01000017.1, on the reverse strand, counting down.
CGCCCTGTTCGACGTGTACCACGTCGACACCATGTGGCTCATGAGCGTTCGCCAGCTGCTTGCGGGTGCTTTGTTCATGATCATCATCCTGCTGTTCGACCGCAAGCGCTTCGTTCAGCTGTGGACCACGCCCGAGCATCGTCGCCAGCAGATCATCTTCACGATCTTCGGCCTGCTCGCCAACCAGTTCTTCTATCTGAGCGCGGTGCGCCTCACCAACGCTGGCACCGCGACGGTGCTGCAGTGCCTGCAGCTCGTGGTCATCATGGGCTACACCTGCGTCAAGGGCCGTCGCCGTCCCCGCAAGCGCGAGATCGTGGGCCTCATGCTGGCATTCGCGGGCACCGTGCTGATTTCCACAGGCGGCGACCTCACGCGCCTGTCCATTCCGCCGCTGGGCCTTGCTATGGGCCTGCTTACCGCGCTGGGCGCGGCGCTCATCACCATCTTGCCGGTCAAGATCCTGCCGGTGTACGGCTCGACGATCGTGACGGGGTCGGCCATGTTCATGTCGGGTATTCTGACCAGCATTTTCGTGCAGCCGTGGAGCAACCCGCCCGCGCTCGACGCCGGCGGCCTTGAGATGCTCGCCGTGTTCGTGCTTATCGGCTCGTTTTTGGCGTACCTGCTCTACATGCAGGGCGTGAAGAACGTGGGCAGCATGCGCGCCGGCCTCATCGGCACCGTGGAGCCCGTCTCGGCCACCGTGACGAGCGCGATCCTGCTGGGCACCGCGTTCGCTCCTACCGACATCGTTGGTTTCGTGCTGATTATCGCGATGATGTTCCTGACGGTGTAGGGCGCCTGCCCGCGCACGTGCAAATCGGGGACGTAACTTCTGCATGCACATTTGTATGCCCCTGTTGGATCACCGTGGATATGCGCCCCGCCCGAAAACCGTGTATACGAGTTTGTCATTGTTTTTGGGTGCCGATTCCCCACACGCGCCGCAGCCCTCGGCGTTTCCGCAGGAAACAACTGGGAAAATGCCAAGGGGTATGCCGCATGTGGGGAAAGGGCACCGAAAAACAGTGACAAACTCAGCCTACGTCTTCGGTGGGTTTTTCATCGGGCGGATTTTTATGCATAGTGATTCTGCGTACCTGCGGTTGTGTTGGGGCTTTATACATGGGAAATCCCGCCGATGCACGGCACACTCTATGTGGTTCCGTATGCGCACTTTCGGTTTGGGCGACACCCCTGCTATGCCTCGATGAGCGCAAAAAACGTCGGTCTGGGAGGGCTGCCCTCCCCGTGTCGGTTCGCCGGGGCCTCCGCACCTGAGGGATGCCGTAGGCTAGGGAAACGCCGATAGGTGCTTTCGCGTTGCGCAGTTCATCAGGCCTGCAGCGATCCCGTAGGCGGCGCTGAGTCCTCTTGCAGTTCTTACTGAATCTCTTGGTGCGAGGATTCGGCATCTCCCTCAGGATACGCAAAGGCCTGTGCAAGGCGCATCGATTTCTCGCTGATGGAGCCCTCGGCCAAAGGAATGATTAGCCTCGCGCCTTCCGGGGTCGAGGCGATGCGGATCATGCGGTCGTGCAGCTCGTCGGGCAGGCTGCCGTTTTCGTAGCTTGCATAGGTCTGTTCGCCAAAGCCGAGAAAGCGGCTGAATTCGCGCAGCGACATGCCGTAACGCGCGCGGATCTCCTTGATGTCCTTGGTGAATAGCATGTTGTGACGCGTACGGTAGATGTCGAACGCGCGGTCGATTGTTGGCCCATCGATGCGCGTGTCTCCGATATCTTCGCCGCAAAGGGGGCATACGGCGACGGGGACGTTGTCGAGCATGATCTCCTCGCCGCGCACGCAATGGCGCTCGGTCCTGATGTCGAGGATGGCTTCGACCTCCTCGTCGCAGTACGGGCAGAATGTGCTATAGGTCTTTTGTTCCATCGTGGATCTCCCATGTGTCTCGGTATGGCTTGATTTATGGACATTTGCAGCGTTTTGCTGACAGGTTGATTGAAATCTTGAGGTAAAGGCGGCTGGTTCTCCACACCGGGTTGAACTCTGCCACAGTCCATGAGTCCGCAAGCGATTTATCGCGGCCTGCTTCGGGCCCGTCGAAACAGTCGCGAACTGAGAGCTGAAGAATCATCTCGTTAACATCTTTGGTGGAAAGGCCGTTCGTTTCTAGGAAGGCCCGCCCCCCTTTCGTTGAACGAGGATGACTCCTCGATCCTTTGTGAACTGCTTGGCGAGTCGAAGGAACAGCTCAATGGATGCTTTGGGTTTCAAGGATATCACCTTCCTCTCAATCTGTAACGATGTAATTACAGATGGACGCCGCGCCCTTCTGCGTGGAGCGGTGGGCTGAGAGGATACGGACGGGTTCGTGCGACGCATCCCGTGTTTTCTTGCCATGTTCCGGGTGCGTCTTGGGCGCATCTTGTCGGAGCCTAACGGGGAATGCGGGGCGTCGTGGCGTGGAGCCTTGCGCTCCTGCGAGCGCAGATGGCGAGCGCGCCGCCTCCTCCCATGCGCCTAGCCCTCGCCCAGAGCGCTTCCGTTTGTATGCGTCGCGCGTGGATAAAACATGGTTCGCAGAGGGTTATCAATAGATAAACTGTGTGGTCTACCAGCGTGTTGTTTGTGCAGAGAAGGGCATGAATCTGTAAGCGATGACGTTGCGCAACAAGTGCGCGGCGGCAAGGTGATATAGTAGGTTCGCTTATGGCACGCGGGGTGTTCGCGCCGCGCCGCATGAGCTCTGCCGCCGGATGCGCTGCATGCGGTAGCAGATGAATATATCCGTAGGACGGGCAATCGTCGCTGAGTGCGCGTTGGTTATGCCTTCGGAGGATGAATATGCCGTGCGCGGCCTTTTTGCTCTGCAAAGGGGTCGAGTGGAGACGTGTATACACGGTTGAGGCGTACCGCGCGTGCGTCTAGCCCGCTGTGTCTCGTTTCGCCGTCGCGCTCATCAGCCGGCCATGATGCCGGTTGGAAAAGCGCGACGGTTCGGCATGGATCCGCCGAAGATGGACAGCAAGCCATCGCATACAACGCAATAGATGCCTCTTTCTTCCAGCAGTGAGGGTCGGGCTGCCGTGGAGATGTACGTGCTGCAAGTTCCGGGCGGACACGAGAAGGTCGCGCGGAACTTGCTGGAAAAGCTGCTCGGCGATCTCGTGAGGGAGTGCTTCGTGCCCCTGTACGAGTCCATGCGCCGTCGCGATGGCGCATGGAAGCGCGAGACGCGTCTGCTGTTTCCCGGGTACGTGTTCGTGACGACGAGCGACATCAACAGAGTCGCGCAGCATCTGCGCGAGCTGCCCTTCTACGCAAAAGTCATCGGCGGGCGCGACGAGGCCTACGTGCCGTTGCTGCCGGAGGAAGTCGCCTGGCTTCAGGCGCTGACCAATGTCGATTCGCATACGGTCGAGCTGTCCTGCGGCGTCATCGAGGGCGACGAGGTCAAAATCTGGAAAGGCCCGCTCAAAGGACAAGAGGCCAAGATCAAGAAGATTGACCGGCACAAGCGGCTGGCCTTCTTGGAGATGCATATGTTCGGCCGGACGAAGATCGTCAAGGTCGGGCTGGAGATTGTGAGCAAGCGGTAATCACTGCGAGTCGGGGCCGGGTGCCGGGAGGTGCCTGGTGTGGTGAAGATGAAAACTGTGCGGGAATCGGAATATACAAAGAAGTATGACAGCGCAACAGCCGTGCTCAGTGTGTGCGCGGAGGCCGCTGCACATGGGCACAAAGCGACCGCAGGAGTTGCATGCTGCCTCGCCAATGCTTCAACCGATGTGTGGGAGGCGTAAGCGACATGCGGCTCAAATCTGATGTTCGCGGTAAGCTCGTGCGGGCCGTCCCCTATGTCATCTTGGACATCGCAGCGGTGTTCGTCGCCTACCTGGTGAGCACATGGGGGATAAACCCCGGAAGCATGACAACCTCGACCGCCTCTCCCTTCATCAGCATCGCCTTCATTTCTCTTGTCGATGTCGCTGTCTTCGCCGCGCTGCACATGTACAGCAACCTGTGGGAATACGCGAGCATCACCGAGGCGCTGCGCATTGTCGGGGCGACCTTAGTCGGATCGATTGCGGGAGATGTGCTCGCGTTTCTCCTGTTCGGCTTCCGCGTTCCCCTCGGCGTCTATGTGAGCGCATGGGCTATCTTGCTCATCCTCACGGGGTCGAGTCGCCTGCTTGTTCGCTTGGCATCCGGCCGCAAAGGATGGCAGCTGTTCGGCGCGACTTCCAAGGCGCTTCCGAGGTCGCTTATCGTGGGAGCGGGAGAGACGGGTTCGTTCGTGGTCAAGCGGATGCTCAATTGCAGCCCTGACACTCATGGATCGCCCGTCGTTATCGTGGACGACAATCGCGCCAAACTCGGTAACTACGTGCACGGGGTTCGCGTCGAGGGAACGCTCGATGACATTCCGGAGCTTGTTGCACGCCATTCGATTGAGCAGATCGTGGTTGCCGTTCCGAGCGCGACCCGTGCGGAGCGTGAGCGCATCTACGACATCTGCATGGCAACGGGCGCGAAGACCGTGACCGTCCCGAGTCTGAGCAGCATGCCGTTTGACAAGCCGGGCCAGGTCATCGTGCGCGACGTGGAGATCTCTGACCTGCTCGCGCGCGATGAGGTCGAGCTCGACCTGTCGCGCATGGGGTATGTGACGGGCAAGCGCGTGCTCGTGACGGGCGGCGGCGGGTCGATCGGCGGCGAGCTGGTGCGCCAGCTGCTACCGGCAAAGCCCGCTGAGATCGTGCTGTTCGACGTCTATGAGAACACGACGTACGAGCTGTACCACGAGCTCAGGCGGAAGGCGGAGCGAGACGGCGTGAAGCTTTCGGTGGAGATCGGCTCCATCACACACGTGCCCGCCCTCGAGCGCCTGTTCAAGAAGCACGACCCGCAGGTCGTGTTCCATGCAGCGGCGCATAAGCACGTTCCGCTCATGGAGGCCAGCCCGCGCGAGGCGATCGAGAACAACGTGTTCGGCACGCTGAACGTGTGCCGCATGGCGCACGAGCACGGCTGCACGCACTTCATCCTCATCTCCACGGACAAGGCCGTGAACCCCACCAACGTGATGGGGGCGACCAAGCGCATGTGCGAGCTCATCGTGCAGTACTACGCGAGCGCTTCCAAGACGGTCTTCGCCGCGGTGCGCTTCGGCAACGTGCTCGGCAGCCACGGCAGCGTGATCCCGCTGTTCAAGCGCCAGCTCAAGGAAGGCGGCCCCATCACGGTGACGAGCCGCGACATCACGCGCTACTTCATGACGATCCCTGAGGCATCGAGGCTCGTGATCACCGCCGGCGCGCTCGCTCATGGCGGGGAGATCTTCATCTTGAACATGGGTGAGCCCGTGCGCATCTGGGACCTTGCCGAGAATCTCGTGAGGCTCTCCGGCTTGGTGCCCGGGCGCGACGTCGACATCGTCGAGACGGGTTTGCGCCCGGGCGAGAAGATGTACGAGGAGCTGCTCATGGACGAAGACGAGCCACTGCCGACCGATGTTGCCGACATCACGGTGAGCCGCGCGACGCCCCCCGATCTCGAGACGGTGCGGGCGAAGCTCGGCGAGCTGGAGGAGCATCTCGGTGGTGGTGACCGCGAAGTCAAGCTCGCGCTGGCCGAGGCTGTGCCGACGTACAGACCGGAAATCAATGAGTAGAGTGGGAGAATCCATGGAGCCGTTTGCCAAGAAGGTATGGCTGGCGAGTCCAACAATGCATGGCCCTGAACTTGAATACGTCAGACAGGCGTATGAGTCAAATTGGATGTCGACAGTCGGCGAAAACATTAATGAAATTGAGCGTCTCGCGTGCGAGAGGGTCGGGCGCGGATATGCGGTTGGCCTCACATGCGGCACTGCTGCGCTTCATATGGCCGTCAAGCTTGCAGGCGTCAAACCGGGGGATGAAGTTCTCTGCTCGGACATGACCTTCGATGCCACGGTGAACCCGGTGGTCTATGAGGGCGGTGTTCCGGTGTTCGTCGATTCCGAATACGAGACATGGAATATGGATCCGATTGCGCTCGAGAAGGCGTTCGAGCTTCACCCTAAGGCGCGCGTCGTCGTGGTTGCGCATCTTTATGGAACGCCCGCAAAGTGCAATGAGATCCGGCGCGTCTGCGACGAGCACGGGGCGATTCTCATCGAGGACGCGGCAGAATCGCTGGGTGCCACGTATAAGGGACGTGAGACGGGTACTTTCGGCGACTACAGTGTGATTTCCTTCAACGGAAACAAAATAATCACCGGCTCATCTGGTGGGTGCTTGCTCACGGACAGTGAGGAGGCCGCGAATAAGGTCCGCAAATGGTCGACTCAGGCGCGCGAGGCCGCGTCGTGGTACCAGCACGAGGAACTCGGCTACAACTACCGCATGAGCAACGTCATCGCGGGCGTCGTGCGCGGGCAATTCCCGTACCTGGAGAAGCACATCGCCCAGAAGAAGGCTATCTGGGAGCGCTACCGCGACGGTTTCTCCGATTTGCCGGCGTCTATGAACCCGTTCGACCCGGCAGAGTGCGAGCCGAACTTCTGGTTGAGCTGCCTTATCATCGACCCTGCCGCCATGTGCAGGCAGGTTCGCGACGATCACGAGGCGCTGTACGTCTCGGAGCCCGGCAAGAGCTGCCCGACCGAGATCCTCGAAGCAATCTCCGCTCTCAACGCGGAGGGCCGTCCCATCTGGAAACCGATGCATCTCCAGCCCATTTACCGCATGAATGCTTTCGTCACCCGAGAGGGTAATGGCCGGGCCAGGACGAACGCGTACATCTCGGGCGGGGCTATGGGTGCCGATGGAATGCCGTTCGACGTGGGTGCCGACGTGTTCCATCGCGGCTTGTGCCTGCCAAGTGACAACAAGATGGAGCCCTGGCAGCAGGATCGCATCATCGAGGCTGTGAGGCGGTGCTTCGAGTAGCCATGGCGCACCAGATGGGGACATATGAGCGCTTCGTGAAGCGACCGCAAGATTTTTGCTGTGCGCTGCTCGCCGTCATTTTCCTCTCGCCCGTCATGGCGGTGACCGCCATACTAGTGAGGCTCAAGCTTGGACGTCCGGTATTGTTTTCACAATATCGGCCAGGCAGGGATGGAAAACTGTTCAAACTTTACAAATTCCGATCCATGACGGATGGACGCGATGAGAATGGTGAGCTTCTGCCTGACGAAATACGACTAACTGCTTTTGGTAGGAAGCTCCGTTCGACGAGTCTTGACGAGCTTCCAGAGCTTTTCAATATTCTTAAGGGCGACATGGCAGTCGTTGGGCCACGTCCGCTGCTCGTTCGGTATCTCCCGCTTTATAGTGAGCGCCAGGCGCGTCGCCACGAGGTGCGTCCCGGTCTTACAGGGCTGGCACAAGTTCACGGGCGTAATGCTATCACGTGGGAGGAGAAATTCGATTGGGATGTGCACTACGTCGACGATGTGACGTTCGCCGGTGATTGGCGCATCATTTCCGATACGGTCCGCGCAGTGCTTAGGCGTGAAGGAATCAGCTCTAAGAATTCGGAAACGATGGAGGAGTTTCGAGGGAACGCACAGACTTCTGCCTCGGCGGAGGCGGCCTTTGATGAATAAGCTTGTAATCATCGGGGCAAGCGGGCACGGCAAGGTCGTTGCCGATATCGCACGTCTGAACGGTTATGAGGACATTGTCTTTCTCGATGACGCGCTCGACCTCACGATGGTTTCAGGATATTGGGTTGCTGGCCCAGTTTCGTCTTTTCCGAAGTTTGCCGATTGTGATTTTGTAATCGCAATCGGCGATGCAGAAGTCCGTCGTCGCATTCAGTCGCAGCTCCAGAGCGTCGGTATTTCCATCATTACTTTGGTTCACCCCTCTGCTGTTGTGGCTGGGAACGTTCGAATTGGCGCTGGTTCCGTTGTGATGGCGGGGTCGGTCATAAACCCTTTCGCTTCTATCGGGGAGGGCTGTATCGTCAACACGGGAGCGACAATCGATCATGATTGTAAGGTCGGCGATTACGTTCACGTTTCTGTGGGTGCCCACCTCGCCGGGGCAGTGACGGTTGGCAATGGCACATGGATTGGTATCGGCGCGGTTGTGAGTAACAATCTTTCGATATGTCCAAGCTGCATAATCGGTGCAGGGGCCGTTGTAGTTAAGGATGTTGTTGCAGCGGGGACCTATGTTGGCGTGCCCGCAGAAAAGTTATTCATTCAAATCGATAATAAGGAATCAAATGGAGCCTAGTTTGCCGAGAAACGGCAAAGTTCTTTTTTCCGCAACTATCGTTCGTCACATCGTGCAGTTTCATATTCCATATCTTAAGTGGTTTAAGCAGCAAGGCTGGGAGACGTGGGTCGCTGCTAATGATGACGGCTCCGGTGATACGACGGTCATTCCGTATTGCGACCATTTTGTGAACGTCGATTTTTCGCGTAGCCCGTACTCTATGCAGACTATTGCTGCCTACCGTCAGCTCCGGGATTTGTTCGAGCGCACACGGTTTGACATCGTGCACACGCACACGCCCGTGGGCGGCGTGCTTACGCGTCTCGCCGCGCGTAACGCGCGAAAGACGAGGACCCGAGTAATCTACACCGCCCACGGGTTCCATTTTTACAAGGGGTCGCCGCTCGCCAACTGGCTGCTGTGGTACCCGGTGGAGCGGTTCATGTCGAGATTTACCGATGTGCTGATTACCATAAATGAGGAGGACTTCGAGTGCGCTGAACGATTCGCCCATTGCAGGGTCGAGTACGTCCCAGGAGTAGGCGTTGACCTTTCGAAGTTTGCTGCGACCAAGCGCTGCGATGCGAAGCGCGAGGAGATCGGGCTCGTCCCCGGCGACTTTGCCATGCTTTCGGTGGGTGACCTCATCCCTCGGAAGAATCAAGCTGCCATCGTGCGAGCGTTGCCGCTGTTGCCCAGCGGTGTCAAGCTGGCCATCTGCGGCGAGGGGCCGGGTCGAGAGAGACTGCTCTCTCTCGCGTCTGACTTGGGAGTATCTGATCGTGTTTCGCTCCTTGGCTTTCGGGACGATATTGCCGATATTATGGCAGCGTGCGACTGTCTAGTGTTTCCATCAGTACATGAGGGGCTGCCCGTCTCAGTGATGGAAGCAATGGCCTCCGGGCTTCCAGTCGTGGCAAGCTCTATCAGAGGTATTGACCCCGATTTGCTCTCCGACCAGGAGAGTGGACTCATACTCCCTGAGGCGACGCCGAAGGCCATCGCCTCGGCGGTGACGAAGCTCATGTGCGATCCGGGCCTGCGTGCTTGCCTTGTCGAAGGCGCTTTCACGTCTGTACGTCGCTTTGGGATTGAGAGGACCCTTGCCGCAACTATCAAAATATACGCAGGGATATTCGATGCAGACCTGCACTGAACTTGGGCTTGACCGAATTAATACGCTGTGCACGTGGTCGGGATCTCAACGGGAGCAAGCGCATGGGCTCTCGTCGAGAAATGATAGGGCCCCCGCGAGGGTTGTTCCCAATTTTGGCTGTGGAAAGAGCCGGATCATGGGGCCTCGTCGAGAAGCGGCAGGGCTTCCAGCGATCGCGACGTCCATCATTGAGGGCGACGGCCTGCTGATCGATGAGCTCGGGGTGCAGACGGGGCAGCTCGGTGTTGCGGTCGAGTCTTACTCCAATTCGCGTTACAGGTAATATTCTAACTAAGAGAACTGCGATGAGTGAACTAAATAAAAAACATAAAGATATAGAATTATCATATTCTATCATTCTGCTGTTTTTATCTGAATCTGCGTTCAGAGTTGTCTCACAGCTAATACAAAATAATATTATCAGCACAATATATATATTGTCAGTGTTATTAATATTTATAATAATCATAATGAAACTAATAAAGTATGATATTCGCTATTTCTGTGTCATTGAGTGTGTCTTTTTATTTTTATGTGCAACCAGCTTTGTACGTGGACACTCTGATGTGCCGACTTTATTGGATACTACGGTCACCGCATTGTTTACCTGCATTCCAGCCGTAGCTGCCTTCATAGCGATAGATGATAAGCAGATTCTCTTATCACGGTTAAGAAAGGTTTGCCCATTCTGGGCATTGGCACTATCGTGCGCAATCGTATTGCTCCACAATGAGAACTCATATTCTGATGGATCGGCAATGGTTCTTTCGTACAGCGCGATGCTTCCTGTGCTGTTTCTTGTCCAAGAATTACTGAATGGATTCAAAGTTCTCACTCTTTGCTCATTAATAGCAACTTTGGTGGTACTAATTGCCTTTGGATCCCGGGGGCCATTGCTCGCAGTTGTATTTTTATTGCTGGTGGAGAGTGTAAAGAAGATCCGTAGGGGCAATGCTCGTGCTGCCATTGTAATGCTCGCTAGTATTATATCTGTGCTTATTATTCTTGGAAATATCGACACGATACTGATCCCAGTCTTAGATTATCTTAAGTATAATAACATATATTATAGTAGAAATCTATATTATATTGTAAATGGAATTAGTTTTGATTTGTCTAGTCGAGGGGATATTTGGGGAGAAGCGTTGGATCTCTTTTCGCAGAGTCCGCTATATGGTTGGGGTATTAATTCTGCGGAAAAGCTTATCTCTGTTAACCCGCATAATACAGTTCTTGAACTTGCAGTTTCATGCGGAGTTCTCGGATTAATACCATACATACTAGTATCAGTATCAGGAATTATTCTCTCGCTCACATCAAAGGATTTTAATAACCCATTACGACTGCTGTTAGAGATTTTCGCATCATACTCGTTGCCGTTTTTGCTTATCCGTAGCTACCTTTTCACGACAACCGGGATATATCTCTTCCTTGCAGCATCAACGATGTGTATGCGGGAGAAAGAAACCCAGAAAGTAGAAACATGTCGGTAAAAAACAACCTCCGCGGTAAATATTTATATTGGAACAAATTGATCGAGGAGCCACTTAGCGGCGTTGACAGGAAAGTGCGCGACTGGATCGACGGTCTGAATGGCTTCGGTGAGTGCAGCCTTGAACTGGTGGAGAGGCACGTCGATTTCATTCACAAGGTAATTGAGAGCCTGCCCTTTACCGGTGACGGGCATTCTTGGCCGAACCCAGAATCCCTTGCTGACCTAGATTATATCTACATCAGACGGCCAAGATTTATCAGTAAAGATCTTCGAAAGTTTCTGCATGCTGCGAAGAAAGAAAACCCCCGGCTTAAATCAGTGCTGGAACTGCCCACCTACCCTTACGACAAAGAGATGCTCGAACCCATGCTTTTCCCTGCATATCTAAAGGATCGCTTTAATAGATCTAGATTGCAGGGGGATCTCGACCTGATCGTTACCATGGCGGATGTGACCGAGGTGTTCGGGGTCAAGGCCGTGACCGTTCCAAACGGAATCAATGTTTCCAGACTCAAAGCGAGGAGTCCTTCGTACGAAGGGCAGCAGGCGACCATAAAAATCGTCTGCGTCGCCGCGTTTGCGCGCTGGCATGGAATCGATCGATTCATCTGCGGAATGAGAGACTACTACTCAGCTTCTGCCAGCCCGAGGAACATACACCTATGGTTGCTTGGTGATGGGCCAGAACTTGGCAATCTTAAAGATCTTGTCAAGTGCAGCGGGCTCGACGGCAGGGTCTCCTTTCTTGGGATGTGCGATAGGCGGGAGATGGATCTGGCGTTTGATGGCGCCACCCTTGCGATTGAAAGCCTCGGGTGCCATAGGAGAGGGCCAAGAGCAGTATCGTCGTCCCTGAAGAGCAGGGAATACCTTGCAAAGGGCATCCCCTTCATCTATTCGTCTCCGATTGATGTAATCGAGGGGACAGATTTCGACTATGCGCTGAAGCTTCCGGAAGACGATTCTCCAATTAACATCGCCGAAGTGCTCAGCTTCTATGATTCGATATATATGCGCGAAAGCGAGGAGAGAGTAATTACTAGGATTCGCCGTTTCGCTCTCGAGAATGTTGATATCAGCGTGGTACTGAAGCCGCTCGTTGACGAGCTGCGCTAGAAAAGACATCGAAAGGCTAATGAGATGAATATTGCAGTGGCTGGCCTTGGCTACGTGGGGCTCTCCGTGGCCGTGCTCCTGTCCCAACACAACAGGGTGACCGCGTACGATGTCGCCTCCGGCAAGGTGGAGATGATCTCTCGCGGCGAGTCGCCGATCAGGGACCAGGAAATCGAAGAGTACCTGCTCCGGGACGACCTGATGCTCGAGGCAACCTCAGACGAGCGCAGGGCTTACAGGAACGCGCGCTTCGCCGTTATCGCCACACCGACGAACTACGACCCAGACAGGGGCTCCTTCGATACGTCTGCCGTCGAGGAGGCGGTCGGTTCGGTCCTCTCCTACAGCCCGGACGCCACGGTGGTGGTCAAGTCCACCGTGCCGGTCGGCTATACCGACAGGCTGTGCGGGATGTTCCCCGGGGCGTGCATCCTGTTTTCGCCGGAGTTCCTGCGAGAGGGGCATGCCCTCTACGACAACCTGCACCCCTCGCGCGTGGTCGTGGGCGTTCCCTCTTCGGCTTCCGACCCCATCCGGTCCCGAAGGGATGCGGGGGCGTTCGCGCGGCTCCTCACGGGAGGCGCGCTCGACCCGGGCGTCGAGACCATCGTCATGGAGGCGCGGGAGGCCGAGGCGGTAAAGCTTTTCGCCAACACCTACCTTGCGACGCGCGTCTCCTTCTTCAACGAGCTCGACACCTTTGCGGAGGAGCGGGGGATGGACGCCTCCGACCTCATCCGGGGCGTGTGCGCCGACCCGAGGGTCGGCGACTTCTACAACAATCCGAGCTTCGGCTACGGAGGCTACTGCCTGCCGAAGGACACCAGGCAGCTCCTTGCGGACTTTGCTGGTGTCGAGCAGCGAGTCGTCTCCGCGACGGTGGAGGCGAACGCCGTGCGCAAGCGGCACGTCGCCGAGGCGGCGATGGCCGCGGCCCGGGAGCGGGCTGGGGGGCGCGGGCGCCCGACCGTCGGCGTCTACCGCCTCGTCATGAAGGCCGGCTCCGACAACTTCCGCGCGGCGGCGGTGATCGACGTTATGGCCGAGCTCGAGCGCATGGGGGCGGAGGTCGCCGTCTGGGAGCCGACGCTTGGGCCGGAGGGCTTCGGGGGCTACCGCGTGCTCTCGTCTCTCGAGGAACTCGCCGCCTGCGACGTCGTGCTCGCCAACAGGGTCACGCCGGAGCTCAGACCCATGCGGGACCGCGTTTACACCAGGGACATCTACGGGAAGGACTGATCGCAATGGAGTTCATAGACCTGAAGGCGCAGCACCGCGCCTACGAGGGGGAGTTCGACGCCGCCATCGCGCGCGTGGTCGACTCTGCGGCGTTCATCGGCGGGGAGGAGGTCTCGGCGTTCGAGACGGACCTTGCGTCCTACGTGGGCAGGCGTTTTTGCGCGGGATGCGGCAACGGCACGGACGCTCTGCAGCTCGCCTACATGGCTCTCGGGGTGGGGGAGGGGGATGCCGTCTTCTGCCCCGCAATGACCTTCGTCGCCTCGGTGGAGCCGGCGGTCATGCTCGGGGCCGAGCCCGTCTTCTGCGACATCGACCCGACCTCCTACAACATCGACCCGGCGTCGCTCGAGGAGGAGATCCTGCGCGTGGAGCGTGAGGGCAGGCTCCGGCCCGCAGCGGTGGTCGCCGTTGATTTCCTCGGGAATCCGGCGGACTATGCCGCCATCGGGCGCATCTGCGACGAGCACGGCCTCGCCCTCATCGAGGATCTCGCCCAGGGCATGGGGGGATCCGCGGGCGGCAGGAGGCTCGGCTCGTTCGGCGATATCGCCTGCACGTCCTTCTTCCCGTCGAAGCCTCTCGGCTGCTACGGCGACGGCGGGGCGGTTTTCACGGACAGCGAGCGAATCGACGGACTCGTCCGCTCGATCCGCGTCCACGGCAAGGGCGTCACGAAGTACGACAACGTCCGGGTCGGCGTGAACTCGAGGCTGGACGCGATCCAGGCCGCCGTGCTTAGCGTGAAGCTCGCCCACCTGGATGACGAGGTCTCCGCCCGCCAGCGGGTCGCGGAGCGGTACCGCAGGCTTCTCGCCGGGAGCGGGGTCACCCTTCCCGCGGTCGAGGAGGGGAACGTCTCGCCGTACGCCCAGTTCATCCTCCTGGCCCAGGATTCCGCGCAGCGCGATGCGGTCATCTCGGCCATGGCCTCGTCGGCCGTCCCCTCGCTCGTCTATTATCCGAAGCCCCTCCACAGGATGAGGGCCTTCGAGAGGTTCGGCTGTGCGGACTGGTCATTCCCGGTTGCCGAGTCCTATGCGGAGAGGAACTTCGGGCTGCCGTTCTCGGCCTTCCTCACGGAGCCCGATCAGGACTCCGTCGTCGCCGCCGTTCTGTCGGGGCTCGATAGTTGGGAGAAACGATGAAGTACGCGCTCATCGGCTGCGGCCGCATATCCACGAACCACATAGCGGCCGCAGTCCGGAACGGGTTCGAGATCGTCGCCGTGTGCGACGTCGTCCCGGGGAAGATGGACGCCGCCCTGGCCAAGCACGGCCTCGAGGGCGACCCCTCCATCGCCCGCTACGCCGACTACCGCGAGATGCTCGCCGAGCATCCGGAGATCGAGCTGGCCTCGGTCGCCACGGAGTCCGGCAAGCACGCGGCCATCGCCCTCGACCTCATCGACGCCGGCGTGAACGCGATCGTCGAGAAGCCGATGGCCATGTCGATGGCCGACGCCGACGAGATCGTGCGGCGATCGGCGGAGCGCGGAGTGGTGGTCTCGGCCTGCCACCAGAACCGCTTCAACCCCGCCGTGCGGCGGACCCGCGAGGCGCTCGAGCAGGGTCGCTTCGGCAGGCTAAGCCACGGCTCCATCCACGTGCGCTGGAACCGGGGCCGCGGCTACTACGACCAGGCGCCCTGGCGGGGCACCTGGGCCGAGGACGGCGGCTGCCTCATGAACCAGTGCATCCACGGCATCGACCTGCTGCGCTGGATGATGGGGGGCGACCTGGCGCGCGTCCACGGCGTCACGCGCCAGCGGCTTCACGGCTACCTGGAGGCCGAGGACGTGGGGGTCGCCGTGCTCGAGTTCGCCTCGGGCGCGGTCGCCACCGTCGAGGGCACCGTCAACGTCTACCCGAAAAACCTCGAGGAGACGCTCTATCTCTTCGGCGAGACCGGCACGGTCAAGATCGGCGGCACGTCCACCAACGACATCGACGTGTGGGAC
Source organism: Collinsella sp. An271 (assembly GCF_002159695.1). NCBI lineage: Bacteria > Bacillati > Actinomycetota > Coriobacteriia > Coriobacteriales > Coriobacteriaceae > Collinsella > Collinsella sp. An271. The sequence continues at coordinate 11,835 of NZ_NFJE01000017.1, read as the reverse complement.
TTCGCCGACGAGCGCCCGGGTGACGAGGGCGCCCGCGGGCTCCGCGAGGCGACCTCCAACGTCTACGGCAACGGGCACGCCGCGCTGTTCGCCGACGTTGCGGCGGCGATCCGGGAGGGGCGCGAGCCCTACGTGCCCGCACGCGCCGGGCGCGATGCCCTCGAGACGGTGCTTGCCATATACAGGAGCCAGAGGACGGGCCTTCCCGTTGACCTGCCCCTGGAGGGCTTCGGCACGCTTGACATGGAAGGGGAGTTCTAGATGGACGCCGGCAGCTGCTCCCTGGGGGAGACCCTTCTGCTTGCCCGGGACGAGCTCCTGGCGGGTATGGCGTCTCTCCCCCAGGCGCACCGCATCTTCCTCGCCTCGCATTACCCGGACGCCCACGTCAGGCGCGAGGCGCTGAGGTCGATAGGGGTCGTGTTCGCCGACGACTCCTCGTTCGTGAACGAGGGTTTTCATCTGACGCCGAACAAGCCCTCGGACGTGCATGTCCGGATCGGAAGAAACGTTTCGATAGCTCCGAACGTCACCTGCATATGCGACAGCTGCGCGAACAACGGGGTTGAGATCAACGGATACCGCTACGTCGCTGAGCGGCTCACGAGGAGGGCGGACATTATCATCTCCGACGAGGCTTGGGTCGGAACCGGTGCGGTTCTGCTTTCCGGCGTGACGGTGGGCAGGTGCGCCGTCGTCGGGGCGGGCTGCGTCCTCACGCGGGACGCGGACGACTACGGGATATACGCGGGCGTCCCCGGGAAGAAGGTCGGGGACGTTCGCCAGTGGGGAGAGGTTGCCGATGGCAGATGAGATGGTGAGGCTCCCGGGAGGGGGCCTCGCGCACGAGACCGCGCGCGTCGACGCCGGAGCCGTCGTGGGCGAGGGCACGAGGGTGTGGCACTTCAGCCACGTCCAGACGAGGGCGTGTATAGGCGCGGGCTGCAATATAGGGCAGAACGTCTTCGTCGGTTCGGATGTCGCGATCGGGGACGGCTGCAAGGTCCAGAACAACGTCTCGGTGTACACGGGGGTGACCGTCGAGGACGGCTGCTTCCTCGGGCCGTCATGCGTGTTCACGAACGACCTCACGCCCCGCGCGGACTTCCCGAAGGGGCCCGCGGGTTGGAGGCGGACCGTCGTCCGACGCGGCGCGAGCATAGGCGCCAACGCCACCGTGGTCTGCGGCCACGAAGTCGGAGAGCGCGCGTTCGTGGCCGCTGGCGCGGTCGTAGCCTCCGACGTGCCGGCTCACGCGCTCGTGGCGGGCGTCCCGGCAAGGCGGATCGGCTGGGTGTGCGATTGCGGTGCCGTCCTTGCGGAGCGGGGGGGGGGTGCTCTCCTGCCCGTCGTGCGGGAGGGGCTACCTTCTCGGCCCGAAGGGGCTGGTGAGCGCCGATGACGCCGGAGAAGAGGGAGCGACGTGAGGCGTACGAGGGCTTCTGCGCGTCGACGTACGTGCCGATCTACTCCCAGCCGTGGTGGATGGACGCCGTGTGCGGCCCGGCGAGCTGGGACGTGTGGCTCCACGGATCCGGCGGCGCCGTGGACGCCGCGATGCCCTACTACCTGGAGGGGCGCGAGCACGGCCTCTACATCACCAAGGCGCCGCTCACGCAGAACAACGGGATCGTCTTCAGGCACCCGAAGGGAGCCGGGCCCATCGCCCGCGCAAAGTTCGAGGAGAGGGTGATACGCGACGCGATGGCGTTCGTGGACGCCCTCGGGCTCGCGGTCTACGAGCAGCAGTTCCAGACCTCCTTCACCAACTGGCTGCCGTTCAGCTGGCTGGGGTGCGAGGCGCTCACCAGGTACACCTACGTGATCCGCGACACCTCGGACCTCGACGCGGTCTGGGCGGGCGTTTCCTCCAAGCAGAGGGCCGTCGTGAGGAAGGGCGCGCGCTCGGTCACCTCGATCGAGGAGGTCGGGGAGGACGAGTTCTACGACCTCCACGAGGGGGTTTTCACGAGGCAGGGGCTGAGGTGCCCGTTCTCGCGCGAGCTGTGGTCCCGTCTGTACGGGGCGGTCTCGTCTCGGGGAGCGGGGAAGGCGCTCTGCGCACTCGGCCCGGAGGGCGAGCCGGCGAGCGTCGTCTTCGTCGTGTGGGACGGAAGGCGCGCCTACCACCTGCTCGGGGGAGGCCTGCCGGGCTCGAGGAGCCGGGACACGTACGCCGCGCTCATATGGCACGCCATCGGCCTTGCCCACGAGCGGGGCCTCGCCTACGACTTCGAGGGCTCGATGATCGAGCGCATCTCGAGGTCCTTCAGGGAGTTCGGCGGGGTGCCGGAGCCCTACTTCAGGATAAGGAAGGTCTACTGCGCCGATGTCGTCCGAATGGAGGCGGAGGCGAGGATAGAGGGGATGGCCCTGCAGCATGGAGTTCAGGGACCTGGGCGCCCAGTACCGCGCCCTTAGGGACGCTATCGATTCGGCGGTCTCGCGCGTGCTCGCGTCGGGCCGCTACATAGGCGGGGAGGAGGTCTCGGCGCTCGAGTCCAAGCTCGCGGGATACGTCGGCTCAAAGCACTGCATCGCGTGCGCGAACGGCGCCGACGCCCTTCGGCTCGCCCTCATGGCCTGGGGCGCGCGGAACCGCCTGAGCGAGTGGGGCATCCCGACCAGCGTCTACTGTCTGCGCCTCATGCACGAGCGGCCCGCCTTTGTCGGGCCGCTCGCTCACGCTGCCGCGCCCGGTTACCGAGCTCCCGTGCCGCCCTGTGCTGAGCCTGCCAATGGGGCCGCGTCTCACACTCGAGGAGCCAAATACGTGAGGGATGCGCTGAGGCGAGCGGTTCTATGAGAGTTTCTTTGGACGGTTTGACGAAGCAGGTAGGGCGCCTCAGGGGAAAGGGGGCGTTTGCCGTTCTCGCCGGCTCCTTTCTCACTAAGATTGCAGCGTTTCTCGGTTCGATCGTGCTCGTCAGGGTCATGTCGAGGGGCGACTACGGCATCCTCAGCTACATGGAGAACATCTATACGTATGTGTACCTATTCGCCGGGTTCGGGCTGAGCTACTCCGTCCTCCGCTATGCGGTGCTGAGCGATACGGCCGAGGGGAAGGCGGGGGTCGTCTCCTTCGTGTTGCGCAAGGGCACCGCGATCAACGTCGCCCTTGCGCTCGTTGCCGCCGCCGCGAGCGCGCTCTGGCCCCATTCCGAGGAGTTCGCGGTGGCGCGCGTGCTTCTTCCGGCGATGATGCTGGCGCTTCCGTTCCAGTCCGCCTACGACACGTTCTCCTATTCTCTGCGTGCGCTGTTCCGCAACGTCGCGTATGCGGTCGCGGCAGTCGTCGCGATCGCGCTCGTGTGGTCCGGCAAGGTGATCGGGTCCTCAGTCGCCGGCCTCGCCGGGGCGTCGCTCGCCGGTCTTGTGAGTTACGCGGTCATGGCGCTGGGGTGCGGCCTGTATTTCAGGCGCGCCGTGTTTCCCGGGGTCCGGCATGCGCCGGTAACGCGCTCGGACGGGAGGCGCTACCTCTCCTACGGCGCCCAGTTCATGGTCACGAACGGCATGTGGGCGATGTTCCTGCAGAACGACCTGCTGCTCATCAGCCTTCTCACCGGGGACCCGGGTGCGGTTGCGGACTACCGGGTCGCATACGCGGTGCCGTCGGCGATCTCGATCATCAGCAGTTCGATCGGGACGTTCGTTGCCCCGTATTTCATCAAGCACGAGAGTGATAGGGACTGGGTCTGGGGGAGCTATCGGAGGCTTCTCACTGCTGTCTGCCTGAGCATTGGAGCCATCTGTGGCGGCATCGCCCTGATGGGCAGGCCTTTCGTTTCCTTCTTCTACGGTGACGAGTACCTCGGCGTGGTGCCGCTTATGGGGCTCCTGCTGGTTTCATCTTTCCTCACGAACGGCGTGCGCTACACGACTGCGAACCTGCTGTCGGCCACGGGGAAGGTGAGGTCGAACATGGTCATCGCTTTCTGCGGAATCGCTGCACAGCTCGTTCTCGATTTTTTGTTGATACCGCGCCTCGGAGCGTACGGGGCTGCTGTCACGTCGATCATCGTGTACGGGGGGATGGCTGCGGCTGTCGTGGCGGTATTCGTGCATGAGTACCGTTGCTAGGCGCCGTCCGCAAGGAGCCGTCGCTCACATTTTCCTTGTCGGTACGCATGCTCGCACCCCGATCCCGACGCCGGGAGTACTAAGCGTGGAGGAAATTGCGGCCCCCGCACTGTCTCCGCTGACTCCCCGATGGGCCTGATCGCGGGGGGGATGGGCCACACGGGAAGCTCTGGTGCTTGGGACGTATCGGCGAAGCTCCCGAAAAGCTGGGGGGATGACCTATGGAATCCGGGAAATCGCACGGCCATTTGGAAAGAGGCTCGTACCGGTAGCCAGCGAGGATTCCCTCAACGTGTCGCTTGGGGGAGGGGCCGGCTCTTCGGCGGAAGCGCCCGCGCAACCCGGAGACCCCGCCGTCGAGCCGGGCCGGCCGGCCACATGATGCCGGCGCTATGCGGCGTCGCGGTCGGTGTAGAGCCTCTCGGGCGCCATGTCCGCCCCGTTCTGCCAAGAGGCGGTGCCGGGGAGAAGTATTCCGGGTTCTCCGGGTCCTTGAAGACGCACTTGCCGAGATGGGGCTTCATGTCGAAAATCCCCGCTTCCCGTCCTGGAAGCGCAGCGCCAGTCTGTAGTCGTCGAGCGCGTGGGCCTCGGTGACGGTGAGGGGAGCGGCAGGTTGCGATTATCTACCATGGTAGACCTCCTGGCGCAGTGGGTCGATCTTGAAGGTTTCGCCCTCGGTTCCCGCGAGCGCGGCTATCGCCTGCGCCCGGAGGGCGCTTCGGGGCTGTTCCCCGCAGATGGCGGGCTTCGCCTTGGGTGCGCCCTGTATCTGATTTATACCACGGCTCCCGTCGAACGGACATGGGAGCATTCGTCCCTTGAAAACCGAGAAGAGGGAGATTGACCATGAGGATCGCCGTCGCTGGGGTGGGCTACGCGGGCCCGTCCGTCGCTCTGCTGCCGAACAGTTGGAGCGATGAGCTAACCAACGTTGCCGACAGGGTTTACATCTGCGACCTGTTCCGCAGGGATTGATAGAAGGTTTCTAGCGGCCCCAGCAAGATTGCGGTGATACCAATTTCAAAGTAATGGGATTATTACCATGAAACAACAAGACAATAGTTCAGATGCCTCCCAAGACACCATGCAGTTTATTGCATTGGCGGAAAAGAGTCGGGAACAGGCTGCTGCGGCTAGCGCCCCCAAGGACGCTCCGTCTGCGAATCCTGGGGCTATTCCTGGCCAAGAGGCACCGAATGCGGGCGCTTCGAGCAACCGGACTCAAAACACTGGAGGTGCTCTCCGCAACAAGGCCGCAGCAGATCAGCCGTTTTCTGCTCCGAATTACCTCCAAACTGAGTATCACGATTTCAACATCCCCTACGGACGCGTACCTGAGCACACTGAGGACGGCTTGATCCGCCATTGTCATCGGCGCGGAGAGCATCAACCGAGGAAGGTTGCCATCCGCGTTGTAGTCACGCTCATCGTTCTCTTGGTGATCGCGGTTGGCGCGGGCGGCTTCGCGCTCTTTCGTTCGGCGATGTCGGTGAAAGACCGCGCGTCGACGGCCGTCTCCCTCGTGACCTCCGTAAGGGATAAGGTGACCTCAGGTGAGTTCTCGACACTGCCGCAAGATGCCGCTGAGCTCAGCGCTCTGTGCGAGGATCTCGATGCCGAGGTTTCGGGCCCGCTATGGCAGGTCGCAACATTCGTTCCCGTCGTCGGCGGAGATGTTTCGGCGGCCCGCGAGCTCGTCTCGACGCTTGCCGACGTCTCCTCGGAGGCCCTCGTTCCTATGGCGGAGCAACTGTCCCAAGCGACTCCGGGCAAGCTGTTCGCAGATGGCGCCGTCAACGTTTCGGCGGTCTGCGCGGTGGTCGATTCGCTTGCCGCAAGCGTCGACGTCCTGAACCAGGCGAACTCACGCGTTCAGAACATCGGCGACACGACCATCTCGCAGGTAACCGAGCTGGTCGATACCGCCAAAGCCGGCTTCTCTATGCTTGACGGAGCGGCTTCTTTTTCCGAGCAGCTGGCTCCGGTTCTGCCCGCAATACTGGGTGTCGAGGGGACGCGAAGCTACCTGATCGTTGCCCAGAACAACGTGGAACTTCGTGCAAACGGCGGACTCGGAAGCCACCAGGGTCTCATCACCGTGGAGAACGGCGTCCTGACCATGGGGGAGTTCACCAGTACGGTCACGATTACCGAGTATCAGAAGCTGCCAGTCACCGACGAGGAGCAAAATCTTTTCAATAAGATCATGGGTCATATGGGAATGTACGGCGCCGAGGCCCTACTCACCCCAGACTACCCCCGCGCCGCGTCACTGATCACGCAGATGTGGCAGATCAGATACGGCGAGCACGTTGACGGCGTAATCGCGGTCGATCCGGTCTTCCTCCAGTACCTCCTCGCAGCTGTAGGGACGAGCGTCTCGCTGCCCGACGGCTCCGTGGTCGACGGCTCCAACGCGGCGACCGTGCTCATGCACGACGTGTACTGGGGCTACCCGCAGGAGGAGTCGGACGCGATCTTCTCCGCTGTGGCGGGCGACGCGTTCGACGCGGTGCTATCGGGAATCGGGAACGCGGACATGGTGGCGCTCGTCTCGGCGTTCCAGCGCGGGTGCGAAGAGGGCCGCTTCAATGTATGGATGGAGGATCCTGCCGAGGAGGACGCCATCGAGGCTATGGGGATGGACGCCGCGATTCCCGATGCCGATGACCTCACGTCCGCTCCGCAGGCGGGCGTGTACCTCAACAACATGGGCTTCTCCAAGATGGACTGGTATCTGGACTTCGATGTCCAGATGGGCAATCCCGTGACCAAATCCGATGGAAGCCGGGAGTACGCCGTGACGGTCAACCTCAAGAACACCCTTACTGCCGAGGAGGAGCAGCGCCTGCCCGATTACGTAGGTGTCCACCTCATCAAGGAGGACGGCTCTATTAAGTTCTGCGGCCTCGAGCGCTACATCGTGTACCTCTACGCCCCGGCCGGCGGCAGCATCTCCGACGTCCAGGTGACCGGCGATGGCGGGATGCGCATGAACGACGGCACGCACGACGGCCTGGAAGTGAAGTACGGCATGATCGACCTCTACGACCAGGAAAGCTGCACGGTGACCTACACCATCACGGTGCCCGCCGGCGTCTCCGGGGATCTGACCATGCGCACGACTCCCACCTGCCAAGAGGTCCGCGAGGCGGGGGAGTAAAATCGATTGCGTGGAGAGCCGGGGCTGTGTTTGGGTTTTGCGCGCAGACCGAAAGGCGATCTGGCCGGCTTGCCACTTAGCATCGATGCCCGTCCGTGCGTATGTCGGGCGTCATGAGTCCGTTGCCAAAGAATCAGGATTATGTTGCGATTGATGGCGCTATCGAATCGTTGCGCGAGCGCAAGTGGAGTGAAGGTGAGAAGCGACTTCGGTGCTCGCGGTGTATGCTCCAGCAATTTGTTTCAAAGGGGTTAACATGAAAAAGAAGGCAAAACAGTATTATAAGGTAAGGAATAAACGCCCCAATGAGCTTACAGTTGTATTTATTAATGAGGTTGTGGGAGTAAAACGCTCAAATAGGCTGATAGGCTTGAAGAGGCGCTCCTGCTTTCTGCAATGCAACGGTAAGAGAGTTGCCTTGACGGGTGAACAGGGGGTGCAGTTTCTTGCTGCAATTCACAAGACCAAGCAGCCCGATTGTGCTCTCAAGTTGATGCTTAAAAGCATGCCCAAATCAGGTTTCCTTTTTCAAGGTGATATTCCTTCGCTCGCCATTCGATTCGACGGAGTTAAGACTAACCGTCGAGGAGGGAAATCAATAGTCTTTTTTAGATTTAAGCTGCTGTCGCAATCTGAGGAGAACGGAGAGAAAAATGGAGAACTCGAAGACCCCGGATCGCTTGGCACTCACAGAACCTGTCGCTACGCAGAAGCGGAAGACCTTTGATGGGAAAAGAGAAAAGCAACATATGGATACCGCTTCGCATGATGAATCGTATGAGACTATCCTCGATGATCTTTCTGATTACCTAAAGTTGGTTACTGACAAGAGCTTCGCCGGAGAGGTGGCGAGGAGACAATCCATGTTGGATACCTCTAATAGGCTCTTGACGTGCGATTCCATCATTTCGGTTGCGTTGGTTTCCATCCTTCCAACAATGTTGAGCCAGTTTTCGGATGGGAGGGAGACGTCCGCTCTGGCGGTCCTCATACTCTCATTCACTGCGCTTGCTTTTATGGTTGCGAGTTTGGGGGTGGGGGTAATCGCACAGTACCGGTTTTCATATCGGACTCTAAATAGGCCGAGCGAGCTAGAGAAGGACATTAGGGCGAGCCGGTCTAAGCTCAAAACGAAGTATCAGATTGCATGGCAGTACTGCAATACACTCGATAATGTTCAATCTTCTCTCATTGAGCTGAACGACAAGCTTGGCAGGTTGAATAAGCTGACTCTCGTACTGTTGGGCATTGCCTTAGGAATAGTGATGCTTACCTTCATCATTTTTCTCGTTTTATTGCTTGTATAGATTACTGCTGGTTACGATGAGCTTTGCTGTACGATACTTCTGAGGATGTTGATTCTGAATAGATATGATTGTGCGTTCATTTGATGACCATTTTGTAATATCGAGCCACTGATAGGTTGAGATTTCACAGCAATCTATCTGACGCATAGAGGTCACGGCTTCTTCAGACGGTATTAAGCAGGAGTCTCGTTAACATCATATGTTGACGAAGGGGTTTTGGCGATATCGACTTGTTGCTCCAGATACCGAATAACTGATCACTTAATTTGAAGTCCTAGAAGGTGGACAGTCGCTGGCGCGCTTCGCTAAATGTAACTACAGAATAAACACCTTTTATTTATAATAAGGTTGAAAGGATAACAAGATAGATTTAGGACTTGGGAAATGGCTGCTCGAAATGAGAATGAAGACCAGTACGATGAGGGCGATAAGGCTTACGAGGGCACATTTTTAACGCGCAATCAGCTGCGGAAAATTCGAGTGTTTATTAGCTCGAAATGTGGAGATCGGGGACGCTTTGATTCTATGCGCAGGGAGTTAGCTTCTCTTGTTGACTCTGTGCCAGCGTTTCAAGCCTATCTTTGGGAGCGGAGCGGGGCGTCTACTGAGCAAGCAGGGGCTAGATATATTGCGGAGCTCGATGATTGCGATGTCGTTGTTTTCATCATTGATAATAAAGACGGCGTTACGCAAGGCGTTCAAAAGGAGATTGAGCGAGCGCGCCAGACCAATAAACGGAGCTTCTATTATTTCTGTTCAGAGCTCAGCGATACCGAAACTCCGCTGCAGCGTCAATTAATTGGTGCCGGGGGCCCGACATACAAAGTTGTCCAAAAAATGGAAGATATTCCGCGCCAAGCAGTAGATGATCTTACGGAAGATGTGTTCACGCGATATAGAGAATGGTGCAATCACTCGATTGTTTCGTTAGACGAGCAGCAAGATGCTCTTGCCCACCAATTACGAATCGTTGACAGTCTACAGTTGCCAAAAGAGTCAATCGCGAGCTTTCCCAAATTGTCTTCAGTGATACAGAGCTTTCTGTTTGGAAAGCCTGCGGAGGATGTGCAGGCTTCAGGTGAATATGATTACGAAGTCGCTAGGCTCGCAACCCTGCTGTATGTCGAGGTTGATGCAAAATCGTTCGATCCAAATGGCCTGATCGAGGCGATTAATTCATTATTGCCTGATGAATATATATCGGTGATTAGAAAAAGATGGAGAGGGGTCCTTTTCAGTTTTGATGGCGATCGGTACTCCGCTCTCCATCATCTTGAGACAGCTTATGAGATGGCGGTAAAAAGCCATCTCGAGCCCTGGTTTATCGATGACATTCTTATAGACTTAAGAAACCTTCAATCTGGGATTGATGGACTAGCTGTTCGGAACAACAAGTATCAAAAGCTGCTTTCGTCTTCCGATCATGATGTTTCCTATCCGTTGCTTGACCGGGCCCTATATCAAGCGATGGAAAGTATAGAAAAGAATCGATATACGGCAAAGACAAAGTCATATGGCACTGTTGAATACGGAAGCAATATTAAGGGTCTGCTCGAACCTGTCTGTAAGGCGTTTGCAATCGCAGCTGCTTTCGGATCGCTGACTTATATTGCATTGACGGCTCACCGTCTGAAGAACCTGGTGTTCTATCTTTGCTCAAAATACAAAGATGCGAGACTTAATACCACCCTGTTGCAGCTGTCTATTATTACTGGCGGTCAGGGAGATGGAGAAAAAACCGCACAGGCGTTTAATGACTTGTCTTTCGATGATGATTCTCGTGCTGCGCAGAACGTCTTTACGTTTTGCGCTCAATATAGATGTCTAAATGATAGAAGTTGGACTTTGTTTGAAGCCTTCGGATTGGTTGGCTGCTATATGGATGATATTGGATTCATTCGTGCGGAGGCAAAGTTTATCGAGCAGTCTGAAAAATGCCTGGCTGAAATCGATCCGTGGGAGACAGCACCAGCTGCCATTTTTGGCGCGATGCGCAACAACGTTCGCAGATTGAACGAAGTATGGATGATCGACTATACAATCCGTTCGGTCGGCGTCGACCAATTCCATTGGAGCAGGCAGGCTCTGCGGTTTATACCGAATTTGATTTCCAGCCGCCCCGCACTTGATGATGCTCAACTAGACAAAATACTTGAAGCTGTAAAAACTTTGATAGGGAAAACGGGCGATGCTGTTGTCAAAAATGAGGCCTGCGATTCATTGGTGGCGTTAGGAGGGATTCTGCCGGTCCGATGGCATGCCAAGCTCCAGGCCCTTGCTGATGTTTTGCCCGAGAATCTAAAAAGCAAGTTCACGAAATTGTCGCCATGGAGTGTGGCTGAAGGCGATCGTATATCGATTGTGAATGATGCCATCAAGGCTATTGAGCATAAGAATAGGACGCAAGGGGTTAGAGGCCAATACTCTTTCGGAGATAATATCCATGCTAGGGCATTTGCTCTGCTGCGCGAAGCCGGCGAAGCCCCCCAGTCTCTTCGACAAGAACTTGCTGCTGCATGTTTGGGTACCTTGCAATGCCAGAACTTTGATTTTTCTGGAAAGATTCAAGCATGTGAAACATTGTGTAATATGCTAAATTCTTATGACAAAGTATTCAAGTCGGTCGTCTCGGCAAGGGAACTGTTATCTGATAAGGCTGCCTTGATGCAAGGATTCTCGTTACGGGATGATGATTCGAGCTTGCTGGACGTTTGGATTGATGTGACAGCGTTGCTTGCCGGTTGCACTGCGGTCGAGGATTTGTATATCTCTTTGGCACGTTGCCACCAGAAAAGCGAATATGTTCGGGCTAAGACTGGAGATGCGTTGAAACACTTGTGTGCTCGTGGAGCCCTTAAGGTTCCCGACAGCTTGCAAGGCTACTTGTTTTCATATGCTTGTTATCTATCGCAAGCCGATCATTTTCAGCTTAACATTAGAGGGCTTGAGATTCTTAGCGAATTTCTATCTAGGGCTGAGTTCAGGGGGCCTGCAGCAAAACTCTTATTCGACCTTTATTCGGGCCAGAGTCCTCGGGGGAAAAAGACGATTATAGATACAATCCCAGTAATAAAACAATTTGATGCTGATTTGGCAGAAGAGATGCGCAACAAAGTTTTACGTGATAGTACCTATAATGCCGTAGCGCACCTACGCGACCTCGAGCAGGAGGGGTGTTCCTATAGCTTTGTCAAGCTTCGATCTGAATAAATCTCCCGGCCCGTCGGCGCATGCCGAATCGGCGCCGGGGCGTCCCGGCGCGGTCTCGCGGCCCGGTTG
>NZ_NFJE01000016.1:0-46535 GCF_002159695.1 Collinsella sp. An271 | reverse complement strand
CTGCCGAATACTTGGGCGACGGATGTCCCATCCCATGCCCCCTTTCCCCGTTTACGGCATCATGCCCAAACGGAACTCGATGTGTCAACGGAAACGGGGGAGATTCAGGCAGCCCATTGCGAGGAGTTCATCGAACGGCTGCCTGAGGGCTGGGCCACGCGTCTCGGTGAGAACGGCGCGCGTCTTTCCGGGGGAGAGCGGCAGCGGATATCCATCGCCCGGGCCCTGCTGAAGGACGCTCCCGTCGTGCTGCTCGACGAGGCGACGAGCTCGCTCGATCCCGAGAACGAGACGCTCGTGCAGGATGCCGTGGGACGGCTTTGCGCAGGCAAGACGGTTCTCGTGATCGCACATCGCCTGCGCACCGTGGCCGGTGCCGACCGGATCGTGGTGCTCGATCGCGGACGCGTGGCCGAGCAGGGCACCCATGCCGAGCTTATGGCCTCAGGTGGCCTCTATGCGCGCCTTGTGCGCATCCAGCAGGAGAGTCTCGGCTGGACTGTGGCTCGCCCGTAGCTTTTCGGGAAGCGCCGATGTAGGTTTCGCGCCGGCCGGCAGCTCCGTAAAGGCATGCATACGAGTTTGTCATTGTTTTTCGGTGCCCTTTTCCCACACGCGCTGCACCCGTTTGCATTTCCGCAGGATTCAACTGGGGAAATGCTAGAGGGTACGGCGCATGTGGCGCGGGGGCACCGAAAAACAATGACAAACTCGGCCCCGCCCTTTTCACGTCGCCCGCAGGACCCCGAATTCCCCGATTTTTATGCAAGATCGTCACGAGAATATGCGGTTTGCGCTACGAGGGCGCGTCGACAGGCGATCCTCCGGGGACGCGCCCGGTCACCGAGCGTGCGCGGCGAGCTGCCACGGTAGGCTCGGAATGCGAGCGCCCGCGCGCAGAGGAGTCGTTTCCCTCTGCGCGCGGGCGCGTGCTTTACTGCCGTTTGCCGAATCTCGAGGCGATCGCGGCGCCGGCAAGGGAGAGGACGCCGCCTACCGCAGCGACAAGAGGTGCGAGGAGGGAGGCGTCTCCCGTCTTGGCAAGCGTCTTGTTCGAGTCGCCTGCCGATGAGGTCGATCCGCCTTGGGGCGCGCCGGGCTGCTGCCCGATGCCCCCTGAGGCGGTGCCTCCATCGGAGAAGTCGTTGCCGCCGCCTCCACCGGATCCTTCGCCGCCATGATTCGGTTTGTCGGCTGCGGGGTCGTTTTCCTCGCCGCCCTGGCCTTCGTTCGAGCCTCCGGCATCTTCTCCGTCTTCGGAATCGTTGCCGTCGTCGCTATCGGAGTCGCCGTCATCGGGCGCGCCCGAGCCTCCGGATCCGCCGCCGTCCTCGGGCTTGCTCTCCCCGGAGCCGTCACCGTCGCCGCCTTCGGGCTGCTCATCTTCCGCGCCGTTCCCGGGCTGCTCGCCCGTATCGCCGTCTCCGGGTTCGTCGTCGTCCCCTCCGGGCTGCTCGCCTGGGTCGCCGCCCGTGCCGCTGTCGGGTCCCTGGTCCGTGTCGCCGTCCGAGCCGTCTTCCGGCCCCTCTGCGCCGCCTTCGCCTCCGGGCTGGTCTCCGTCACCGGCGTCTCCGCCCGTGCCGTCATCACCGGGGCCGCTGTCTCCGGTATCACCGCCGCCGGTGTCCCCGCTGCCGGCATCTCCGCCGCCGGATCCGTCATCCCCGCCACCCGGTTTCTCGTCCGAGCCGCCGGAGCCGTCACCGTCTTCCGGCCCGTCGCCGTCTTCCGATCCGCCTCCGGGCTGATCGCCCCCGGTGTCGCCGCCATCGCCGGCAAACTCCGTGCTGGGGTTCAGCCGCACGTCGTAGGCCACGACGCTGAACGAAGCCGGGTCGCCATCTCCCACGTCGCCGGTGAGCTCGAACACGCCGTCGCGCGAGAAGCCCGCGAGCTCGCCGTCCCGGTAGAGCTCCCACGCCGTCGTGGCGCGTGCGAGCTCGTCGCTGGGCATCGATGCCGTCACGCGCAGCGCGTTGCCCACGATGGCGACCTCGAGCTCGGGCTCGACCGTGCCGTCGGCCCCGACGATCTCCCCATAGGTCTTCGTCCCGTTGACGATCGCGGCGTCGGTGTTCAGCGAGAAGTAGCGCACCTTGCGCGGCATCGAGGGGTAGCGCGCACACCACTCCAGCACCTGGGGCGCCAGGTCGCGCTCGCCCAGCTCGTAGAGGTACTCGGCGAAGTTGTAGCCCGTTCCCATGGTGGACGCCACGGCCATGCGGTTGTACTTCACGCCCGTCGAGGCGTTCGAGGCGAGGTCCTCGATGGTCTTCACGGCCGCCGGATCGCCGCGCAGGATGCGCAGCGTCGCCCCGTAGGCCCCGTAGCGCTCCACGTCGGCTGCGGTCTTCTCGGAGTAGGGGCTTGCCGAGAAGTCGTAGCCCGAATAATCCCAATCGTCGAAGAAGTGCAGGCCGTTCCACCAGGTGGTCACGTGCGTCCAGATGTAGGTGCCCCAGTCCCCGCCGTTCATCCAGTCGGGCACGTACTGCGGGTCGGCGGCCATCTGCGCCAGCTCCGTATCCCTGCGCTTCGTGGCGTTCATGGCGTTCACGTGGTAGTGGGACGCCGGGTTGAACGCCGTGCCCGCCGCGCGCGCAGCCTCGATGCCGCCGTGCCGCGCGCCCGCGATGGAGTACAGGTTGTTGGTTTCCTCCGCCACCGCGATCACGTTGTTGTCGAGCATGTGCCCGTATTCGTGCGACATGCCCCAGCCGTACATGCTCTCGCCCGAGAGGAACGATGCGGCGCTGCTCTCGGGCATGTGGAAATACCGTCCATACGCGTACATGGTGGAGGGACTGGACACGGTGCGGGTGAAGGCCGTGTGCACGCGCGCCGTCGTGATGGCGTTGGGGCCGGTCGCCTCGTCCGCGTCAAAGCCGTCGAACGCCCAGTAGAACTCCAGGCGGTCCTGGATCGCCCGATTGGACTTCTCGATATAGGCGACGGCGTCCGTCTCCGACGCGATGCCCGCGTACGCCTTCGCCATGGCGGTGGCGCTCACGGCGAACTGCGCGTGCCCCGCATCACCCATCTGGATGAGCGTCATGTCCGCCGCCTCGCCCGCCTGCGCCCGTGCGGCATGGGCGCGGACCTGCTGCACGTAGTCCCAGAAGCGCTCCGGATGCGCGGGGTCGTGCTCGTAGAACGGGTGGGCGCCCAGGCCGGTGCCCAAGATGGGCTCGCCCCCGGCGTCCGGCGCGTCGGCCGACTCGATGCGCACGCGGGCCTTGTTGTCCGTGGAGTCGTTGCGCAGGTAGAGCATGGAGCCGTAGGTCTTGCCCGTCAGGTCGACGGTGATCTGGTTCGCACCGTTCACCAGCTGGGATCGCTGCTCCAGGTTGAGGGAGGGGTAGTTGTTCGTGTCGGTGACGCCCACCTGGCGCCATGCCACCGAGAGCTTGCCCGGGTCCTCGGCATCCACATAGACGGTGATGCGCCTGACTTCCCCCGGCTTGAGGTAGAGCCCGGTTGCGTCCAGGTTGTCGAACTGGTAGCCCTGCTGGGTCCGGCGCGCCTCGGCGCCCGGGTCGCCCAGCTGGGAGAGCTCGCGCACCGAATCCTCGAGAGCATCCCCGTGTTCGGCGAGGTAGGCGGCATAGCGCTCGGCCTGCTCGATCTGCTGCAGGCGAAGGCGATGCTCGGGCGTGTCGATGCCGCCGAAGTGCGTCTCCACCGCCTCGCGCAGCCGATCGAAGGCGCCCGGCTCGTCGAGCTCCTCGCGCACGGTGAGGCCGAGGCGGTCGGCGAAGGGGTTGTCGAGCACGTCGAACAGCGCGGTCACGTCCGACGGGGCGAGCGCGAGGTTGCGCGCGTCGGACTCGTCGATGCCCACCGAGACGATCTTCTCGGGGGTGCCGCCCGTGCGGACGGAGAGCCGAGGCAGCGTGTCGCGGGCGACCTCGGGGGAGGGGCTGGACGCCAACAGCGTCCCCGGGTCCCATGTGCCGGAGAGCACCACCTCGATGGGATCGTCGGTGGTGTGCTCCTCGGGCGCGTCGGCAAAGCGGAGCGAGCCTCCCTGCGCCAGGTTGATGCGGTCCGCGCCGTCGAAGCGCGCGGCTTTGCCCAGCTCGAGCGTGCCGCCCGCGTCCACGCGCACGCCGAAGGTGTTGTTGGGGGCGTTGTCTCCGATGGTGCCGCCCGTGAAGGAGAGCGTTCCGCTGTCCAGCACGTGGACGACGCCGTCTGACGACACGTTGGACGAATTGCCGGCGATGACGCCGCCCGTCATGCGCACCGTGCCCCGGGTCCACACGATGGACTCCGAATAGCTGGTGCGCATGCCGCGGATGGCGCCGGCGCGCATCTCGAACGCCGCGCCGCGCTCCACCGCCACGGCCGCGTTGCGCATGGCGAAGCCGTCGAGCAGCTCGCCGCCGTCGAGGACGAACGTGCCGCCGTGCACGTAGACCGAGGCCCACGGCTTCCAGGAGCACAGCGCGCCCTCGATGGCCGTGCCCGCGCGCATGGCGAAGGCCGACTGCTCGCGAATGGCCACCACGGCCTCGTTGGAATCGACGTCGGCGCCGTCGAGCACGAGCCTGCCGGAGGCGGGGTCTGCCGCCTCGAGCGTGAGCGATGAGCCTCCGAACAGGCGAAACATGCCCGCCGTCTTGCCGCCCTCGAGGGGGAAGCCGGCAGCGCGGGAGATGGTGGCCGCCCCCGTCGCGCGCAGGGTGATGGCGCGGCCCGCGTCGAGCACGACGGGTTCTGCGATGGCGATGTCGTCGGCGACCTCCACGACGTCGCCGGTCTGGGCCGCCTGCACGGCGGCGTTGAGCGTCTCGAACGCGATGCGCGCCCCGCCCCGGACGATGGCGATCGGGGCCTGCGAGGAGTCGGTCGAGCCGTCAGATGCGGTGTCATCCGAACCCGAGGGCGTTGTCGGAGTCGCCGGCGCATCGTCGGTATCCGCGGCGCCCTCGCCGCCCGTCTCGTGCTCGGCGCCGGCTGCAGGGGAGGCCGCGTCCTCGGTATGGGCCGTGTCGGGCAGGGCGGGCGAGGCGGGTGCGGCCTGCGCCTCGGCTCCCGGGAGCGCAAGGCTCGCGGCGAGAACCGTTCCCAGAACGGCGGGTGCTATTGGGTTGGGCATTGCTGTGTCCTTTCGATCTCGCGCCCAAGGGGGCGTGGGGTCGTTGCAGGCAGGGACATTCGTGAAATAACCTACCATCAAAGTAGGTTAACCGATGACCACGTTCGTCCCCCAAGAATCCATAGATGTGGACATGGGTTCATTGGGTGGGTTCATGGGGGACGGGTCCGTTCAAACCCATTTCCAGTGCTAAACAGTCTTCCTTCCGATGGACATGCGGTGCCTGACCGGTACCGGTTTTGGGGAAGCGACGACCGGTTCATGCCGTGCACGGCGCCCGTCGTGAGACGGGTCTGCGGAGGCGATCGATCGCCGTCTTCCTAGTATTCCCCGTCAGGCGCGCGCGGGACCCAGCGGAGGGCGATGCGGTGCGCACTTTTGGGAAGCGGGCTTGTACCGCAGGGTGTACACGGTGCCGTGTCGCGGGCGCCCAGGGCCCTCCTCGCTGTGGCGGCACGGACCGTCCACCGATGAAATCGACCGTTCACGGGCGGTTGGGAACAGGCAGATTACCTGCCGAGATGCGGGAAATAATCGAAGTGAGCAAAGAGCTCGAAGGATCCAAAAGGGGATCGGACGTATCGAGTAAGGGGGTGAGTCCAACGGGCACAGAAGAGACATCAGCCTTTGGGCCCGCTCTCCACGCTACTGAGGTTCGATAGCATTTGGGGCGAGCGGACTCGCCCAACGCAGAACGGCGCGTATCCGTGAAAGGCCGTTGAAGGGCGCCAGCGGGCCCAGGTTGAACAAGTGAATTCGCATCTGTTCCTACGGTAAGAGGTTTGAGGCGAGTCCAAAGTACAGAGCATGCGGGCGGGACGAAGGTCCCGCCCATTTTTTATGCGCATGGGTCATGTGGGGACGGGTTCGTTTTGACCCATCAGGAGCGCGGTGCTTTGGATGTGAGGTGCCAGCCGTTGCAGTAGGGGCATTTGTACACATGGAGGCCGCGCGTACCGTGGTTCGCACAGCGGGCGGCGGCGTCGAGCGCGTCGGCGCGCGTGGCGTAGCGGTTTTTCGACGCGCAGGCCTTGTCGTACAGCGCCTCTTCGCGCTCTGCCGCCAACTCGTCGCGGCGTGCCTGCTCGCGTTCGAAGAGGTCGCCCATGTCGCCCAGGGATGCCCTGAACGCACCGATGCGCTTGGCGTTTGCCGATGGCTTCCTGCTCGACATGAGGATCCTTCCTTCTTGGCGCCGCGACGCGTTGTGCGACGGGCGGCATGTTGCGCGATCTTCTGCTAGTGTACTGTGGCGGAGGTGCCGGATATGCCCAGGGCCAAGGACAACATGATGATGCCAACAACGGCGGTGGACCCGTCCGACCTGCTGGTGGTCGCTGCCGCGCCGGAGCATCTTGCGGCGGCGCGACGTCTTGCCGAGCACCTCGGTGCGCGCCTGGGGGCCTCTGCCGACGAGCTCGCCGATGTCCCCTTGGGGCTGGTTTTCGATGAGGAAGGGCTTGCGCTGGCGGGGGCGGGAATGACGCTGCGTGCCGACCTGACCGACATGAAGCCGCGCCTGAAGCCCGCGAACCTCAATCGCGAGCTGCTGGTCAAGGCGGCAAAGATCAAAGGGGCCGTGCAAACTCCGCTGGCAATCGATGCCACGGCGGGCTTCGGGCAGGACTCCCTGCTCTTGGCGGCGGCAGGGTTCAGGGTCAGGCTGTACGAACGCGATCCGGTGATCGCCGCGTTGCTGGCGGATGCGGTGCGCCGCGCATCGTTGGACCCCGACCTTGCCGAGATCGTCGCGCGCATGCAGGTGGTCGAGGGGGATAGCGCATGCGCCCTGAGGCAGCTGCCCGAGCCGCCCGATGTCGTCTACCTTGACCCTATGTTTCCCGAGCGCCGCAAGAGTGCCGCGGTCAAAAAGAAGTTCCAGCTGCTCCATCTGCTCGAACGCCCCTGCATGGACCAAGACGAGCTCATGGGGGCGGCCATGGCGGCCGCGCCGCGCAAGATCGTCGTCAAGCGCCCGCTGAAGGGTCCCTACCTGGCAGGCGCCAAGCCGAGTTACAGCATTTCGGGCAAGGCGATCCGCTACGACTGCCTCGTGATGAGCCGTCCGGCGGGGTAGAGAGCCGCCTGCCATGGGCATGCGATTTTGGCGTGCATACAGTCCCAGAAAAACCGCAGGTAGCGAAAATCCCTATGCATAAAAATCCGGCCGAAGTAAAACCCATCGATAAGGTAGGCTGAGTTTGTCATTGTTTTTGAGTGCCCGATTCCCACAGGCGCCATACCCCTCAACAAAACCGCAGGATTCAACTGGGCAAATGTCAGAGGGTATGGCTCGTGCGAAGAAATGGCACCCAAAAACAATGACAAACTCGTATGCATGGATTTTCAGGGTCCCGCGGGGAGCCTATCGTAGCCGATCTGCCTCCGTGGCCGGGTCGTGCGTCGAGCGCCGCCCGGGCTCCTATCCCATGGCCGCCTGCGCCACCGCGATGATCAAGGCGAACAGCGGGGTGACGGCGCTCACGACCACGCCGGCGATGGAGCAGATGAAGCCGACCGTCGCGGGCATGTCCTTGCGGTAGTCCGCTTTGCGCGCCCGCCGCGATACCACGATACCCGCGATGCCCGCCGCGACGCCGATGAGCTGCAGGGGGACGATGGGGGCGAAGCCCAGCAGGATGGCGAGGGCTCCCAGCAGAATCGATGCGTACTCCAAGGGCATGGCGGTCTCCCAGATTGTCGATATTGGCCGCGTTGACGTGCGACGATGGCATCTATCATACGACGCGGCAGACGGGGCGCCACCATATGTCGCGTTCCTCTATATCCGCATCGCGTCGCGCAATATCCGCCATAGGCAAGCCTTAAGAATTAAGGAACTTTCAAGGCTCCGTGCGCCTTGCGGTCATGAGCGCCCTGCATGATGGGAATACACAGCAATATGCGAAAGGCGAAAGGATCGACGCATGCGCGTGGTGGGCAACATCATCTGGATTCTTCTGGGCGGCATCTGGACCGCATTGGGCTGGCTCCTGCTCGGCTTGGTGTTCTGCATCACCATCATCGGCATCCCTCTTGGGCGGCAGTGCCTCAAGATGGCCGGCCTGACGCTTGCGCCGTTCGGCAAGCAGATCGTCTATGGCGGAGGTGCGCCCTCGTTGGTCGCCAACGTCATATGGGTACTGCTCGCCGGCATCCCGATGGCGATCGCATACTGCATTGCCGGTGTGCTCAACTGCATCACCGTCATCGGCATCCCGTTCGGTCTGCAGAGCTTCAAGATGGCAAAACTTTCGCTGCTGCCTTTCGGTGCCGAGGTGAGATAGCGCGCGGTCGTCCCGAGGCGCCGCGCGCTCGCGTAAACAAGGAGCGTGACAGCCATGAAAAAGATCCTGTTGATTTCCGGTTCCCTGCGCAGGCAGTCGTTCAACACGCAGATGGCGCATGAGGCCGCCAAGCTGCTTGAGGGGCGTGCGCGCGTCAAACTGCTCGATTTCTCCGCGCTGCCGTACATGAACCAAGATCGCGAGCAGCCGGTGCCCGAGGTCGTCGCGCGCGTGCGCACGGAGGTCCAGTCCGCCGACGGCCTGTGGTTCTTCACGCCCGAATACAACTACAGCTATCCCGGCGTTCTCAAGAACATGCTCGACTGGATGAGCCGACCGGTCAAGCCGGGGGAGACCGCAACAGCCATCGCGGGCAAGAAGGCGGCCATCTGCGCCGCGGCGGGCCGCTCCGCCGGTGCCGGCGCCCGCGCCAAGCTCAGCGAGCTGCTACAGGCCATAAAGGTCGACCTGATGGCGGAGCCCCAGCTCGGCGTGGTGCTCGACCGCGAGGCGTTCACGAGCGACGTGCTCTCGCTGACCGACGAGCAGCGCGCCGAGCTGGCAGAGCAGGCCGATGCGTTCCTGTTGTATCTAGGGGAACACTGATCAATTCATTCCGCACCGGTCGGCCCCGTGCCGGGCGCCTGCGGGCTCAGGCTGCGTCGGCGCAGCCCAACTGCGCCTTCCTCGCCTTCGCCCGCATCCGCCTCGCCACGGAACCGACCGCCGCGAAAGCAATTGACCAGTGTTCCCCTGGGAGAGTAGGCGTAAAGCCCCTCTCGCACCCTCGGCGCCCTCGCCGGCACAACATGCCGCCGAGGGCGCCTCGTCGCGTGCCGCGGGAGTATACTGGCGAGTCTGAATCGAGAGGGAGGTTGCTTCGTGGCGGCGACGGAACAAGGTGTGCGTCCAAGCGTGGGCGTGGTGCTCGAGGGCGGCGGATTTCGCGGGATGTACACGTCGGGCGTGATCGACGTGTGGATGGAGCGCGGGCTGACCGCCGACGCGACGGTGGGCGTGTCCGCGGGCGCGACCTTCGGCTGCAATTTCAAGTCGAGGCAGATCGGGCGCGCGCGGCGCTACAACAAGAAGTACTGCGCCGACCCGCGCTATGCGAGCCTTCGCAACTGGATATTCAAAGGCGACCTGTTCAGTCGGGATTTCGCCTACGGCGAGCTGCCGTGGAAGCTCGATGTGTTCGATAGCGCCACGTTCGCGGCGGACCCCATGCGCTTCACGGTCGTCGCGACCGACATCAACGCCGGCTGCGCCGTCTACCACGATCTTGGTCCGGGCGATGTCGGCGATATCGAATGGATCCGCGCGTCGGCCTCCATCCCCATGGTGTCGCATCCGGTCCAGCTCGAGGGCCGAGAGCTGCTCGACGGCGGGATCGCCGATTCCATCCCGGTGGCCTGGATGCTCGAGCAGGGGTATGACCGCACCGTCGTGGTGCTGACGCAGCCGGAAGGGTACCGCAAGGAGCCCAACAGCCTCATGCCGCTGCTGCGCGTCTGGCTGCGCCGCTATCCCAAGCTGATCGAGCTTTTGGCCGACCGTCATGTCCGCTATAACGAGACGCTGGACGCGATCGCGCGCCTCGAGCGGGAGGGCGCCGTGTTCGTCGTGCGCCCGAGCGAATCGGTCAAGATGCCGATGATGGTGCGCGACCCCGAGATCCTTGAGCATGCGTACCAAGTCGGCCGCGCGGATGCCCAGAAGACGTTCGACAGCCTGCTCGATTATTTGTCATAGAGACTATGGCGCGAAGGGCTCCGGGAGGGTACAAAGGGGCTGGCCGCATTCTGGTTCGCGCAGGTGCGGCGCACTCGATATATCCAGGTGAGGAGGAATCCCATGTCTGATTTCGTGACGACGCAGCGCCATGTGGTGACCCTGGCGAACGGCGACCGCGTGCCCGCGCTGGGTCAGGGCACATGGTATCTCGGCGACAGCCGCTCGACGCACGACCGCGAGGCCCAGGCGCTGCGCGCCGGCGTCGCCTCCGGCATGACGCTGATCGATACGGCGGAGATGTACGGCAACGGCCGCAGCGAGCGCCTTGTCGGCGACGCGCTCGACGGCGTGGCGGTAGCAGGGGGCCAGCTGCGCGAGGCCGACGGCACGCGCGCCAAGACGCTCGACCGCGACGAGCTGTTCATCGTCTCCAAGGTGCTGCCGTCGAACGCCGGAGAACCCGACATCTTCGACAGCTGCGACGAGACGCTCGAGAACCTGGGCGTGGACTATCTCGACCTGTACCTGCTCCACTGGCGCGGCATGGTTCCGCTGGCCGAGACGGTGGCCTGCATGGAGGAGCTGATCGCTGAGGGCAAGATTCGCGCGTGGGGCGTCTCCAACTTCGATACCGACGACATGGAGGACCTCTGGCGCGTGCCGGGCGGGCAGAACTGCCAGGTGAACCAGGTGCTCTATCACCCCGGTTCGCGCGGCATCGAGTTCGACCTGCTGCCGTGGATGCGCGATCACGGCGTCGCCCTGATGGCGTATTGCCCGCTCGCGCAGGCGGGCACGCTGCGCGGGCGCCTGTTCCGCTCGCCGGAGCTCGCCGAGGTCGCCCGTCGCCACAACGTCACGGTGCCCCAGGTCATCTTGGCATGGGACATCCGCGGCGGCGATACGATCGCCATTCCGCGCAGCTCGCGGCCCGAGCACACGCTCGAGAACGCGGCGGCCGACGCTATCGAGCTGACCGAGGACGATCTGGCGCTCATCAGCCGCGCGTTCCCGGCGCCTTCCTACAAGATGCCGCTCGACATGGAGTGATCCGCCGCGCTGCGTGCACGCATGCAAGCACGTTCGATCGCGCCGTACCCGGGCCCGTCTGCCGGTTTTCGCCGACAGGCGGGCCCGTTTTGGTATGCACCAATCGACTCGTTCCGCCCCACGGAGAGGCCTCTTCTCGCACGCTCGCATAGTGAGGTGCCCCGTTGACAGATGTTGTGCTCTGGGAAGCACTTTTAGCCCATACAATGATTTCGGATGGTGCTAGTGCAAGGAGGAGCCATGGCCGAGAATCTGGGACCCGCCCTAATTGATCCGGAGGGCTGCCGTCACAACCTGAGCGTGCGCGAGTATCAGCTCCTTGTGTCGTTTGCCACGCATGCGGGGGTGAGGTTTGCACCGTCCGGCGAGGCCGACGCGGTGATCACCACCGGTCAGGCGGCGGATATCCTGGGCGTCTCGCGGCGCACGGTCACGCGCATGCTCGACCGTGGGGAGCTCCCGGGCATTCGGCTGGGCCTCAACCATCATCGAAGCGTCCGTCTGGCCGACGTCCTCGCCTTCAAGGACCGCGGGGTCGCCAGCAGGGAATCATAGGGGCGTCTCGGACGCAGGGCTTGAGCGAATCGCCATGTCGCCGCCCGTGCCTGCAGGTACGGGCGGCGTGTTGCATGGGTGCACGTTGCGCGCAGGAGATGGAGGCGGGGGATCATGAGGGTTTTCATAGCGCTTGAGCTGCCAGAACCGTTCGTCGACGACCTCGCCGCCGTGGCGCGCCAGCTTGCTGTCCACGTTGCGGGCCGGTACATGAAGCGCGACACCTACCATGTGACCTTGGCGTTTTTGGGCGAGATCGACGAGGGGACGCTGCGCGCCGCCCTCGATGCGGTTGACGAGGCGTGCGCCGGCGCAGGGCCGATCCCGCTTCGCGCGTCGGGTCTGGGACGGTTCGGCGCGCCGAGCGATGCGACGCTGTGGCTCGGTCTGGATCCGGTGGGCGAGCTCACGAGGCTCGCGGAAGGGGTGCGCGAGCGCTTGGGGTCTCACGGGGTCCCGTTCGACAAGAAGGCATTCCGCCCGCACATCACGCTGGTGCGCCGGGCGAGGATCGCCGGCCGTCCGCTGCCTGCCCTCGCGTTCCCGTGCCCTGACGAGGCGTCGCGCGTCACGGTGTTCCGTAGCACATTGGATAGCTCGGGGGCGACGTACAAGCCGCTCTACACCGTCGAGCTCGCATAAGGGCGCCCGCATCCACCATGGCGGATGCGGGCGAGATCTTAGAGGGGATCGGTTGGGGGCTTCCCTTAGCCTTCCAGCAGCTCCTCGATGAAGCCGACGCGGTAGTTTTTGAACACCGCCTCGCCCTCTTCGGCCGTGGCGTCCAGATCGAGGTCGGCCATGATGCCGAAATCGTGATCCCCGTCGCTATCGGAGAATATCTGGTGGACGTGCCATACGTGCTCGGTCTTCTCGTCGCGCTCATCGATGGCGATAAACGCGGAGGAGCGGGCGTCGGCGTCCAGCAGCAGCACCTCGTGCGCCTCGAAGAACGCATCGAGGGCGCGCTGCCAGCGCGTCTCGGTCATGCCCCAATCGGCATCGAGGGCGCCCAGCTCGTCGACGTTGCCGGAACAGGCCAGCGAGACGCGGCGGATGAGTGCGTTGCGGACCAGAAGCGTCATGCCGCGACGGTCGGAGACGACCGCGTCGGCGTCCGTCGGGGGAGCGGCGTCCAGGGCGACCGGGTCGCCTGCCGACTCCCATTCGTCGACCAGGCTCGAGTCGACGGACCGCACGACGAAGCCCAGCCAGGAGATGATATCGGTGAGCTGTTCGTTGCGCTTGTCGATGGGGACGGTGCGGTCGAGCGAGCGGAAGGCCTCGGCGAGGTAGCGCAGCAGGATGCCTTCCGAGCGCGCGATGCCGAGCTTTTGGATGTAGCCCTTGAAGTCGGCGGCGCTTTCCAGCATGTCGCGCAGGACCGATTTGGGGCTCAGCGCGTAATCGTTCGCCCAGGGCACCTTCTCGCAGTAGCTCGCGAACGCGGCATCGAGCATGTCCTCGAGGGGCTTGGGGTACGTGATGTCGGCGATCTTCTCGAGGCGTTCCTCGTAGTCGATGCCGTCCGCCTTCATCTCGGCCATCGCGTGGGCGCGGGCCGCGCGCTCCTGCGCGCGCAGCACCTGCTTGGGGTCCTCGAGCATGGCCTCGACCATGGAGATGAGGTCGAAGGTGTAGGTCTCGCTCTCGGGATCGAGAAGCTCGAGCGCGGCGAGCAGGAAGGGGGAGAGGGGCTGGTCGAGGGCGAAGTCGTCGGGCAGGTCGACGGTCAGCGAATAGTCCAGGCTGCCGTCATCGAGCTCCTCGCGCACCACGACGCCCGAGTCGATGAGGGTGGCGAAGATCTCGCCGGCGCGCGCCGAGAGCACGAGCTTCTCCTCGGGGGTCTGCAGGGAGCGCTCGATGAGCTCCTCCACATGCGCCCGGGCGTCGCCGCCCTGCTCGACCATGGAGAGCACCATGGAGTGCGTGATGCGCAGGCGCGGCCTGAGCGTCTCGGGGGCCGATTCGATCAGGCGGTTGAAGGTCTGCTCGTTCCAGGTGACGAAGCCCTCGGGCGGTTTCTTCTTCTTGATCTTGCGCAGCTTCTTGGGGTCGCCTCCCGCCTTGGCGACCAGCTTGGCGTTCTCGATGTCGTGCTCGGGGGCCTCGGCGATCACGCAGCCCTCGGTATCGAAGCCCGCACGGCCCGCACGGCCGGCGATCTGATGGAATTCGCGGGCGCGCAGGCGGCGCATGCGGTGGCCGTCGAATTTCGTGAGCGCCGTCAGCAGCACGGTGTGGATGGGCACGTTGATGCCGACGCCCAGCGTGTCGGTGCCGCAGATGACCGGAAGCAGTCCCTGCTGGGCGAGCTTCTCCACGAGCAGGCGGTAGCGCGGCAGCATGCCGGCGTGGTGCACGCCCACGCCGTTCGACAGCAGGCGCTTCAAGATCTTGCCGAACGCCGTGGTGAAGCGGGTCCCCTTCGACGCCTCCTTGATGGCCTCGCGCTGCTCTTTGCTGGCGACGCCGAAGTTGGCGAGCGAGCTTGCGGTCGATAGCGCCGCATCCTGCGAGAAGTGCACGATGTACAGCGGGGCCTCCCCGCGCCGAAGCGCGAGCTCCACCGTTCCCTCGAGGGCGGTGTCCACGTACTCGTAGGCGAGCGGCACCGGCCTGGGGGCGTCCGCCACGACATCGACGTCGGCTCCGGTCTGCGTGCGCAGCGCGTCGGCGATGGCGGTGACGTCGCCCAGCGTGGCGCTCATGAGCATGAACTGCGCGTGCGGCAGCGTGAGCAGGGGGACCTGCCAGGCCCAGCCGCGGTCGGGGTCGGCGAAGTAATGGAATTCATCCATGGCGACGCATCCGACGTCGGAATCCTCGCCTTCGCGCAGGGCCTGGTTGGCCAGGATCTCCGCCGTGCAGCAGATGACGGGCGCCGCGGTGTTGATGTGCGTGTCGCCGGTGATCATGCCCACGTTGTCGCGGCCGAGCACCTCGACGAGGTCGAAGAACTTCTCGCTGACCAGCGCCTTGATGGGAGCGGTGTAGTACACGCGCTTGCCCTGCGCCATGCCCATGAACAGCATGCCGAGCGCGACGAGCGACTTGCCCGATCCGGTGGGCGTGCCCAGGATGACGTGGTCGCCGGCGGCGAGGTCCATGAGCGCCTCCTCCTGATGAGGCCACAGCTCGATGCCCTGCTCCTCGGCCCAGCCGAAAAAGCGCTCGAACGCCTCGTCGGGCGTAAGCCACGGTTCGGGCTCGCTGCCGTCCTCGGGCTCCCACCAGCTGGGCGAAAGGGCGCCGAGGGATCCCGCCGCGAGCTCGCCGGTACCCCCGGCAAATGAACTCGCCGAGGCGGTCGGCGCGGATGTCGTTGCGTCTGTCACGTCGTCTTCTTTCGTGAGGTCCTTGTCTGCGTGTTCACCATTATGTCGCAAGGTCGCATCTGAGGGAAACGCCGAACAGCCCGTTCCTTGGCGGGCGACTCCGGTGCCAACATGACGGGCATGGTTGCGACTATCTACATAACCGCAGGTAAATGGGTTGTCCAACGGAATGTGCGGCACCGGGCTCTGCGTGAAGGCGGGTGTAGTGCCGGGAATCCCGGCACTACACCGTAGATACTAAATAATACAACAAGTAGAACATATACTATATTGTTGCTCAAACGAATTTGGGACTCTTGGGTACATAGTTTCGGAGCAGTCCAGTAGCCCCTATTTCGTTTCTCCGCTGCGCCCGGGCGCGGCCCACGCGTCGGTTTGCGGCCCGCGCTCGCAGCGGAGATCATGCGTGAGGTCGCAGAGCATGATGGCGGGAATGCATAGGGCCATCGAATCCGTACCATATGGCGCAAACCGTATCCGTGCGTCGCGCTCTCGAGACGATCGGCGCTATCTGGTCGTTTGGGGGATGCGCGACTTGCCTTTGAGCTGGCGGTTCTTGAAGTTCTCGACGGCCGCCTCCATGCCGAGGGGCACGTAGTCGAGGGCGAACAGGTCGTCGGGCAGGTACAGCATGAGGCTTTGCTCCGCGTCGCGCCCCGCTTGGATCTGCGCGGCGTCGGGCTGCGTCCCGGGCGTGGCGCAGATTCCGTAGACGGCGGCGCCCCGTTCGGTGAGCCGCTCCTCGTACTCCGTCTGGGGAACATCGGGATGCTCGGCGCGCGTGTCCGACGAGATCCAGAGCACGTTGTAGCCCGCGGCGGTGAATTGCAGCTTGGCGTATTCCCACAGCGGCAGGCTGTCGGTCCGCAGCGTGAGCGTGGCGCCGTGCGCGAGCAGGGGCCGATACGCCAGCAGGTGGTCGACGTTGACCAGGCGTTTTGCGGCGTGGTGTCGCTTGGGGTGCGGCGTCGGGAAATTCAGGGTGATGGCGTCCAGCTCGCCGGGCGAGAAGATCGCGGGGAGCGCCGCGGCGCCGCGCGGCACGATGACCACGTTGCGCAGGTGCTGCTCCACGACGCGCTGGGCGGCGTAGGCGATGCAGACCGGCTCGGCGTCCATGCCGACGTACAGCGTATGGGGGTTCCGCTCGGCGCAGCACGCGATGAAGGCGCCCTTGCCGCATCCGAGATCGAGATGGACCGCGTCGAACGTATCGCGCCCCACCGGCTCCGAGGACGGGCCGCACGGCCAGCACGCGTGCGCCCATCTGCCCGCGAACGTCTCGGCGTGCTGCTCGATGGCGTCCGCGTAGCGCATCAGGCGCTCGTCGAGGTCGAAGTTCTTGGGGAGGCGGATGTGCGTGAGGCCCATGGTGTCCTTACGGTCGGCAACGGTTGACGACCGTGGATTGTAAACGATTGGACGGGCCGGTCCCCGTGCGTCACGCGCTGGTCACGAGGTATGCATCATACGCATGGTCGAGGCGGTAGCCGAGCTGACCCGCAAGCGCGAGCGAGGCCGGCGTGTGCGCGTCCCAGTTGGGATAAAGGTCCCGGTCGAGGCAGGCGAGTATGAGGGCGGCGGAGCAGGCACGCGCAAGGCCGCGCCTGCGACGGTCGGGGCGGGTGTCGACCTCGATTTCGATGGCGTCCGCGCAGCGCGCATACGTCGACGCGCCCGAGACGACGACCCCGCCCTCCAGGGCGATGACGCCGACGCCGAGCTCGGCAAAACGGGGATAGGGGTCGAGCTGGGCCACAAGGTCGCGGCTCCAGTCCTGGTCGAGGCACGCGTGCCACAGGGGCTCGTCGATGGCGCGCAGGGCGACGCCGGCGGGCAGGGCGGAGGCGAGCTGGCGCAGGTGCATGCGATCGAATGCATCTGGATCCTTGGACGTCGCGTAGCGCGTGTGCGGTTCCGCGCGCCGTCCGGGCATCCGCTCGATGAGCCGGCTCCATGCGGCATCCTGGGGAACGACGATCGAGAGGCCGGACGTGCTGCGCGAGCACGCGGCCTCGAGCAGCACGGGGTCGGGCTCTCCTCCTGTGAAGACGAAGTCTCCGACCATGGCGACAGCGGAAGTGGGGCGGTCGGCATCGTTGGCCATGATGGCGCCCATGGAGCCCTCGAGGCATGCCCGCACGCTCACGTCATCGCGCCCGGAAAACAGCGCCGCGGTGCGTGCGGGATCGGAAAGCACGGCGTTCACGAGCCCTCCTTTCTGCAGACGAGGTAGCGGTTGAGCGTATGGGTGCGACCGTCTGCCGAGAAGCGGGCGCACTCGCGCATGCCGTGCTTTGCCACGTGGTCGGCGAACGCGTCGATCTCCGCCTCGTCGAAATGATGGCAGTAGCGGCGCGCCTGCGCATCGTCTTGCCAGCCGAGGAAATGGTCGCCCGCCTCGAGCTCGTCGGTGGGCCACCCGGCGCGGCGCGCCCCTTCGTCGGCGACGCGCGCCTTGGCCGATAGCCTCGCATCGTCCATGAACTGCCAAAACGAAAGCACGAGCAGGCCCGAGGGAGATACGCGCGCGGCGAGGAAATCGAGAAGGGCGCGGCGCAGCGAGCCGCCGGGGACGTGGTGCATGAAGCCGAACGAGACGACCAGGTCGCATGTGGGGATGTCGCCGAGGGGGTCCGTGCCGTCGAGCAGGCCGCCGAGGATGTCGCGCTCGACGAAGCGCACGCTTCCGTCGCTGGGAAGGTCCGCGGCGAGCTGGGGCGCGTTGTCGACTGCGACGCAGCGCCAGGCCTGCTGCGGTGCTCGAGAGAACAGGAAGCGCGGGAACCGGAGGTTGCCGCACGCGACGTCGAGCATCGTGCGCTCCCCGGCGCATGCGAAGGTGTCCTGGACGATTTCGGCAACGCGCTGCCAGCCGTCCCACGGCGCGGATCTCGTTGCCGAGAACGACGCGGCGTGGTCGCGGTAAAACGCGCTGTTGCAGGCGATGAGCCGTCGCGCGAGCTGTACATCCATGGAGGCGCCCCCAGACCATATGCAGATGGATCCGCTGCTTCCCGAAGCGTCATTGTACAATGCGGGGCATGGAAGACATCATTGTGAACATACTCGCTATGCTGCGTCGCGGCGAGGCGGTGGATGACGACGCGCTCGTCAAGCTCGTGCACGCGCAGGCCAAGCGGACGGGCGGCGACAAGCGCGCGTTCGCCAAGCGCCGCCTGCTGCCGTTCTATCAGAGGGTCAGGCGCGAGGAGCCTGAACGCTGGGAGGCGTGGGACGTCACGCCCGAACTCGAGGAGGGGCTGCTTCGGGTCTTGCGCATGAAGCCGCGCCGCTCCGCATCGGGCGTGGCCACCATCACGGTCATCACGAAGCCCTGGCCCTGTTCGAGCGACTGCCGGTATTGCCCCAACGACGTGCGCATGCCCAAAAGCTATCTGCACGACGAGCCCGCCTGCGCGCGGGCGGAGCAGAACTGCTTCGACCCCTATCTGCAGGTCTCGACACGTCTGACGGCGCTCACGCAGATGGGACATGCGACCGACAAGATCGAGCTCATCATCCTGGGCGGCACGTGGAGCGACTACCCGCGTCCGTATCAAATCTGGTTCGTGAAAGAGCTGTTCCGTGCGCTGAACGACGGTGCCGTGTCGGGTGTGGCGGCAAACCCCATGCTCGCGGAGCCGGGGCAGGATAAGGGGGCTGTGCTGGCGAGCACGACGCACGTGCCGGCGGAGGTCGCTCGGCGGCGCGCGTGGTACCGCGCGTGCGGCATCGCGTCGGATCCACAGGAGCTCGCCGCGTTCGCGGGCGAGGCCCAGCGTGCGGTGGATGCGGGCGAGACCGGCTACAACCAGGCCGTGCGCGCCCTGTTCGGCTCGAGCGACGCGTGGTCGCGTGCCGCTGCGGGGCAGACGGCGACGATGGAGGAGCTTGCCCGCGAGCAGCGCGCCAACGAGACCGCGCGCCACCGTGTGGTCGGCCTGGTCGTGGAGACGCGCCCGGACGCCATCACCCCCGAGGCGCTGACGCTCATCCGGAGGCTGGGCGCCACCAAGATCCAGATGGGCGTGCAGAGCACCGACCAGCGCATCCTCGACCTCAACGAGCGGCACATCACGGTCGGGCGCATCGGCGAGGCGTTCGACCTGCTGAGGGCGTTCGGCTTCAAGATCCACGCGCATGCGATGGTGAACCTGCTCGGCTCCACGCCCGAGTCGGACCGGCGCGACTACGAGCGCCTCATGACCGATCCGGCGTTCCAGCCCGATGAGATCAAGCTCTATCCGTGCGCCCTCATCGAGGGGGCGCGCCTGTGCCGCGATTTCGATTCCGGGGCATGGACGCCGTACGCGGAGGACGAGCTGCTCGGCATCCTGGTCGACGACGTGCTCGCCACGCCGGCGTTCTGCCGCATATCGCGCATGATCCGAGATTTCTCGACCAACGACATCAAGGCGGGCAACAAGAAGCCGAACCTGCGCCAGCTGGTCGAGGCCCGCCTTGCCGCGTCGGGCGCGGCGGAAGACGGCCGCGCTGCCGTGCGCGAGATCCGCTACCGCGAGGTCGGCACCGCGGACATCGATCCGGACGACCTGCGCATGGAGACGGTCGCCTATAAGACGACGAACACGCGCGAGCGCTTCTTGCAATGGGTGACCGCCGACGGGCGCATCGCCGGTTTCCTGCGCCTTTCGCTGCCCGACGCCGCGTACGTGCGGGAACATGCCGGCGAGCTGCCCATCGCTGCGGAGGAGGCCATGATCCGCGAGGTGCACGTGTACGGCATGGCGACGCGCGTGGGCGAGGAGGGCCATGCCGCCCAGCACCTGGGGCTCGGCCGCCGGCTTGTCGAGCGCGCATGTGCTCTGGCACAGGATGCGGGCTATCGCCGCATCAACGTGATCAGCGCGGTGGGGACGCGGGAATACTATAGGCATCTTGGTTTCACCGATTGCGGACTCTATCAGCAAAAGGAGCTGTAAATGGACGAGCGATGGACGCCGCGGCCCACGGCCGAGCACAATATGTCGGGCGCCTCGTGCCCGCGGCCTGCGCGCGGCGGCATGCCGGAAGAGGCCGTCGACGTCGTCGTGATCCTGGCGATCGCCATCGCGTGCACCATCGGCGGTGCCTCCGGCGGCGCGGCCGGCCTCGCCATGGCGATCCTGTTCGCCCTGGCATCGGTGATCGCCGTCGTCTACCTGCGGTTTGATCCGCACATCACCCATACCGCGAACGGCTTCGCCCTGATTCGCACCCGCCGCATGCGCGACGGGTCGCTCGCCCGCGTCTTTCGCCAGGGCGGGGTGTACCAGTCGGCGACCTATCTCGATGGGCGCAGGTTCGAGCCCGTATTCGCCTACCAGCGCGCGTTCGATATCGTCTTCGATCTCGAGGGGCAGAAGTTCGAGCGCACCGGCCGCGGCGTCGTCGACGTGCTCGCGCTCGGAGGGGGCGGCTACGCATGGCCCAAGCACGCGCTCATGAGCCATGACAATCTGCATATGGACGTGGTCGAGATCGACGAGGCGGTGACGCGGGCTGCGCGCCGCTGGTTTTTCGTGGACGAGCTCGAGGCGCGGGCAGGCGACCGCCTGCATATCATCACGGCCGACGGGCGCGCCTATCTTGAGGGCGAGCGGGATGCCGGGCGCTACGACGCGATCGTGAACGACACCTTCTCCGGGCATGAGCCGGTGCTCGCCTTGGCGACGGTCGAGGCCTCGCGCGCCGTGCGGAACCTGCTTGCGCCCGGCGGACTGTACGTCGCCAACGTCGTCTCCCATGAAGGCGGGACCGAGCTGACGTTTTTGCGCGACACGGCGGCGACGCTCAGGCAGGTGTTTGCGCGCGTCTGGATCGTCCCCGCGACCGATGAGCAGTTCGACGGCGAGGACAACTACCTGGTCATCGCATCAGATGAGCCGTATGCGGTCGTCGGGTCGATTCCGTTCGACGAGGAGTTCCTCGGCACGCCGATGACCGATGCCTAGGGAAGCACCGACAATTCATTTCGCGGCGGTCGGCGTTTCCCTGGCCCGTTCCAAAAAAGCACCGGCCCCCTTTAAAGCGGAGCGCGGCCCCAGCGATCGCGCCATTCGAGGACGCGTGCGCGCATGCCGGAGATATCCAGCACGCCCTCGGCGAACCCCTTGCGCACGAGCTCTGCAGGCAGCAGCTCGTCATACTTGTCGAAGTAGGGCACCTCTCCGGGGTACACGAGCTCGATGGGGTCGAAATCTGCCTCGGCCTCGGCGGCGACCACCTGGTAGAACGTGTCCTCATCCGCCTTCATGCGGAACTGCATGAAGTAGGGGCGGGACGGGTCGAGGCCCTTTAGGCCGAGCTCGCCGGCGCATTTGATCTTGAGCAGGCGCTCGAGTGCCAAAAACGCGTAGCTGCCCAGCCAGGGAAGCAGCGCCCACGTGTCGCCGCCCAGATTGATGAGCGGTCGCTCGGTCAGGTGCGCGTTGGCGGCGACATGGCGAGCCTGGAGCAGGCGAGCGCGCGCATTCACCATAAGGTAGGGGTAGTCGCAGCGCTCGGTCAGCACTTGGCGCATGCGCTCGAGCACGCGGGTGTCGATGTCGCCCGGGCAATCGCCGAAATACGCGGGCACGCGTCCTTTGACCTGCGTGCAGTACACAAGGTGGCGCTTCCAGTCGACTTCCTCGACGATCCAGCAGTGTCCGGCGATGGCGATGCGCTCGCCTGCAGGCGGCGGATTCACGATGGTTCCGAGCTCGGCAGATTCGGAGCGCACCGTGAACTCCTCGTTTTCCTGGAACACGGCGTAGAACTTGAACGAGTTGGTGACGCGTTCCCCGGCGATGCCCACGATGAGCCCGCCCGCCTCGGTCTGTTCGACGTGATCGATTTCGATGAGATGGCGCAGCAGCACGCGCAGGTCGTCGGCGCTCACGCGATGGAAGTACGACAGCGTGAGCACGCGCCCGGCGAGCTCTGCCGGCGTGAGTTCGCCGCAGCTTGCGAGCGTGGCCATGACCTGGTGATAGAGCAGGCTGTAGGGGAGACGGTCGAGCCGTGGGGGCTCCACCCACTTGTCCTCTCGGTAGAGCTGGACGAGCGAGATGCCCTGCAGGAGCTTCCAGGGGATGGTCTCGGGCAGCATGGCGCGCGGCTCGGGCTGCTCCTCGCGCATGACGAAGTGCATCTCGGGCGGGAGGTCGCGCCGGCCGGTGCGGCCCATGCGCTGCAAGAACGACGACACGGTGAACGGGGCGTCGATTTGGAAGGCGCGCTCGAGCCGTCCGATATCGATGCCGAGCTCGAGCGTGGCGGTGGTCACCGTGGTGAGCGCCTGTTCCTCGTCGCGCATGAGCTCTTCGGCGGTCTCGCGGTAGGATGCGGACAGGTTGCCATGGTGGATGAGGAACCGGTCGGGTTCGCGGTTCGCCTCGCAGTACTGGCGCAGCACCGTGCAGACGGCCTCGGCCTCTTCACGGGAGTTGACGAACACGAGGCATTTTCGGCCCCGCGTGTGCTCGAAGATGTAGCCGAGTCCCGGGTCCGCATCGCGCGGAGCGGTGTCAGTCGCGGTCATGAGCTCGGTTTCCGTCACGGGAGGGATGCTGACCTCGGGCTCGTCGGCGGGCGTAGAGTCCTCCGAGGAGCCCGACGCCCGGTGCCCGGCCTTTCCGAGCGCCAGCGCGCGGTCGCCAGGGGTGCTGTCGGCGCGCTCCAAAAGCTCGTCGAGCGTGGGCGCCGCGGGCCCGATGCGCTCGCAGCTCACCACTTCGGCCTCGACGGTGCCCGCGGTGACCGTGGTGCCGGTTGCCTGCGCTGCGCGCTCTGTCGCCTGGGGGCCGGTGATGTAGAAATGCTCCATGGAAAGGCGCCACGTGCGCCGAGGCTCCTCGAAACGCGGGATGATGCATCCGCGCCCGGTTCCCGCAGACAAAAACTCGCCGGTTCGCTCCGGGTCGCCGATGGTCGCCGACAGCCCGATACGGCGGGGGTTCACGCCGGCCATGCGGGATAGGCGCTCGATCAGGCAGAGCGTCTGCCCGCCGCGATCGCCGCGCAGAAGCGAGTGGACCTCGTCGATCACCACGAAGCGCAGGTCGCCGAAGAGCCTTCCGATCGCCGAATGCTTATGGAGCAGAAGCGCCTCGAGGGATTCCGGTGTGATCTGCAGGATTCCGGATGGCTGCTTGAGCAGCTTGCGCTTATGGGACGAGGCGACATCGCCGTGCCAATGCCAGACGGGGATGTCCGCTTCCTCGCAGAGGCCGTTGAGCCGGTAAAACTGGTCGTTGATGAGGGCTTTGAGCGGTCCGATGTAGAGCGCACCCACCGAGGCGGGCGGATTCTCCCAAAACAGCGTGAGGATGGGGAAGAACGCCGCCTCCGTCTTTCCCGAGGCGGTCTGGGCGGTGAGCAGCACGTTCTCGTCGGTGTTGAAGATGGCGTCCGCTGCCGCCACCTGGATGGATCGCAGGTTCTCCCAGCCGTGCCCGTAGATGAAGTCCTGCACGAACGGCGCGTAGCGGTCAAAGACGTTCACGAATCCATCCTCCTCACATCCTCGGGGCGCTTGTCATCGCCCAGCATGCCCGCGCCCTGCCTCGCCGTCCATATCCCTCTGTCCGCGATCTGTCACGAGGATACGGGGCGGTGGAGGGCGTTGCCCTTTCGGCGGCATCATTGTATCATAGAATCAGAACATATGTTCGCATGTTCTCGCCTAAGTTGCGCAACAGGTTCGGCTGCTTCTCTGTCAGCATACAATACAAGGGGAACCACCTGCGTCAGTGAGGCGAATGGAGGAGTGATGGGTATGCTCAAACCTTTGCATCGAGGTGCGCTGCATCGTCTGGCGGCAACATGCCTGGTGCTCGTAGTGCTGTTCGGCTTGAGCCCGATGGCGGTTCGCTCGGCATGGGCGGACCAGCCGTATCGGTCGAGCAACGCCGGGGACCAGGACTACAGCCGGTGGGCATCGCCGGTATCAAGCCATCTGGTCGAGACGTCGGCGGGCGATCTCATGCGCGTCGAATACGACGAGGGCGCTGACGTGCTGCGTATCGAGGAGTATGCAGACGACGGCACGCTGTTGTCATCGCGCACCATGGGCGCGCTCGAGCTCGCTCCCGAGGGCGTGACGGCGGCGCAGGACGTGCTGTGGGGCGGCTTCTTCGCCGGATCGCAGAACTATTTCGTGGTGACGGGTCAGGCGAATCCCACCGAGAGCGATGATGTGCACGTGGTGCGCGTCTCCAAGTTCGACCATGCGTGGAACTACATCAGCGCCGTCGACCTGTCCGGCATCAACACGCGCGTTCCGTTCGACGCCGGCTCGCTGCGCATGCTGGAGACCGACGGCGAGCTCTACATCCGCACGGCACACACCATGTATGCCTCGGATGACGGGCTGAACCATCAGTCGAACATGACGTTTATCATCGACGAAGCCACCATGCGGCCCGTCGACGGCTTCTGGGATGTTATGAATATCGGCAACGCGTTCGGATACGTGAGCCATTCGTTCAACCAGTTCGTGACCGAGCTGAACGGCACCGTGTACGCGCTCGATCACGGCGACGCCTATCCGCGCGCCGTCGTGATCAAGCGGCTGGGGGCCACCGGTTCGAGCTCGTATACCGAGGTGCTCGACATCTACGGCGAGATCGGAGACAACAGCACCGGGGCTACCGTCGGCGGATTTGCCGCTTCCGAAACGAGGGGGACGTTGCTCGCGGTGGGCACGAGCGCGCCTCAGGACGGCAGCGTCCGCCCGGGTGCGGGCTCACGCAACGTTTGGCTGAGCGTGACGCCCTCCGATCTCGGGACCTCGACCTTCACGTGGCTGACCTCGTTTGCGGCGGATAGCACCGAGGAGGCGCTCAACCCGGTTCTCGCCAAGGTGAACGACGATCTGTTCATGGTCGCGTGGAACACCTCTGCGGGCCAGCTCAACTACCTGTTCGTAGACGGTACGGGCGCGCGTCTGGGCGATATCGCGACCGCCGAGGGCAGCGTGTCGGACTGCCAGCCGATCGTTCACGATGGCGCGCTCGTGTGGTATGCCACCGGTTCGGGCTACAGTTCGACGGCGCCCGTGTTCTATCGCGTCGACACGGCAACGCGCGAGCTCACGACGGTAGACACCGCGCCGGGTCTGAGCGTGGGCGGCATCGAGCCCTCCTACACGTATACGGGCTCCGCGATCGAGCCCAAGCCCGTGGTGACGCGCGGGGATGCGACGCTTGCCGAGGGTGCGGACTACACGCTTTCCTACGAGAACAACGTGCACGTCGGACGCGCGACCCTGAAGGTCACGCCCTCCGACGGAAGCGAGGCGGCCGTCGTGCACTTCACCGTCATGCCGGCAAGTCTTGAGGATGCGCAGATCTCCGTTCCCGAGGTGTATTACACGGGGCGTCCCCTGGAGCCCGCGCCGTCGGTGTCGTTCAACGGCATGGCGCTGCTGGAGGACCGCGACTTCGTCATCGTGTCCTATGACGACAACGTCGAGATCGGGGAGGGCAGCGTGCGCCTGCGCGGAACCGGTGACTTTACGGACACCGTCGAGGTGGCGTTCACCATCGCCGAGGAGCCGAGCGACTACGGCTTCCCCGATGTGACGCCGGGCGACTGGTACGCGACCCGCGACGTGCTGGGTTACACGCTGAGCCATCGTCTCATGAACGGCTACGACAACGGCCTGTTCGGGCCCTACGACTTCATCACGCGCGGACAGGTGGCCTGCATCCTGTACAACATGGCCGGTCAGCCCGCGGCGACATCGCCCGATTTCGCGGACGTCGACTACAGCGAGTACTACGGAGGCGCGATTCGCTGGGCGCGTGCGCACGGCGTGGTCAACGGGTACGGAGACAACACCTTCGCGCCCGAGCGGATCGTGTCCCGCCAGGAGCTGTGCGCGATGCTCGCGAACTACGCCGAGAAGATCGGCGGCATGACCATCGAGTCGGATTGCACGGCGCTCGATGCCATCAGCGGAGCCGACCAGGTTGCCGGATGGGCGCGCACCGTGGTCGGCTGGGCGGTCGACCACGCCATCATCAGCGGCGAGGTCGTCGACGGGGTGGCCCAGGTGAACCCCGAGGGCGGCGCGTGGCGCGCATCGGCGGCCAAGATGGTGAGCGTGCTGCACCGCGACGTCCTGTAGGCCATGCAGAGCGGACGCGCGCAATGAAAAGGGCGCCCCAAGGGGGCGCCCTTCGTTTTGATGCCCAGTTGCGGCATCTGCCGGGTTCTTCGCATGCACGGCAGCGGACGCGTCCGTTCGCATTCCTCAGCGGAGGTTCCGGGGTCAGAAATTGCTGAAAAATCGACGTTGTGAACGGATGGCTTCAGGACACCCGGAAAAGCGCACGTGCCGCACGGGCGTTACCTGCGGAAACGTCGGCGCTCCACGTGCCGTTTTGGGCGGGTTCGGAATCAAGCCATCCACAACGTCGATTTTTCAGCAAAACTGCGGCTCGGAACCGCCACGCTCCTATGAGATGGCAAGAATCTTGCCGCCGAGAGCCAGAGCGTCCTGCTTGTCATGGGTGCTGATGATGAGGGGTCGCCCGTCGAGATGGCGCGTGACGAATGCGAGCGCCTCCTGATGCGTCTTGCCGTCCAGACCGGTAAACGGTTCGTCGAGGAGTACGACGTCGGCGTCGGCGGCCAGCGCGCGCACGAGCTCGACGCGGCGGCGCTGACCTCCCGAAAGCTCCCGGACGGGTGATCCAAGAGCGTCTTGGGGCAAAAGCTCGGCCAGCATGGCGCGCGCGTTGCGATCGCGCGGCGCGAACAGGCGAACGTTCTCCTCGGGCGTCAAATCGTCCACCAAGCGCGTTTCCTGGAACACGGCGGCAAAGCGGGTCTCATCCGGTATGGACAGGTTTCCCGAGACGGGAGAAAGCAGCCCCGTGATGGTGGAGAGCATGGTGGTCTTGCCGGCGCCCGAAGATCCCATCAGGCAGAGGATCTCCCCCGGAGCGACCTCAAAATCAACGGCTCTGCATGCGGCCGTGCCGGCGTGGCCGGCGCGCAGCTGCCGCGCGACGATGGTAGCGCCCGTCGGCGTCGCTGCCGTGCGCCCGTTCTGATGCAGGGCCGCCCAGCGCCCAGCAGCGGGCCAGCATGCGTTGAGCGCCGAGAGCACCGCGCGCTCGAACACCCAGGCGACCAGCACGACCACGATGGTCCAGGCAAACAGGTCTGCCGTCTCGAGCAGTAGTTTCGCCTGGTAGATGCGCTCGCCGATCGATCCGTCCGGCACGCCGATCAGCTCGGCCGCCACGCCGGCCTTCCAGCTCATGGGCAGCACGGTGGCGCTCGCCGCAACCAGATAGGGCATGACCCCGGGCACGACGTGCGCCAGCAGGCGCGTGCGCGCGTCGGCGCGATAGAGGCAGAACAGCTCCTCCATCTGCGGATCGAGCTCGTCGAGCCCTTTCAGCACGGGGAAGTAGATGCCGGGCAGCGCCATGAGGAACACGGCGATGGCGCTCACGTTGCGCGAGCCGAACCAGATGAGCAGCACGACGACCACGCAGGCGACGGGCGTGCTCTTGATGGCGGAGAGCGCGGGCGCGGCAAGCGTGCGCACGAGGGCCCATCGGTGCGCCGCGGCGGCAAGCGCGATGGCGAGGGCGTAGGCGACTACGGTGCCTGCGGCGATTCGGAAGAATGAAAACGCGATCTGCCCCCAGAACGCCGCGGTGGGCACGAGGCGCGCGAGCGCGCGCAGGGCATCGAGCGGGCCTGCCAAGATGAACTCGCTTGCGACCGCCATGCTCGCAAGCTGCCACACGACGATCCAGAAGAGCACGGCGAGCATGCCGGAGAGCCTTCGGGACAAGGTGTTCTGCGTGGTCGTGCGGCTCAAGGGTCGATGCCTCCAAATGGCTTTGGGATAGAGAGAGGGGGCCGGTGGTTCCAGCCCCCAAGCAAGGCGACCGCCCCTGCACGGTTCGGACGGGCGGCCTGCGGGTTTGTGCGGTTACACGTCGATGGAGAAGTAGAAATTGTCCTCCGGCATGGTGCCGCCGACCGCCTCGGGGCTCGCGGCGTGAAGCACCTCGAGGTATCCGGACAGCGCATCTTTCATCTCCTCGCCGGTGAGGCAGACGAGATGGCAGTTGGGGATGGCCGCCTCCGCGACGGCCTCGGACTCGATGATGCCCGCTTCGACCACGAGCGGAGCCGCGGCGGCAGGGTCGTCGTTGACCGTGGCGACAGAGGCCGCCTGCGCGGTCAGGAACTCGACAACCGCCTGCTCGTGCGCCTCGGCGAACTCGCGGCGCACCACGGTCACGCCGGTGACCATCTGGCTGCCCTCGTTGGCGTACTGTGCCCACACGTCGGTCAGGTCGACCGGCGCGCTCAGCGCATCGTTCTTGGCGAGCGCGGCGGTCACGAACGGCTGGGGCAGCACGCCCACAGCGGATGCGTCGGCGGCCAGCGTGCTGACGACCTCGGTCGCTTCGCTCTTGAACTCGAGCGTGACGGAGTCGGCGATGCCGGCGGCGTTCAACAGGTAGTTCATGGTGTACTCGGGGGTCGTCCCCTTGCCGGTGAGATAGACGGTGCGGCCGGCAAGATCCTCGAAGGAGGTGACGGACGCGTCTCCGGTCACCACGGACAGCACGCCGAGCGTGTTGATGTCGATGCACGCGATGCCCTGCTCGGTCTTGTTATACAGGACAGAGGCGGCGTTCGCCGGGATGAGGGCGATGTCGATATCGCCCTTGATGACTTGCGGCAGGATCTCGTCCGCGGCCTTGTAGATGTTGAACGTGTAGGTGTTGTCGTAGCGCTCGGCGTCCTTGGCGAGCTCCATGAAGGAGACGAGGCCGATGGACGTGGGGCCGGAGAGGGACGCGACGCGGACCTCGACGCTCTCGACGGGTTCTTCCTCGGCGCTTCCTGCGGCGCTCGAGGAGCTTCCGGTCGATGTCGAGCCGGCGCCTGCCGTGGAGTCGGAGCACCCGGCGAGAGCAGCGACGGCGCCGGTGACGCCCATGCCCGCTGCGGCGAGGAAGGTGCGACGGCCCATCGTCGCCTTGAGCTGCTCGGATATGCGTTTCATGGTGAGACCTCGATTCTTTGCATATGGTACTTCGGCACACACGATACCCGTGCGCGTGCATGTTGCGTGCACTATTTTGCGAATCCTTGCGTCAAAGTACGGACAAAACGCAGGGTTCAATTATAAAATATGGGCACGCCTGACAAACGTCCGAGAGGGGACAACTATATGAGCAACTCCATGCGAGGTGTGTACACGAACATCACCAAGATTCGTCGTACCGTCTTCAAAGAGGTCGCGCGCATCGCCTACCAGGGCGGCGTCGACGTCGATGGCGACGGTGTGGTCGATACCGATGATTACGGCTGGGTCGACAACCTGCCCTACGAGATCATTCCGGGCGATGTCGCGACGTACCGCGAGAGCGTGTTCATCGAGCGCGCCGTCGTGGGCGAGCGCATTCGCTTGGCGATGGGCCTGCCCCTGCAGGGTGTCGATAAGCCCGCG
Source organism: Collinsella sp. An271 (assembly GCF_002159695.1). NCBI lineage: Bacteria > Bacillati > Actinomycetota > Coriobacteriia > Coriobacteriales > Coriobacteriaceae > Collinsella > Collinsella sp. An271. The sequence goes on along the minus strand of NZ_NFJE01000016.1, from coordinate 16,982 downwards.
ATGCTTTCCGAGGGCGTGGCCGAGGCCGCGAAGCCCGAGACCTATTACGAGCCGCCGCTGATCAACGTCATCAGCTTCGCGTGCAACGCCTGCGAGGACAACGTCTACCGCGTGAGCGATGCGTGCCAGGGCTGCATGGCGCATCCCTGCCGCGAGATCTGCCCCAAGGGCGCGATCTCCTTTGTGGACGGCAAGGCCCACATCGACCAGTCCAAGTGCATCAAGTGCGGCCGCTGCGCCTCCGTGTGCCCGTACTCGGCCATCCACCACTACGAGCGCCCCTGCGCCGCCGCCTGCGGCATGAACGCCATCGGCTCCGATGAGCAGGGCCGCGCCAAGATCGACTACGACAAGTGCGTCTCCTGTGGCCAGTGCCTCGTGAACTGCCCGTTCGGCGCCATCGCCGACAAGAGCCAGATCTTCCAGGTCATCCACGCCATCCGCGAGGGCGAGGAGGTCATCGCCGAGGTCGCCCCGGCCTTCGTCGGCCAGTTCGGCGGCAAGGGCAACGTCGACAAGCTGCGCCAGGCGTTCAAGGAGCTCGGCTTCTCCGGCATGGAGGAGGTCGCGCTCGGCGCCGACCTGTGCGCCGTGCAGGAGGCCGGCGACTTCATCGAGGAGGTCCCCGACAAGATGCCGTTCATGGGCACCTCCTGCTGCCCCGCCTGGTCGGTCATGGCCAAGATGGAGTTCCCCGAGCATGCCGAGTGCATCTCGATGGCGCTCACGCCCATGACGCTGACCGCGCGCCTGATCCGCAAGCAGCACCCCAACGCCAAGATCGTGTTCGTCGGCCCCTGCTCCGCAAAGAAGCTCGAGGCGCAGCGCAAGTCCGTCAAGTCCGAAGTCGATTTCGTCCTCACCTTCGAGGAGATGGCGGGCATGATGGAGGCCAAGGACATCGACTACACCAAGCTCGCCGGTGAGGGCTCGAGCGACTTCGAGGTCGCGTCCACCGACGGCCGCAACTTCGCCGTCGCGGGCGGCGTCGCCAACGCCGTGGTGAACGCCATCCATCGCGACGACCCGTCGCGCGTCGTCAAGGTCGCCAACGCCGAGGGCCTCGACAACTGCCGCAAGATGATGAAGGATGCCGTCAAGGGCAAGTACGACGGCTACCTGCTCGAGGGCATGGCATGCCCGGGCGGCTGCGTGGCCGGCGCCGGCACGCTGCAGTCCATCACCAAGACCGCGGCTATGGTGAAGGCCTACGCCAAGAAGTCCCCGCACAAGAACGCGCCGGACGACCAGTACATCGATTGGATCCCGGAGCTCGAGCGCCCCGAGGACGGCCAGCATGTCGATGCGGTCGCCGAGGCCCACGACGCGCTGAAGCCCGTCGAGTAGCCTGTAATCCTTCGCTGGATATGAACGCGGCCGGCCCCTCGGGGTCGGCCGCTTTTTTTGCGGCCTCACTCCGTGCAAGTCGGGGACGTACCTTCCGCGTGCATGCATGCACGCGGAAGGTACGTCCCCGACTTGCACGGAGTGAGGCGATCGGTGTTTCCCTAGATGGTGAACTCTGCGAAGGGGGCGTCCCCGCCTGCATCTGCGGGCTTTCCCGCATCCGTCACGGCGCCCTCGTCTCGCAGGAGGTTCGAGATGTCCATCTCCGGGTTCTGGAACGCGATGTCGAGCAGCTCGATGAAGTCGCGAATGACCTCGCGCGGCGTCAGGTGCGAATCGGCGCCCACGCGGCCGAACTCGATCTGCAGAAACGCGGCGAGGTCCTCGTCGGTGATCGTGCTCGTGTAGCCAAAGTACCCGGCGTGGATCTGCCCCAGCTTCTCGATCAGCACGAGCAGCTCCTCGTAGGTGAGCGGGTGCAGGCGGATGATGGGCGCCAGCATGTCGCGCATGTCCTCGCGGGCGAACCGCCCCTGGGTGAGGCGGCTGCGCAGCGCCTCGTAGGAGAACACGCCGCGGCGCCGGTCCTCGATCGACGTCGGCGTTCCGCCCATGATGATGCCCAGGTAGTGCGCCTTGCCCTGCAGCGTGTCGTTGTACATCGTGAGGATCTTCTCGTAGTTGTACTGCCGGGTGATGGCGTTCGGGATCTTGTACAGGTTCACGAGCTCGTCGATGAGCACGAGCATGCCGCGATACCCCGCGCCGCGCAGGAATGCGGCGATGAGCTTGATGTAGTCGTACCAGTCGTCATCGGTGATGATGACGGAGGTTCCCAGCTCGGATTTCGCCTCGGTCTTGGTGCGGAATTCCCCGCGCAGCCACCGCGAGACGCTCGATTTCGTCTCCTCGTCGCCCTCGGTGCTCGCCCGGTAGTAGCGCACGAGCATACGAGCGAAATCGAACCCGTGGACGAGCTCCTCGAGGCCGGCCACGGACGCGCGGGCGCGCGCCTCGCCATCCGTCTCGCCCTCGGCGTTCACGTTCGCGACCCAGCGGTCGAGGATGAGGCCGAGCGCGCCCCCTTCGGGCCGCGTCTTGGTCGAAAGGTTGCGGATGAGCTCGCGGTAGGTGGCCAGACCCTGGCCCTGGCCGCCCTGAAGCCGGCGCTCGGGCGACAGGTCCGCGTCGGCGACCACGAAGTTCTCGCCCATGGCGTGCGTGCGGATGGTCTGGAGTAGGAAGCTCTTGCCGGCGCCGTAGCGGCCGACCAGAAAGCGGAACGAGGCCCCACCGTCGGCGATGAGGTCGAGGTCGGTCAGAAGCGCGCGGATCTCCACCTCGCGGCCCACGGTGATATAGGGCAGGCCGATGCGCGGCACGACGCCGCCTTTCAGGGAGTTCAGGATGACGGCGGCCACGCGCTTGGGCACGCGCGGGGCAGATGATGCGGTATCGCTCATGCGAGCAACTCCTCCAGGTCTTCTCGGTAGTCTTCCACGACGGTCGGGCCGGATTCGCCGAATTCGACGACCGTGTCCCCGATCAGGTCGAACGCCGTCTCGTTGATGGCGTCGACGAGCAGGTCCTCAGGGGTCTCGCGCACCGCCTCGGCGCGCGCTTGGGGGTCGTTGGCGAGCAGTGCGCGCAGGTAGGTCGCCTGCGCAGACGGGAAGGGGGAGGAGCCGTCCGCCGCATCGTGCGCCGCCTGCGCGGGGGCAGGGCCCGCGACGGGCGCGCGGGGCGCCGAGGGCTCCTCTCGTGTTGCGACCGGCTCCGTGGCAGGCTCGGCCTGGGCCGGCTCTGCTGGCGGGACGTCTTCGCGCTCCTCATCGATCAGGAGTGCCTCCCTCGTCTCTGCCGCCGCGCTGCGGATGCCGGAGAGCTTCGTCAGGTCGATGTCGATGCGACGGGGCGCATGCGAGCGCTCCCACAGCTCCCAGGCGTCGATCTCCCGCTCGATGATCTGCTCGAGATACCTTGGGATCTTCTCGTCTTTCAACTGGTGCGCGCATCCCTTGCGTACCCGCATGAGCCGGTCGACGGCGCGCATCGCATCGCCCAGCTTGCTGCTGCGGGAGCGGCTGCCGTGCACGCGCTCGCAGGTCCACAGCCCGCCCTCGCAGGTGAAGCGGGACAGCGGGGTGAGATCGACGACGGCGTCGGGATGAGGGGTTTTGGCAAAGAACACCGCCGAGGCGAACATGGTGTAGGGCAGCCGGGCGCGCGACCCGAAGAGGCTCTCGATGAGGCCGCACTTGCGGTGCTTGTCGTAGTAGCGGACCAGTTGGACATAGGTGGCGCAGGCGACGTGGCGCAGGCCTTCGGGCTGCTCGCGGTACATGCGCGATGTTCCGATTCGGTAGGTCGACAGCGCGTCGACGGCGCGAAGCATCCGGTCCTCGAACCCGGCATCGACGGGCAGCAGCGCGCCGGACGTCTTGGCCGACTTCTTGCCGCGCACGGCGGCTTGGGGCCGCGCCAGGGCGATCTCGGTCACGGCCTGAAGCTCGATGAGCAGGCGGTCGAACGCCACGTTCTTCTGATCGGCGACGAGCTGGGGGTCGAGGCCGTGGTAGACGACGTAGTCCTGCAGCCAGACGCGCGCATAGCGGTCGATTTCGGGGGCGAACGCGCGGTAGGTGTCCCAAAACGCCTTGAACTTCCCGAACCCGTCGAGAGGGTCCGCCACGCCGATGCCGCACAGCAGCTCGTACAGGTAGACATAGGCAAACGAGAGGGAGGTCTCCTCGATGCTCCCGCGGCGCACGGCGGCGCGCCAGGTGAAATAGCCGCGTAGCTGCCGATCGCTCATGGCGTTGTAGGTGGGGTAGAACGATTTGAACGTGCCGTGGTAGGGGCAATCGTCCTCGAAGTCCTCCATGAAGATGCCCTGGCGATAGAACAGCTCGGCTTCGGAGAGCCATCGTCCGCGCGCGCCGTCGCCGTCCTGCTGCCACCGGGAGATGGCGCGCATCTCGCGATACCGGTCGGGTAGATAGGTGGCCATCTGGCGTGCGGTGGTGAGGATCGGCTCGGAGGTGTAGATGCGGTCGGAGAAGTGCGAGCTGCGACGCAGCTTCTCGTCGTTCATGATCTGGTCGATGATTCGCTGGACGTCTGCCATCTCGCCCTCCTCCCCCTCGCCCGTCGTCGATTGCGGTAGTGGTCCATTCTACCACACGAGCAAACAGACGTTCGGGAGTCGTGCGTATCGGTGGCAACCGCGGTGCAAGGGGCTGCAACATAAGGTCCCTTTAGTATCGCCCCATAGGGGCTTTTTACCACGGCGGCGGGGCCGCGGCGGGCCGGTGGCCGTTACGTCACGCCGCCGATCGGCGGCTCCCCGTCACCTACTCGATCCGGCTGCCGTCCTCCTGGTTCCGGATGCACCTCCTGATCACCGACCCGTTCAGGCCGACGGCGCTCACGCAGCAGCCCCTGGCCCGCAGAGTCCGCTCCCTGCCCGCGGCCCGTCGCCATTCCGGGTGCCTCTCGTGCGGGATTATCGCGCTCTTGCCCTTCAGCTTCCCGATGACGTCGCCGGCGCTCAGCTTGGGGGCGATCCTCAGGCATATGTGGATGTGGCCGGGGCAGGCGGACCCCTCCGCCATCTCGACGCCGTCCATGCGCTCCGCAAGCGCCCTCGGTATCTCCCCGACCTCCCTTCGCGTCTCCCCGTACAGGACCTTCCTCCTGTACTTCGGTATCCACACGATGCGGCAGGCGCGCCCCCGGCCCGTGCGCGATAAGCTATGCTTGTCCATATGGTCCCGTCCTTCCGGACGGCGCAGCCGGCCCGCCAAAATCGTCGGAATATCGATGGTGCGGGTGGGCATGGTTACGAAATCGGTGTGCGCACCATCAATCCACCGACACCGACCAAAGAGAGATTCAAAGGGTCTTGGACTCTATGCCCATGCGAAAAAAGACAAGTCGGCTGTTGAGGCTTATAGGGCAAAAAGTGTGTCCTCTTTAGAGGTGCCGATCTGCGTCGACATCTCTAAAGCGGACACACTTTTTGCCCTATAAGCCGCCGTTGAAGACGGTGCAAAGTAACCCGTCTTCAACGGCAGACTTGTTTGCGATACTGCTTTCTCCAAAAGAACGCTATCGAGAAATCGGTCTCATCTACTTGGCTCTGATGTATTTATACATGCAGACAATGCCAAAAATCATGAACACAATTTTCAGAACGTCAATGCATAGTGACATCAAAAAGGTTCCATATACGGCTAGGAGCTCCATGATCTTACCTTCATTCGGTCGCCCAGAGCGTAATGTGATCAACCGGAACTGTTGCACTTACCGTAAGGCCGGTGCTTGGGTGCGTATACCTAAAATTCGCAAACCCAACTATATGGGCTTTGACGAATTCGTTTCCATATAGATACTTAGTGTGAATAATGCTGTAATCCGTATGCGCTTCATCATGTCCCTCCTTTGCCAGAGGTTTGGCTGCTATGCATATTCTCCTTTCGTTAGAAGTTGACCAATATTTAAAAATATGATAGCAATCCTTTTCTCAGTCGGTATTTTATGAATTCCTATTCATCGGTTAATGGGCATTCGAATCGGTAAAAGGTTCGTCACTTATTTCTAGATTCCTGCTAGGACATCGACAATACGTGCGCCATGAAAAATCACTGTCTCCCTATAACGGAATTCGTCGAACATACAGGGGCGCGCGTGGTATGTGGTGCCTGGACCTTGCTCTACAAAAACCGGCGTTCATCGGTCTCGGCTTCGGAATCCTGATTGGCCTGTCCTATTTGCGTACGGCCTTATAGTTTTGATAGTGCCTCTGTTAGATCACCGTGGATATGCGGTTACGCCGCCTTGGCCTCCCAGTATCCCCAGAAGGGCTGGGGCTCCGTCTCGAGCGCGCGCCGGCGCGTCTCGTACCTGCCGTTTGAGGTGCTCGAGGTCGGAGGACGCCGACCGGCCCAGGCGGATACGGGTGAACCCGACCCTGAACGCGTTCAGGGGGCGCGCCAGCGAGATGCTGCGAAGCGAGGCCGGGTCCGCCCTGAGGAAGAGGTGCTCCGTCGACGTGGAGACCGCGTTCGGCAACATCAAGCGCAACCTCGGCTTCACGAGGTTCACGCTGAGGGGGCTCGAGAAGGTGGAGCTCGAGTGGAGGCTGGTCGCCACGGGCCACAACATACGCAAGCCCTTCCTCGCGGAATCGAGGAAGGCGGGGGCGGGGGCGCCGGCGTAGGGCCGGCCCCCGCCCTTTTTCATTTCCGCGGCGGGCGCGGCCGCCGCGGGATTCCGGGCATGGAAGAGGGGCTGCACCAAAATCGCTTTCGATACAGCCCCTTGCGGTCATGCCTTCGCTATGTGGCGGTAGAGGAAGCGGGGGAGGGGGCAGGACACGGTGAGGATGTCGGGGGTGGATGGGTCGCCCGAGCCGCCGGCGAGCTCAAGCGCCTGGTCGACGTTGGTGCCAAGGCGGACTGCGGCGATAAGCCTGTCGATCGCCTGCGAGCGCGTGCGGCGCAGCGTTCCCATGCGAGGACTCGTACGCGTGCGGACGATCAGGTTCCCCGCGCCGAGCGCGATGCCTCCGCACCAGATCGCGTACCCCCTGTCGCAATATGTCTCAAGGTCGAGCAGCGCGTCGCGCGCCGCGTCGGGCGCGTAGGCGTCGGTCATGGCGATAGCGTACACGCGCGCATGCTGTTCCAAGGTGCACGCACGCCACGCGCGCTCAAGCATGTCGACGTGATGGGCGGACGACGCATCGGCTGGTAGGGATACGGCGATGACTGCCGCATCGAAACCTTTCGGTTCATCGGAATCGTCGCGAGCAGCCTCGACCTGTTTGTTGCAGGCGAAACGGACCATGTCGGGCACCGAGCTGCTCGAGGACCGTGCGTAGGCGGTCAGCGCGTCGGAAAAATCGTCGAACACAGCTTGAGCTGCCGGATCGGCGGTATTCGGATTCGTGTCGATGAGCGCGATACGGCCAGGGGCATGCAGCTCGACGGGCCGTGCCCGCCGCAGAACTTGCTGCGCATGCGGGTTCGCAAAGCTCGCTGCATCGTGCTCGCCGCGACAAGAATCGCGTTTTGCCCCTCGCATCGCACCCCTCCTTTCACGGCATGCTGCACCTATGGTAGCGCATCGGCCGCAGCAGGCCTCTATGGGTTGGTTGGGGACGGGTTCGTTTCAACCCATCGGAACCGGAAGCGTCCCGCCGCCCGCCGCTCCACGCCATCTCATGAACGCGGAGGGGCCCGTATCCACGAGGTCTAGCGGGGGCTAAGGATAAAGATTGCAGCCATGTTTAGAACACGCGTGCGGGAGGCTGTGGGCCATCGGGTGCTATGCTGAACAGCACGTATAACGGAAGGTCTCACCATGATGAAGTCAACGAGTTCAGCGTTTGCCCGGATCAAGCCGTCCGGCATCCGCCGCATCAACACCCTTGCCGCCCAGCAGCCCGATTGCATTCCCCTGGCGCTCGGCGAGCCGGATTTCGACACGCCGCCCGCGATCTCGGCGGAGGTCGCGGCGGCCCTCGCGCGCGGGGAGACGCACTACCCGCCGAACTGCGGCACGCCGGAGCTGCGCCGCGCCATCGCCGCGTACATGGCGCGCCAGGGAATCCCCGCAGATCCCGAGGCCGTCACCGTGACGGCCGGCGCCACCGAGGCCATCTCGGCCACGCTCGCCGCCCTGCTCGATCCCGGCGACGAGGTCATCATCCCGGTGCCGGCCTTCACGCTCTACGAGGCGGCGGTGCACATCAACCGCGGCACGCCGGTGCTCATGAGCACGGTCGCGGCCGGGTTCCAGATCGACGAGGGCGAGCTGCGCGCGCTCGTCACGCCGGCGACCAAGGCGATCATCATTTGCACGCCCAACAACCCGACCGGCTGCCTGCTCGATGCCGCCTCGCTCGACGCGGTCGCCGCCGTGGCGGAGGAGGCCGGCATCTTCGTGATCTGCGACGACGTGTACAACCGCCTGGTCTACGAGGGGCCCTACGAGCGCTTCGCCGTGCGCCACCCCGAGCTCGCGGACCGCACCGTCGTGGTGGACAGCTTCTCCAAGCCGTGGGCGATGACCGGTTGGCGTCTGGGCTGGGTGAGCGCGGCCGCTCCGATTGCCGCCGAGATCGCCAAGGCGCACCAATATATGGTGTCCTCGGTGCCCGCCTTCGTCATGCCGGCGGCGGCGCGTGCGCTCGAGGTCGACCCGACCCCCATGCTCGATATCTACCGCGCGCGCCGCACCCGCGTGCTGGAGGCGCTCGACAAGATGGGCATGCCGCCGGCCGTCAAGCCCGCCGGCGCCTTCTACGCGTTCATCCCCGTGACGCAGACCGGGCTCGGCTCCGAGGAGTTCTGCGAGTGCGCTATCGTCGAGGCGGGCGTGGGGCTCGTGCCGGGCGAGTGCTTCGGGTGCGCGGGCTTCGTGCGCCTTTCCTACTGCGTGGCGGACGACGCGCTCGACGAGGGCCTGCGCAGGCTCGAGCGCTTCGTCGCCTCGCTGAGAGGATAGGGAGTCTGCCGGCAGGTCCGAGCGCTGGCCGTACACGGGCCTCGCGGCTCATGTGTCGTGGACGTGAATTTAGACCGCGCGCTTGACGCGGTCTGCGCGCCACGGCATACTACAACAGGTTCACGCACGAATCCGCTGCCAGAGACAGCCGGCGCCAAGGAGTCCCAGCAACTCCAAAGCTCAATGGGGTAACCCGCCAGCCGAGGTGGTCGAGCAGATATGTCTTCTCGCCCCCGTCGCTCTCTACAGCGCGGGGGTTTTCTTTTCTTAAAGACATGCCCCCGTCACGTCCTGCACGGGTCCGTGCCTTAAGAAAAGCGAGAAGGAGGTGTAACAATGCCACAGCAGTACAAAGTCGACATGGTTGCAGAGATCGAGTCTCGTCTGCAGGAGAACAACGGCATGTTCGTTGTCAACTACAAGGGTCTGACCGTTAAGCAGGCTCAGGAGCTGCGTCACCAGCTCCGCGAGACCGGTGCCGAGATGAAGGTGTACAAGAACAACCTCGTGCGCATCGCTCTCCAGAACCAGGAGCAGCCCGCAATCGACGATATCCTCGTCGGTCCGGTCGCTTACGTGTTCTACGAGAACGAGCCCGTCGAGGCCGCCAAGTGCCTCAAGACGTTCGTCACGAAGTCCAAGGGCGTCCTTGAGATCAAGGGCGGTATCTCCGAGGGCAAGGCGGTCAACGCCGAGGAGGTCAACGCTATCGCCGAGCTGCCCACCAAGGATCAGCTCCTGGGTCAGATCGCCGGCCTCATCTCTGGTTTCGCGCGCGACATCGCTGTTTGCGTCAACGGCGTTTCCAGCGGTCTTGCTCGCTCGATCCAGCAGGTCTCCGAGCAGAAGGCAGCCTAGTTTCCAGGTTCGTCTTCAGGCGGCCGCATAGCCGCACCCGTTCCCGGCGCTTAGCGCCACCGCACACATCTCCCTGCGAAACGCAGGGAAACCGAAAGGATTTTTAAAATGGCTAAGCTTACCACCGATGAGATCATCGAGGCCCTTAAGGAAATGACCCTGCTCGAGGCTTCCGAGCTCGTGAAGGCTATCGAGGACACCTTCGGCGTTTCCGCCGCTGCTCCTGCCGCCGTCGTCGCCGCCCCCGCTGCTGGCGGTGCCGCCGAGGAGGAGGAGAAGACCGAGTTTGATGTCGTGCTCGAGGGCTTCGGCGACAACAAGATCCAGGTCATCAAGGTCGTCCGCGAGCTCACTTCCCTCGGTCTCAAGGAGGCCAAGGAGGTCGTCGAGGGCGCTCCCAAGGCCGTTCTCGAGGGTGTCAAGAAGGAGGACGCCGACGCTGCCAAGGAGAAGCTCGAGGCTGCCGGCGCTGCCGTCTCCATCAAGTAACTTCTTGCAGACGAGTCGTCTGCTTTCGCGCGCCGCATAAGCGGAACGCATGCGGGGTCCGGGCAACCGGGCCCCGTTTTTTTATGGCTCAAGACGCCCGTGCCGGTGCGACAGCGCGGCGCGGGGGCGAACGATCAGCGTTTCCTCAGGTCCGGATCCCTATGACAGCGCCCGCTCGAGCTCTGTGCGCGCAGAGGACAGCGCCTGCTTGATGAGCAGCTCCTTCTCGGGCGTGAACCGGTACGCGGGGACGGAGACCCCCAGGCCGTAGCCCACGGCGCCGCGCGCGTGCACGGGGGTGGCCACGCAGGTGATCGCATCGTCGGTCTCGCGGCGATCATAGGCGAACCCGGTGCAACGGATCGCCTCGAGCTCCGGTTCAAGCTCGTCGATAGAGCGAAGCGTTGCATCCGTGAAGCGCTCGAATCGCTGCGGGAGCAGCGCCTCCAGGTCCGGACGGGCCTTCTCGCTCAGCAGGGCCTTCCCGATTGCGGTGCAGTACGCCGGCAGGGTCCCCACCTCGGATTTGAGGCGGACGGGCTGTGAGGAATCGATGCGCAGGATGTAGAGCACCGACGCGCCGTCGAGGATGCCGACCTGCGCCGTTTCGTCGCAGGCGTCGACAACGCCTCTGACCACCTCTCTGAGCAGGCGCATGTCCGAATCGGTGCGGTCGTAGGCCCTGCCCGCCACATAGGTCTTGATGCCTACGCGGTAGCGCGCCCCGTGCTCGTCGAGCGCGATGAACCCGCTGCCCGCCATGGTGTGCAAGATGGGGGAGAGGCTGCTTTTGGGCGCATCGAGCGCGTGGCAGAGCTCGGTGAACGTGAGGCCCTCGGGGTGCGCCGTCAGCTGCTCCAGCACGGCGAGGACGCGTTGGGTCGCGCGATGCTGCTTGACGTCCTGCTCCATGGTCTGCTCCTCGGAATCGTGGTCGAACTCACTTGAAAACGCGTTTCGTGAGGCTATACTGAAGTTGTAATACAGAACAGAGTTCCTATATAGGAACAATTTGAAACACCACAACCCGCATGTCTTCATGGAACACGAGCGAGCGGTCTTGCTCGGCGATCAACCGGGAGGAACGGTATGAGGAACTCCGTAGCTATCGATGCCAGGGACAATGTCGTGGTCGCCATCTACCCGCTGAGCTCGGGCGAGACCGCGGTCTTCTCGCTGCCCGACGGCAGCGAGGGGGCGGTGACGGCGGTGCAGGACATCCCGCTGTTCCACAAGATCGCGCGCTGCGATATCGCCAAGGGGCAGACCGTGGTGAAGTACGGCGAGTACATCGGCGTCGCGACATCGGACATCAAGGCGGGCGAGCACGTGCACGTGCACAATTGCGCAAGCTCCGACGAGCTCAAAGACGCCGATGCCGCCAGGCAGGACACCTCGCGCGTCGTCGAGCGGCATGTCGAGGCGGGGCCGACGCGCACCTTTTGGGGCTATCGCCGCAGCGACGGCCGCGTGGGCATCCGCAACCACGTGCTCATCCTCCCCACGAGCATCTGCGCCTCCGACACCACTGAGCGCATCGCGCGCGCGGTCGACGGGTGCGTCACGTTCCACAACCAAAACGGCTGCTCGCAGGTCGCGCGCGATCAGCAGATGACGATCGACACCATGGCCGGGCTCGCCGCCAACCCCAATATCGCCTCGGTGCTCGCGGTGTCGCTGGGGTGCGAGGGCTGCCAGAACGACCTGGTCGTGGACGCCATCCGCGAGCGCACGGACAAACCGGTCAGGACGCTTGTCATCCAGCAGGTCGGCGGCTCCATCAAGGCCGTCGAGGAGGGCACGCGCATCGCGCGCGAGCTCGCCGACGAGGCGTCGCTCGAGTGTCGCGTCGAATGCCCCGTCTCCGAGCTGATCTTCGGCACCAACTGCGGAGGCTCCGACACGTCGAGCGGCTTGGGCGCCAACCCGCTGATCGGCGAGGTCTCGGACTGGATGGTCGCCCAGGGGGCGACCTCCGTGCTGTGCGAGACGCCCGAGCTCTTCGGCGGCGAGCACATCCTGGCGCGCCGCGGCAAGACGCCCGAGGTCGCCGAGCAGACGCTCAAGATCGTGTCCGACTACGAGAAGTACGTGCAGATGTTCGGCGCCGAGATGCGCGAGGGCAACCCCAGCCCCGGCAATATCGCCGGCGGCCTCACGACGCTCGAGGAGAAGTCGCTCGGCTGCATCCACAAGGGCGGTCACAGCGACATCTCCGCGGTCTACCCGTACGCGGCCCCGCTCAAGGCGGGGGAGGGCCTGGTCATCATGGATACGCCGGGCAACGACGCGTCCTCGGTGGGAGGCATCATCGCCGGCGGGTGCCAGCTCGTGGTCTTCTCCACGGGTCTCGGCACGCCGACGGGCAACGCGGTGGCGCCCGTGCTGCGCCTGACCGCAAACCGCAACACCGCGCAGACCATGGCGGACAACATCGATTTCGACGCCTCGGCGACCATCTACGGCCCCGAGTCCATGATCGAGCTGCGCGACCGGCTGATCGACCAGATCATCGACGTCTGCAACGGCAGGCCGACCCGTGCGGAGGCGCTCGGCTACACCGAGACGGCGCTGCCGCACCTGTGCAACTACATGTAAGCGGGCGCGCCGGGCGCGCACGGAGATAAGGAGCAAACCCATGAATCTGCATCTCAAGGGAAAGGTCGTCATCGTCACCGGCGGCTTCAAGGGCATCGGCAAGGGAATCGTCTTCCAGCTCGCGCGCGAGGGCGCCATCCCGGTCGTGCTGAACCGCAAAGACGGTGTCGAGGACGAGTTCATCAAGGAGATCTCCGAGATCACCGACGAGTACGACATCCACTACATCGACCTGAACGACACCGATGAGCTCAAGCCCATCGTCGAGGACGTCTACAGGAAGTACGGCCGCATCGACGGCATCGTAAACAACGCCGGACGCAACGACAACCTCGACCTGGAGTCCACGACCTGGCAGGAATTCGAGGCGTCGCTGCACAACAACCTGACGCACTACTTCGAGCTCGTCCACCAGGCGGTGCCCTATCTGAAGGAGTCCAAGGGCTCCGTCGTGAACATCTCGTCCAAGGTCGCGCTGACCGGTCAGGGCAAGACGTCCGCCTATGCCGCCGCCAAGGGCGCGATCCTTGGCCTCACGCGCGAATGGGCTGCCGCCCTCGTCGCCGACGAGGTCCGCGTGAACGCCATCGTGGTCGCCGAGGCATGGACCCCGCTGTATGCCAAGTGGATCAAGTCCTTTGGCGACGAGGAAGCCCAGCAGGCCCGCCTGAGCCTCATCACCGACAAGATTCCGCTGGGCCATCGCATGACGACGGTCGAGGAGATCGCCGACACGACGTGCTTCCTGCTGTCCGACCGCTCCTCGCATACCACGGGCCAATGGCTGAACGTCGACGGCGGCTACGTCAACCTTGACCGCTCGCTGGCGTAAGGGGAGGACCCATGGCCGATCTGAAGGTCATCGATTCCCACTTCCATGTGTGGGACCTCGAGACGCAAAGCCTTCCTTGGCTCGAGGGCACCGATGGCAGCATCACGCGCACCTACACGTTCGATGACCTGGAGGCGCTCTACGGCAAGCTTCCGGGCGTCGAGTTCGCGGGCGGCGTGTACGTCGAGGTGGATTGCGCCGACCCCGTCGCGGAGGACCGGATCGTCTACGATCTCATGGCTCGGCATGAGAAGATCCGCGCGGCCATGCTGCGTAGCACGGTGAGCCCCAGCATGCGCGTGCCGCTGCATGCGACGGGCATCCGCGAGCCGCTGCATATCGATAGCGAGCCCCGTGGCCGCTGCCTGGAGCAGTCGTTTGTCGACGGCCTGCGCGCGCTCGCCGCGGCCGGCATGCCCTTCGAGTCGTGCAACCGCGTGTCCGAGCTCGAGGACGCCTACGAGGCGTTCGCCCAGGTGCCCGAGGAGACGGTGATCCTCAACCATCTGGGCAATGTCGAGGCGCTCGACGAGCCGTGGTGCGCGGTCATGAGGAAGTTCGCCGACCTGCCCAACCTGTACGTCAAGGTTTCGGGCTATCCCACTTCCGATCGCGGCTTCGTGTCCGAGCTGCTCGCGTTCGTGCGCGAGACGTTCGGCGCCGACAGGCTGCTCTATGCGTCTAACTGGCCGGTCGTGGAGATGTACTCCTCCTTCGAGGAGCACTTCGACCTCCTGCGCGATGCGTTCGGTGACGACGAGGGCTTCTTTATGAACAACGCCGTGCGTGCCTACGGCCTTACGCTGTAGGGCGCGCGGAACGCGCGGGGCCGCTCGAGCCTCGCGCTGGTATCCCTTGATATGCGGGGCTGTGCCCCGAGAGGAGCGTCAACCATGTTTGAAGGTATCTACTGCCCGTCGATCACCATCACCGACGATGAGGGCAAGATCGATTACGAGCTGTGGGGCAAGCATCTCGACCATCTGGCCGATGCCGGGATCGACGGCGTGCTGCTGTTCGGCAGCATCGGCGAGTTCTTCAGCTTCTCGCTGGAGGACAAGAAGGCGGCGCTGGCGTTTGCGGTCGAACGCGTCGCGGGCCGCATGAAGGTGCTAGCAGGTGTGGGCGACACCATGCTCGCCAACGTGATCGAGTTCACGAAGTTCGCCGAGCAGGTCGCGGCCGATGGCGTCGTGGCGGTCTCCCCGTACTACTTCGGGCCGACCGCGCCGACCGCGAAGGTCTATTTCGGCGCCATCGCCGAGGCGACCGAGCTGCCCGTCATCCTGTACAACTTCCCCGCCCGCACGGGTTCGGATCTCACCCCTGAGCTTGTGGCCGACCTGGCGCGCGAGCACAAGAACATCTGCGGCATCAAGGACACGGTCGACACCATCAGCCATACCCGCAAGGTGATCGCCGAGGTGCGCAAGGTGAACCCGGAGTTCTCCGTGCTGTCCGGTTTCGATGAGTACTACCTCGTCAACCGCGTGTCCGGCGGCAACGGCGTCCTGTGCGGTCTTACCAACGTCGAGCCCGAGCTGTTCGCCAAGATGCATGCCGCCTATCAGGGCGGCGACTTCGCGACCGCGGTTTCGTGCGCCGAGCGCATCTCGCAGCTCATGGCGGTGTACGACACGTGCGACCTGTTCATCTCGGCGATCAAGGCCGCGGTGAACATCAAGGGCCTTCCGATCTCCACCAAGATCAACGAGCCGGCCGTCCAGGTGACGCCCGAGCAGATG
The DNA here is from genome assembly GCF_002159695.1 of Collinsella sp. An271. Classification (NCBI taxonomy): domain Bacteria; kingdom Bacillati; phylum Actinomycetota; class Coriobacteriia; order Coriobacteriales; family Coriobacteriaceae; genus Collinsella; species Collinsella sp. An271. The sequence continues at coordinate 1,601 of NZ_NFJE01000016.1, read as the reverse complement.
GAGTCGATCCGCTCGCTGCTGGCGTCGGTGCAGTAGGGCAGCGATTTCGCACCGGTCTTGGCCGTGCGGGGCGTCCGGAACGCGTGGGGGGACGCTGTATCCGCCCGCGTGCAGAACCGCAGAGGTAAAAGGTTTTATCAAGGTGCGGAGACGTCCTGTTTTGAATTTGGTATCAACTCGCGTGCAAGAAGGGCTGCTTTGAGGCGGATCGGAGGCCCCTTCCGGGGCCACCGGAATCGGTCTGGCAAAGAAACCGCAGGTCACAGGCTTGTCAGATATGGCCGTTTTCCATCTGTACTGCCCGATTTGATACCAAATTCATGTTCAAGAAATAGTAACCCCCTCGTTCCTGCTGTTTTGCGGTGAGGTTTCCCCACCGTGCGGGGCCGAGGGGTTTTGCGCGACCATCCGAGATGGGTCGCGCCTCATCCAAAGGGGTACCCATGGCGCTGATCACCGTAAACTGCTTCTCGTCCATGCTCATGAGAACGGTGCCGATAAACGTGATTCTTCCTGTGGACAAGCAGGTCGAGGCGGTTCGCGCCGAGGAGGACGGCGCCCGCTACGTGCCCAACGAGCCCGCGGGCGGGTTCAAGACGCTCTACCTGCTGCACGGCATCTTCGGCAACTATACGGACTGGGTGAGCGGCACCTGCATTCAGCGCTGGGCCGAGGAGCGCGACCTGGCCGTCGTCATGCCCTCGGGCGACAACATGTTCTACCTCGACCAGCCCGCGTCCCACGACTACTACGGCCGCTTTATCGGCGAGGAGCTCGTCGCCCTCACGCGCGCGATGTTCCCCCTGTCCCGCCGCCGCGAGGACACCTTCATCGGCGGGCTCTCCATGGGAGGCTACGGTGCGCTCCGCAACGGGCTCAAATACGCCGATACGTTCGGAGCCATCGCCTCGATGTCGGGCGCGCTGCTCGTCGACGGGGTTTCCGAGCGGACCGACGACACCTCGACGTTCTTCCAGTCCCGCAGGTTCGCGAAGGCGGTCTACGGCGATCCGGATGCCGTCGCGGGCAGCGATCGCGACCCGCTGTGGCTTGCGGGTCGGCTGGTCGCATCGGGCGGGCCGCTTCCGCAGATCTACGTGTCGTGCGGGACGGAGGACTCGCTGCTCGCCGCGAACCGGGATGTGGCCCGCGAGCTGGGAGCACAAGGGTTCTCGGTGACTTATGAGGAGGCCTCCGGCGGCCATACCTGGGAATACTGGAACCGCGCCATCGAGCGGGTGGTGGACTGGCTGCCGCTCGACGAGCCGGTCATGGGCATCGGCAGCGGAAACGTGCACGTGTAGGCGCGTGCGCCGCGGGCGGGCGCCCTTTTGCGTCATCTGCCTTCATCTGATAGCGCGGCGATGTGCATATCGTCGAAAAGGCCCGGATCGTCCGGGCCTTTTGTTGTGCGGATGAGCGGGGCCTGAGCCGAACGATTCGCCGGCCTGAGCACCCTTATAGTGCAAATTGTATATTCTCATCAAGAAACTGCATAAAAATCTGCTCAAAATAAAACCCATAAGGGTCATAGGTTGAGTTCGTCATTGTTTTTGAGTGCCCTTTCCCAACATGCGCTGCACCCCTCAGCATTTCCCCAG
>NZ_NFJE01000015.1:0-47196 GCF_002159695.1 Collinsella sp. An271 | reverse complement strand
GCACCCCATTATACACATCCGCGCGTCGAGGCGTGTAAAGAAACCGCAGCTCTCCACATGCGTACCACTCTTGACATTTGATAATCGGGCACCCCTCCAAAAGGTGTACCTTTTCGCGCCCACAGGGGCGCGTCGGGGCCGGGGAGGAGGGGCCGGGATGCCCGTCGCAACAGCGTCAGCAGCGAGGTCGGCAGCCCGCGGCGGCCTGGCCGCAGGGCTCCCCATGGGGCGGCGCAGCCCCAGGGGCCGCGAGCGCTGGTACCTCCTGCGGATGCCGGAGGGGCGCGAGGCGAGCCTCTGTACCGAGCTCAAGCGCCTGCTGCCGGCGTCCATCCTCGCAGACGCCTTCGTCCTGCGCAAGGAGCGTTGGATGAAGCGTGGTGGGACCTGGTTCCTGGAGCCGGTGAACATGTACCGGGGCTACGCGTTCGCGATCTCGCGGGACGCGGCCGGTCTGGCGAAAGAGCTGTCGCGTCTCACGCTACCTGTCGAGCTCGTGGGTACCGACACCCGCTCGTGGGCCCCGCTCTCTGACGAGGCGGCCGTCTGGTACGCCTCGGTCACCGACGACCGCCACGTCATCCGCAGCTCCACCGCCGTCATCGTGGACGGTGTCCTGCATGTGCAGTCGGGGCCCCTGGTCGGCCAGGAGCCGCGCATCTCCAAGGTGGACCGCCACCGCAGGCGCTGCCAGGTGCTCGTGGGGGAGGGCGATTCCGCCTTCTTCGAGCAGGCGCCGATAGACGTGCCGTTCAAGAGTTGACGTGGCCGGCGGCTGTCTTTCAAGCATTACCGCAACTGTAGGAACACTGGATCAGGGTCGGGATTCTTTGTCGATGGGACTGATGGAACAAGGCATGCCCTCGAACATTGAGGGGCACTCGATGCCATGCATGGGCATACGGGGGCTGGTGTGGTAGCCGCTCACGAGGAGGTCTTGCTTGAGGCATCCGCTCCTGCCGCATATACGAATACCGAGGGAACCGCCGGGCATCAAGCCCCCGCCGCGATCGATTCGGCCACGCAGGCCGCCGCCGAGCGCCTGCGCACGGGGCGGCTGGCCTACCGCTTCTGCAAGCGCGCGTTCGACGTCATTTTCAGCCTCATCGTGCTCGTCGGCCTCTGCTGGCTGTACGCCATCGTGGCCGTGGCCATAAAGCTGGACGACCCGCGCGGCCCCGTCGTCTTTAAGCAGGTGCGCGTGGGCAAGGACGGCAGGGAGTTCCAGATGTACAAGTTCCGCTCCATGGTGACCGACGCCGAGGCGCACTTGGCGCAGCTGCTGGAGCGCAACGAGAAGACCGGCCCGGTGTTCAAGCTGCACGACGACCCGCGCGTGACGCGCGTGGGCCGCGTCATCCGCAAGGTGAGCCTTGACGAGCTGCCGCAGTTCGTGAACGTCCTCAAGGGTGACCTCTCCGTGGTCGGTCCGCGCCCTGCTCTGCCGCGAGAGGTGGCCGCCTACGATGACCACCAGCGCCAGCGCCTGCTCGTGAAGCAGGGGCTCACCTGCTACTGGCAGACGCGCCGCGATCGGGACTCCATCACGTTCGACCGATGGATTGACTTGGACCTGCTCTACATCCGGAAGTGCTCCGCGTGGACGGACCTCAAGCTGATCTTCCAGACCGTGGGCTGCGTGCTCACGGCCCAGGGGCACTAGGGAAAGGACAAAGGATGAGGATAGCCGTGGCAGGCACGGGATATGTGGGGCTGAGCGTCGCCCTGCTGCTCTCGCAGAAGAACGATGTGAGGGCGCTCGACATCGTGCCGGAGAAGGTCGCGATGCTCCAGCGGTGCGTAAGCCCCATCAGGGACGCCGAGATCGAGCGATTCCTGGCGAACCGCGATGAGATGGGCCTCTCCTTCGAGGCGACGACCGACGCCGCCGAGGCGTACCGCGACGCCGAGATGGTGGTTGTGGCCACGCCCACAAACTACGACGCGGACACCAACTCGTTCGACACCTCCGCCGTGGAGGCCGCCATGGACGCGGTGCGCGCCGTGAACCCGGACGCCTGGATAGTCGTCAAGTCCACTGTGCCGGTTGGCTACACCGAGCGCATCCGCGGGGAGCGCGGCGACAACAGGATCATTTTCTCGCCGGAGTTCCTTCGCGAGGGGCATGCCCTGTACGACAACCTCCATCCCAGCCGCATCGTGGTCGGCGCGCCCCGCGACGACGCGGAGGCCGCGGCCGCCGCCGAGCGGTTCGCGGCTGCGCTCGAAGAGGGCGCCGACCCGGAGGAGCGGGAGCGCGAGAACGCCGACGGCACGACCGGCATCCCCACGCTCGTGCTCGGCCCCACCGAGGCCGAGGCGGTGAAGCTCTTCGCCAACACCTACCTGGCGCTGCGGGTCTCCTACTTCAACGAGCTGGACACCTACTGCGAGACCAAGGGGCTCGACACGCGCGAGGTCATACGGGGCGTGTGCCTGGAGCCCCGCATCGGCTCCCACTACAACAACCCCTCCTTCGGCTACGGCGGCTACTGCCTGCCCAAGGACACCAAGCAGCTGCTCGCCAACTACCGGGACGTGCCCCAGTCGCTCATATCGGCCATCGTTGAGGCCAACCGCACCCGAAAGGACTTCGTCGCCGACGAGGTGCTCAAGCGCGTGAACGGGCTCGCCTACTCTGGCACGCCAGCCCCGACCGTGGGCGTCTACCGCCTCACCATGAAGTCGGGCTCCGACAACTTCAGAGCCTCCTCCATCCAGGGGATCATGAAGCGCGTCAAGGCCAAGGGCGTGCCCGTGGTGGTCTACGAGCCGACGCTTGACGCCCCCGAGTTCTACGGCTCCGAGGTCACCCACGACCTCGAGTCCTTCAAGTCCCGCTGCGACCTCATCATAGCCAACCGCTGGTCCGACGAGCTCTCCGACGTGGAGGACAAGGTGTACACCCGCGACCTGTTCGGGAGGGACTAGTCATGGCGGGCTGCATGAAAGTTTTGGTCACGGGCGCCGCCGGGTTCATCGGCGCGTTCCTGTGCAAACGGCTGGTCGAGGACGGCGGCTGGGATGTCGTCGGGCTCGACAACGTTAACAGCTACTACGACCCGGGCATCAAGAAGGACCGCCTCCGGATGCTGCGGGAGATGGACGCGGAGGGCCGCTTTACCTTCGTGCGCGGGGACCTCTGCGACGCTGCGCTGATCGAGCGGATGTTCGCCGAGAACTCCTTCGACGTCGTGGTGAACCTCGCCGCCCAGGCGGGCGTGCGCTACTCGATCGAGAACCCCAAGGCGTACGTCGACTCCAACCTTGTCGGGTTCTTCAACATCCTGGAGGCCTGCCGGCACCACCCGGTGAAGCACCTCGTGTACGCCAGCTCAAGCTCGGTCTACGGCGGCAACGAGAAGGTCCCCTTCTCCGAGGGGGACAGGGTCGACTCCCCGGTGTCGCTCTACGCGGCGACGAAAAAGGCGAACGAGCTCATGGCGCACGCCTACAGCAAGCTCTACTCGATCCCCGCCACGGGCCTGCGCTTCTTCACGGTCTACGGCCCCATGGGCCGGCCCGACATGGCCTACTTCAAGTTCGCCGACACCCTGCGCTCGGGGGGCACCATCAAGATCTACAACATGGGCGACTGCAAACGCGACTTCACCTACGTGGACGACATCGTGGAGGGCATCGTGCGCGTGATGGCGAACCCGCCCGAGGTGCGCGAGGGCGCCGACGGCCTGCCCATGGCCGCCCATCGCGTCTACAACATCGGCAACTCCGAGCCCGTGCAGCTGCTCGACTTCGTGGAGACACTCCAGCGCGTCCTCGTTGAGGAGGGCGTGCTGCCCGCCGGCTACGACTTCGAGTCGCACCGCGAGCTCGTCCCCATGCAGCCGGGCGACGTGCCGGTCACGTACGCCGACACCTCGGCGCTCGAGCGCGACACGGGCTACCGGCCCGCAACTTCGCTCGAGGACGGGCTGCGCGCGTTTGCGAAGTGGTACGCCGGCTACTACGGGGTGTCATAAGCCATGACCAAGCGTAAGGAACGGGTAAAAATCTGCCTGGTGTCGTCATCGGGCGGCCACTGGGAGCAGCTGAAGAAACTGAAGCCGCTTATCGACAAGTACGGCGGCTTCTACGTGACGGAGCGGACCCCCTTCGTGGAGGACGGCCCCTACCTCATGGTACAGACAGATTTAAAGGACAAACTGATGCCGCTCAAGATGCTGGTGAACGCCGTCCACGCGCTCGCCATCTGGGTCAAGGAGCGCCCCGACGTCGTCGTCACCACGGGTACCATGGTCGCCTACCCCTTCTACCTGCTCGCGGTGCTGCTCAAGAAGAAGTTCGTCTTCATCGAGACCTTCGGGCGCTCCAACGAGCCCACGGTCGCGGGGAGACTGATGCAGAAGCACGCCGACCTGTTCTTCGTGCAGTGGGAGAGCCAGAAACGCTTCTACGACAACGCGATCTACGTGGGGTGCCTGTACTGATGATATTCGCGTGCGCGGGCTCCAGGCCCTACCAGTTCAACCGGCTCTTCGAGGAGCTCGACCGGCTCGTTGCTTCCGGAGATGTCGGGGGCGAGGTCTTCGCCCAGATCGGGGCCTCCACCTACGAGCCGAGGAGCTTCCCCTTCGAGCACTTCATGGAGCCCGAGGACTTCAAAGCCGCCGAGGAGCGGGCCGACATCGTCATCAGCCACGGCGCGTCGGGCTCCATCATGGGCGCGCTCAACGCCGGCAAGAAGGTGATCGCCGTGGCGCGGCTCGCCAGGTACGGCGAGCACATAAACGACCACCAGGTCGCCATCAACGAGACGCTGGCGCGCGAGGGCCTCGTGCTCAACGTCGCCGATATGGCCGACCTCGGCCCCGCAATACGTGCGCTCCAGTCCGGCGAGGTCGAGCTCAGGGCGTGGAGGAACGACAACCCCACCGCGATCGTGGACGCGATCGACGAGTTCATACAGGAGAGCTTCCATGATTGACTTCATGCCAATAGAACGTGCAACTGACAGTGGCACAGCCTCGATAGTGGGGGCTAGGTCATGAAGGTTCTCGTCATTAGCACTAACGGAATTAAAAAAGACGGAATCACCGCGTGGATGCTTTCTTATTTTTCAACCATGAATACATCTGGGATTGAGATTCACTCCGTCGCATACGAGGACGTCGATTCCGCTGCCATAGAGTCCGCGCGTCGTGCTGGAATCGCTGTTCATACGTTGCCGCGAAGGAGCTTGGCGGGTAAGTATCGTCGCTGTCTTAAGAGTCTGATGAAGGGCATCGGCTTTGACGTTGTGCATGTCTGCGGGAACAGCGCGACGATGGTGCTCGAGTTGTCGGTAGCTGAATCTGCCGGTGTCAAGGTGAGAATTGCCCATTCTCATAACACCAGGTGCACCCATGTTTATCTCGACAAGATGTTGCGGCCCTTTCTCTACAGGATCGCCACTGACCGCTACGCGTGTGGTATTGCGGCAGGAGAGTGGCTTTTCGGAGACAGGGATTTCGTTGTCATTCCCAACGGAAAGGAAATAGACAGGTTCCGCTTCTCTCGGAGAGTACGTACTAAGCACCGCAAAGACTTAGGAATGGGCAGAGAGACTGTGGCTATCGCTCATGTAGGCACGTTAAACAAGCAGAAGAACCATGGTTTTTTACTGAGAGTGTTTCAGGAATTGAGAAAACGTAGTGACTGCTATCACTTATTTCTTATGGGAGACGGTGACTTTCAGGGCACTTTGCAGAGACGCTGCTCAGAAATGGGGATTGCAAACTCGGTTTCATTCCTTGGATGGCGTTCGGATGTAAATGAACTGCTTAACGCAATGGACTGCGTGGTATTCCCCTCATTGCATGAGGGTCTACCCAATGTCGTTGTTGAGTGGCAGATAAACGGTCTTCCTTGTGTCGTTTCAGATGCCGTTTCGAAAGAGTGTGCATTTACTCCTCTCGTGCGTTTCATTTCGCTTAGAAACGATCCGGAAGAATGGGCCGACGTAGTTGAGGCCTCAATCGCAACCTCGCAAAGAGATCGGGACAGCGTCAACGGCTCTTTAGCGGCAATTGAAGCAGGTTTCGACATAGTAAAGGATGCAGAAATGCTTCGCGAACTCTACCTCAAGGGGGTGTCACGATGAGCATCGCAAAGAAAATCAGAAATATCACCTGGGAGACCGTGCGCTTGAAGTGGCGCTCAAAAGTGATTGTCCCGTTACTCCGGGACAGTTTGAGGGATGAGCTCCTGGTGACCGACTTCACAATCATATCCAACAACTGCTGGGGCGGCATGGTCTACGAGAGTTACGGGCTCAAGAAGATGAGCCCTACCGTCGGCATGTTCATCATGCCGGACGACTTCGTGCGCCTCTGCGCCGACCTGTCTGGCTATCTCGCCCAGCCCCTTGAGTTCATCGAACCCGAGGAGTCAAAGTGGGTCGACGCACTGCGCGCGAACGACAGCTGGGGTACCTACTTCATTGGACGCGTAGGCGACGTCGAGCTGCACATGCTGCATTACCACGACAAAGAGATAGCGCGCCGCAAGTGGGAGTCACGCGTCCGACGTGTCAACTACGATCGCATCCTCTACAAGCTCAACGACCAGAACGGCGCCACGGAGGACGACCTACTCGCCTTCGACACCCTGTCGCTTGAGCACAAAGTGGTCTTCAGTGCGCGGGAGCACTCAAAGGTCGTCTCCTGCGTAAAGCTGCGCTGTCCCAGAAGCCACAAGTACATCCGCGCGTCCTACGAGCCCTTTGGTCACAATAGGGCCTTCGACGTGACGCGCTATATCAACGAAAACTTGAGGTAAGATGCAGTCTTTGAATATGATTATTAATAAGTCATCGTGTGTTGTCCGTCAAGCTAACGGCAGCGCTATTGGCACATTATGCCGGATGGCGTTAAGATATACTGGCTACTTTGTTTTTGCTCTTTTCGCATTGTTACCGTTCGTCTCGAACAGCCATAATGCATTAGCCTTTGTCGTTACAGCGCCTTTTGTCGCCGTTGTATCTTATGCCGTGGCTCAAAAGAACTCGCTGTCTTTTACGATATTGTTTTGCCTCGGCGTTTCATTCTGGACAGATTTCTTGATTCACTATGTTTACGTTAGTTTGGACATCCGAATCAAGGTGATCTGTCTTATCCCTGCAGTCAGCTGTTGTTTGCGCTCAGGTGTTCAAACTAAGCGCGTGCGTATTGCCACTTTTGCGCTTCTGTTTGGGTCGGCCATTAATATCGTCGCGGCATTGTCTGAAAGCTCCCTCTTAATCGAAAACTATGTCTACTCTTTTACCCCCTTGTTTATCCTCACTCTCTTCTCAATGGAGGATGATGCATCTGAGCTAAAACACGTATATACATACATATATTGTGTATCACTGTTTTTAACGTCGATACAATCGCTTGCGAATTTCAATGTGGACACGCGCAACGGCTTATTTGGAGTTTATGGGCAAGCAGGATATTATTTATTTGCCCTATTAGCACCTTTGTATGTTTTGACTCGCTACATATATGGATATGACAAAATCAATAAAGTAATTATTCTCACGGCAAGCTCTTCGTATATCTATTTGATGACAGAAGCAAAGTCTTTTATTTTCATCTTAATTGCGCTGGAGATATGCTGCTTCATCATTTCAAGAAGAGCTAGCATAAAAAACGTCTTTATGGTCTGCCTTCTGTTTTTATGCTTTCCCATTGCTCTTTCGCTTATAGTGGCCATTCATCCTAAATTCGAATTTCTTGATATTAGCGTCATACTATCGACTTTACTTGATGAACAGGCACGCAGCGGTTTTATGTTCACAAGGTTTGAATCGCTACAAATAATCGTATCTAATATTGATCTCCCTCGCCTGATCGTAGGCAGCGGAATGGGCTCGTATTCGATACCTGACAATATGCTCATGGTGGCTCATGGTCTGGTCGAAAACATGCCTCAGTATATGAATCATTATGGTTTCTATCATGGATATGTACAAAGCACCGTCTCGGTTGCCCTTCTTGAGGGCGGAATAATCCTGATTGCCTGTATTGCGGTCATATGGTTGGGAAACATAGCTCAGCTTCTGCGAGGCATCCAAAGCAATAACAAGTATGCATGCATGGGGCTTTTACTGTTAGCCATGCATCTTGCTATACTGTACCAGCTCATATATTCAAATCTTTTTAATTATAACTCTATCCTGTTGCTCAGTATCATTCAAATATTAATAAATAACTACCTAACACTGTGTAAGAATTCTTGCTATTCAGAAAGATGGCCCAGATGATTTCTGTCTGTATACCTGCGTTTAATTGTGCCAAAACAATTGAATCTTGTCTCGAATCAGTCCTGTCTCAAAACGATGGCGGAATTGAAATAGTAATCGTGAATGATGGTTCCCGGGACGGGACGCAGGAAAAATGTGCTTCTTACGCAAAGAAGCACGGAAACGTTACGCTATACAGTCAGGATAACCGAGGCCAGATTGCCGCTAGACAGCAATGTATCAGGATGGCTCGCGGAGATTATTCTGTATTTCTGGATGCTGATGACGAGCTATGTCAAGGTGCTTTGGAGCTGCTCAACCAGCACATCGAAGCCAGCCATTCAGATGTGTATTTCTTCGATTGGAGATATGATAGCTCAACAGGCCAAATTGTCAGCCCTCCCTTCAGGAGAGAGGGTGCAATCAGCAAAAAAGAGGTTGTCGAAACCTTTAGCAGGACAGGCAAGATTAACGCAATGTGGAGTCATGCTGTCAAAACATCGCTACTTCGAGAAGCCCTTGTTTCCGGATTCGAAGATTTGCGGTTTGGAGAGGATGCCGTTCAGAGTTCAGTAATATTTGCAAAAGCAGCAACATTTTATTATTTTAGTACACCATTCTATATTTATAGGCAAAATTCATTTGGTGTAACCCACGCCCTAGACATATCGAAGCGTTACTTCGATTTGGAATATGTGCGACAGTATCTCTATGTGTATTATCTTCGCCTTGCAGATAAAGAAAAAATATTATCAGTTGATGAGATGTCTCGCCTTCATAACAATTTGGATGCTGTCTATCTAGAGAATACGATTAATCTAATATGGCAATGCTATCGGCATTTGTCGGGCGATAACATAAAATGGATACGCTATCTTCCGAAGTCGTCCCTTTTTCGCTCTGCGTCTCGATTGTCCGTGTGTGTCCGACTGCCAATACGCTATTTATTTTTAGTTGTATTAGTTAAATTAAAAGTCAATAATTTATTAATACATCTATATGGATTGATCGGGAAGGGCGATGCAAAATGCGACGCTGAGGGCACGTGTGGGTAACGGCATGCAGCAAGCAGTCAAATGGAAATAATAAAAATGAACCGGCTGAGAGAGGGGAATATGGATAACACGGTTGGAATATTGACATTTATTGCAACGATTAATTATGGAGCTGAGTTCCAGGCATATGCGCTAGTGAGAGCCGTTCGTGAGATGGGATATTGCGCTGAGCTGGTTAACTATACGTGCCCTAAAATTGCTGACCAAGAGACACCGAAGCTTATTCGAAACAATGAAGAGTTTTCGCTGTCTTCGTTCGCTCGAAATCTACTCAAATATCCTTCGCAAAGGGAGCGTCAGCGTAGATTTCGGGAGTTTTCATCATCTAAAATCCAGCTCGGACGGATCATGCGGGGGGCACAGGACATCCTTGATTCGTACAGGTATATCGTGGTGGGTAGCGACCAGGTTTGGTCGTCAAAAATCACGGGCGGAGATGGAACCTTCCTTTTAGACGGAAAAAGGCATGAAGGTCAAAGGCTCGTATCCTATGCCGCCAGTTTCGGAGATTCTTACCCGGACCCCGGGGGACGCCAACGGCTTAGCCGCGAACTTTCAAAGTTCGACAGGATTAGCGTGCGCGAGGAATCCGGGCTCGCCGTACTTGAGCAGCTTGGAATTGCTGGCGGAACAACGACTATTGATCCCACATTGCTGCTTTCGAAAGAAAACTGGAGCGAAATCGCTGCCCCAAATAATAAAGACAGCTACGTCTTTGCCTACGCCGTTGCCGAGGGCCGATCGACACTGGAGTACGCAAGACGAGTGGCGAATGAGTTCGGTATGGAACTTCGCTACATCAGTGCTTACGGCTCACGACCTTTGCCGCATGCGAAGAATTGTGGATCCTGCTCTCCCAGCCATTTTCTTTCCCTGATAAGGGATGCCGCTTTTGTCGTGACGAGTTCGTTTCATGGAATGTGCTTCTCAATCCTCTTCAACAAGCAGTTCCGCTTTGCTTTTGCAGGGGATAAGGGGACCTCGAGATTGTGTAGCCTTGCAGAAAAGCTCGGTATATCCGCATACGACATATCCAATTGCGACTTCGATGACAAGATCGACTACTGCATGGTCGATAAGTTGCTGGAGGATTTGAGAAACGAATCGAAGGAGTGGCTGAAAGCCTCTCTCTATTTTCAAGGGTGAATCCCCCCAGGATTCTATAGCGTCCTTCTGTTTAGGAGATGAACTGGACGATTGTCAATGAAGATTGGACGTGGCCGATCCCAGGCCTTTATCAGCAATACACTTTGTTCGCTGCTGTTGCAGGTCGTGAACATTGTCGTGGGTTTCATCGTGCCGCATGCTCTCATCGGCACCTACGGTTCGGGGGTCAACGGCTTAGTCACCTCGCTCACGCAGTTCGTGAGCTACGTGCAGCTCGTTGAGGCGGGCATCTCGTCGGCCGCCGTGTTCCAGCTGTATGCCCCTCTTGCACAGGGCGATGCAGAAGGGGCGAGCCGTGTGGTGTCCGCCGCACGGGTCTTCTACTATAAGTCGGGAGCCGCCTTCACCGCCCTTATGCTCGCCCTCGCATGTCTGTACCCGGTGTTCGTTCAGGTCGAGGGCGTATCGACGCCCGGTGTGTTCGTGTTAGTGCTCGCGCTAGGGGCTACGGGGTTTCTTGACTTCTTCACGCTCGCCAAGTACCGCGTGCTTCTCACGGCGACGCAACGCAACTGGGTCATCCAGCTCGCGTCAATCGCCTACAAGGCGCTCTACGTTGCCGTCGTGCTTGTCGGCACCTTCACCGGCGTCTCTGTCGTCGCCCTGTTCGTAATCGCTGTGCTGCCCATCATCGTCAGGACTGCCATCCTGATAGTCTACGCCAAGCGGAACTACCCCGAGATAGACTTCAATACTGACGCCAAGGGGCTCAAGCTCGACCAGCGTTGGGACGCCTTCTTCCTGCAGGTGCTCGGGGCGGTGCAATCGGGGGCGCCGACCATCATCGCCACCTTCGTGTTGGGAGACCTCTCGCTCGTGAGCGTGTTCTCCGTGTACATGCTCGTGGCGAACGGCTTGCAGAACGCGGTCAACTCGCTCAGCCAGGGGACGCAGGCCTCCTTCGGGGACGTGATTGCGCGCGGCGAGAGCGAGACCTTGAAACGCTCGTTCCGCGAGTTCCAGGCGCTCACTTACGGCGTCACGGGTGTCGCCTGCGGCGTGGGAATCGCGCTCATTGTGCCCTTCGTGCGACTCTACACCGCGGACATCGCCGACGTGGATTACGCCTATCCGCTCGTTGGCATCCTCTGCATGGCGAACGTCCTGCTCTACCACCTCAAGACCCCGCAGGGCCTCCTCGTCATCGCTGCTGGGAAGTACCGAGACACGAGGCTTCAGACGTCGCTGCAGACCGTGATCCTTCTCGTCGGCTCCATCGTCCTCGGTGCGGCGTTCGGTATGCCCGGCATCCTTTCGGGCATGATTTTCTCCAATCTCTATCGCGACATCGACCTGATGTTCTACGTCCCGCGCGAGGTCACGAAGACTGAGCCGATGGAGACACTCAAGTTCATGCTGCTTGCCGTCGCCGTCTGCGCGCTCGTCTCCGTGCCGTACCTCGCGGCCCAGCCGCTCTGCACGGGCTGGGCCGCATGGGCGTTATCTACCTTCGTCCTCGCGCTATGGGGCTGCCTGCTTACTTTGGCGCTCTACCGTGCGTTCGCCCGTGAGCAGCTGGCGGGGCTGCTCTTCCGCGCTAAGCGCCTCGTGGGCGCTAGATAGGAGACAACTGATGCTCTACACTTGCGATTTGATTTGCTGGGGCGCCGCTTCGCCGCGCACATTCCAGTCCTTCCTCGCCATGCTGGAGCGCCGTTCCGCAAAGAGCGTCGTGACCTATGTTCACCGCGGCTCCGGGATGCGCTCAAATGGTGCTGAGATCGCGATTTACTCCGATGGAGCTTCCGAGTCGGGCACCTCGGCTACCCGCTCATGGCGCCGCATCTGGTACGATCGCCTCTGCCGCGAGTCCTGCTACCGGTGTGGGCACCACTCGATGGAGCGCCCCGGTGATATCACCATCGGCGACTGGTGGGGGCTCAAGTGGTTTGCGCCCGACCTGGAGGACCCCTGGGGCGTCTCGTGCGCCGTTGCCAGCACGCCGCGCGGCCTGTCTCTGCTGCGAGGTGCCTCCGGCGAGCTTGAGCTCGCGGCGACGCCCGTGGCAGACGTCGCCAACCCCGCCCAGCCGATGCTCCTCCATCCGCCCGAGCGGAAGGGCCGCGACGCGTTCTGGCCGGAGCTCTACGCCCGCGGCTTCGAGGCCGCATGCCGCTCCGTGGGCGCGCTCGGCCCCGGACGCGAGGCGAGGGACCTCGTCAAAGGGGCCGTCTCTGCGCTCAAGGGGCCCGCGAAGGACCCCGATGCATCATCCGTGGACAATGCCTGGGAGGAGGCCCCGAAGGTGAACTTCGAGGAGCTAGAGTCGCGCGACGAGTACCCCGTCGCGTTCGTCGCGAGGAACCGCGATGACCATGTGCGCCGCCGGAGCTCATCGGGCGGCATGTATCACGCGCTCGCCTCGCACGTTATCAATGACCTGGGCGGGGTGGTCTACGGCTGTGCCTTCGACGGCGACCTGCGGGCGGTGCACATTCGCTGCGAGACCATGGCCGAGGCCGAGCGCTGCATGGGATCGAAGTACTCGCAGAGCGACATGGGGGACTCCATCCGGCGGGTGCGAGGCGATTTGAGAGCTGATCGCACCGTTCTCTTCACCGGGACGCCCTGCCAGGTGGCAGCCGTCCGCGCAGCCTGCTCGGATGTTTCGGGGGGGGGCGCCTCATGACCGCTGACATCATCTGCCACGGCGTGCCATCCCCGGGGGTGTTCCGGGGCTGGATCGCCGAGTTGGAGCGCGCCCGCGACGCAAGGGTGGTTCGCTACGAGCACCGACCCAAGACCGCGGGCTGGGGCCACTTTGAGCGCGTCACATGGGAGGGCGGGCGCACTGAGCAGGGCACGCGCTTTTCTGAGACCTGGAAGCGCCTGTTCTACGGCAACAGGATGCTGCGCACCTCGTGCTACCGCTGCCCCTACACCGTGGTCGAGGGCCGTCCCGGCAACCTCACCATTGCGGACTTCTGGGGCGTGGAGGCGACCCAGCACGCGAGGGATGATGACGCCGCCCTTGGCGTGTCGCTGGTCCTCGCCAATGGTCCGGCTGGGCTGCGCGTCCTATCAGGGCTCGACATTGACCTCGAGCCCGCGACGATGGACGAGGCGCTGCCCAGGAACCCGATGCTGCAGCGCCCCTCGACCTACGAGGGCGACCGCGATGCTTCCTGGCGAGAGCTCTACGGGGACGGCCTGCTCGCCATGACTAGGCGCGAGCGCTACCTAGCCTCGCCTGCCCGCTTCCTCGTGTCGCATGCCAAACGAACCGCCAAGCGTATCCTCGGGAGGTGACCGCATGAGAAAGAAGGGCTTCATACCGCGCAAGGGCTTCACGCCGCCGGACAATACGCCCTACCGCTACCGAGACGGCTCGCCCGTGGATGCCTCATCGGGCTACCATCCGCACACCTCCACGCGCTTTTGCAACTGGGGCGCGGAGGTCCCGTCCGCCGTTGCCAAGCGCGGGTTGCCCGAGCTCTACAGAGATCGCTCCGAGTGCTGCGGATGCACCGCCTGCGCTGCGGTATGCCCGCGCGACGCGATAACGATGGAGCCTGACGAGGAGGGCTTCACCTACCCCGTGGTGGATGCTGCGCTGTGCATCCGCTGCTTGAAGTGCGAGGACGCCTGCGTCTTCAAGTCCGCCCTCGTCGAGCGGTGGTCCCCCGACGCTGGCGGCAACCGAGCGAAGGAGGAGTCATGATCGAGAGGATAACCGAGCTCGCCGAGAAGGCGTGTCTCAAGGTGTACCGCTTGGTGAAGCGCGCCTATCTGCGCGTGCGCTTCGGCGGCCGTATATCGCTTGCGGGCGTGGGGTTCCGACGCCCCTTCTACTGCCACGTCGGACCGAGCAGCAGGATGGCCGTGGGGATACCTTCGTGAACTACAGCGCGAAGGTCATCGCGTTCGACTGCACCACCATCGGCAGACGCTGTCTTATCGGCCCTAACGTCGGCATCTACGACTTCGACCACAAGCACGAGCTCGATGGCACTCCGTTCGGCTTCCAAGGCATGGAGACCGCCTCTGCCATGATTGGCGAAAACGTGTGGATCTGCGCGAACGCCGTCATCCTCAAGGGTGCGCGCATAGGGTCAAATACGGTCATCGACGCGGGAGCTGTCGTCTCAGGTGATATTCCGCCCCGCAGTTTCGTCTACGATCGCAAGGAGACTATTGTTAGAACCAGGGAGGAGAAAACCATCGTCGAATAGTGATTTTGACTTAATTCGAACCCTTGCGGTAGCTGTGATAACCGCGTGTCGTCCCTTCAACACCTTCCGATTCTCCATACCATTCGACTCGGTATTCCTCCGGTTGCATTAACCCAGCAGCCACCTCTGCCATGTTCTGCTGTTTCTCAACGGCAGTGTCCGTGATGATGCTGTCGTCGAAGTTGGCGCTCACGTCCCCCTCTTCCGGTAGCTAGACGTCCAACGACCGCTCGACTGTCATCATTGCGCGGCAGATCCCCGCGACCGCCTTCTTCAGCACGCGCTCATGCCGTCGAATGTTGCACATCAAGGCGCTGTTGTCGCTCGACACCTCGGTTGCCGTCTTCACGTAGCCGGCCCCGTCGAAGTCGAAGTAGCTTATCCCGAACCCGCGCAGGTCGCCCAGCATCTGCAGTGCCGTCCTCAGCGCCTTCGCCTGCGCGTCCGTGCGTAAGGCAGGCGCGAACTCCTGGATGGTGTCTTCGGTCGACATCGCTTTTCGGAACACCGTGCAGTCCTGCCGCCCGAAAGGTATCGACACCTTCCGCCCGCGCCCGTCTTCCTTCTGGTCGAACATCACGTCGGACAGGAACACGCGCATCTTCCAGTTGTCGACCTCCGAGATCATCGCGTCGAACGCGAGGTTCACCGCCTGGAGGGCGTCAACCGCGTCCGTGAACACCGACTTACCGTAGGGAGACATGTCCACCCGCGTGTTGTCGATGGCCGGCATCACGATCGCGAACGTCGGCCATTCGCTGCCCGTCTCGTACGACGGGCAGACGTCCACGGGCGCGACCTCGCTGCCCGCTTCATCAAAGCACGCCGTCTCGATGCGGTATCCCTCGCGCCCGCGCAGGTGCACCTGCAGCTGGTCGACCGCGCGCCCACTGTAGAACGCCGGCGTCACAAAAGCGCACTCGGTCGTGCCCTCCTTGTCCCAGGTGAGTGGCACCACCATCCGCGCGTCGTAATGCCGGATGCGCACCTTGGCAGAATCCGCATCGACCAACAGCGCCCGCGCCCCCGTGCCCATGCCGAACGCGCGCACCACCGTCGCCTGTGCCGCCGGCATGAACTCCATCTCCGCTAGGTACGTCGCCAGCCAATCCGTGAATTCCTGCGCGTCGCGCACCACCTGCGTCTTGTCGTTCAGCAGCGGCGACCCCACTCACGACAGACCCTCATTGCCGGGTGTATCGACCTGCGGTGCACCTCGTACAGCCGCCCCACGCCGTCCGTGTCCCGGTAGTCGTAGAACGATCCCGAGGCCTGCATCCACTCGTGCCAGCTTCTGATGAGCGGCTCCATCGCCTCCAGAGGCAACGCGAACCCCAGCGCCCGCAGGTGCTCCCTCAAGTTCTCCGACACTCGGTACTCGTTGTCCATGACGTCCGCCATCGCATGCCTCCCGTCCCAGCAGCAGGTCACTCCCGAGCATCATCATCCTGACCCGTTACATGACCGACTGCGTCGCAAGCAGGACACACCGGCGAACACCCGCTGCGCGCAGAGATGAGTAGTAACCCGATTTGGTAACGGCAGTCAGCGCAAATGGTACCGCCGGTCAGCCGCCGGCGGTACCACGGTTAAGCCGTCTCGGTACCGTTACGGCTCTCTTTTCTTCGCGAAGTACTCGCGCATGTTCGGGCCGTCCAGGTCGATGTAGCGCGCGCCCGTGGCGACCCGGTTCAGTATCGAGTCCGCCATCAGCTCGCCCTCGATCCCCAGATACCACTCATTGGGCTCGAGCTGCGAGGCGATGAGGGTTGCGGCGCGGCCCTCCCGCGCCTCCATGATCTCGAAGAGGTCGACGGCGTTCTGCGTCGTCACCGGCGTGGTCATGAAGTCGTCGACGATGAGCAGCTGGACCCTTTTGTAGAGGTCCATGTGCTCGTAGTAGCTGCCGTCCCCGGCCGCACGGCAGCGGTTCAGGTCATCCATGATGTCGGCCAGGCGGGCGTAGCGCACCGTGAAGAGCCTGCGGCAGGCGGCGTTGCCGAGCGCCTGCCCGAGGAAGCTCTTGCCGCAGCCGGTCTTGGATATGATGGCAACGACCTCCCGCGCCTCGACCCATTCGCAGGACGCGAGGCGAGCGACGCGGTCTCGGCTGAGCTTTCGGTCCTTGAGATACACGACGTCCTCGACGCAGGCCGAGGGGAGCTTGAAGCGCGCCTCCCGGACGAGCTTGGCGACCTTGCGGTCGCGCCGGGCCGAGGCCTCCGCCTCGATCAGCATCCTCGAACGTATAGCGGTCGTAGGAGGCGTCCTCCACCATCTCGCGCAGCTTGTCGCCCATCGCGCGCACCCTGAACCTCGTCAGCATCTCGAAGTGCTCCTCGGTCAGCATTGGGCACCGCCTCCCCTCCGGTAGGCGTCGGCGCCGCGCAGGCGCCCGGCGGACTTCGCGCGGTCTGCCAGCCCACCGTCGCTGGCCGCAGGCGGTCTCCCCGAGGCTCTGGCCTCGGCGTCCGCCGCTCTGATCGCCAGGATCGCGTTCTTGAGGACGGTGTAGCTCGGCGCCGCGCCGAGCGCGTTCGACCTCGCGCACGCGCGCTCGAGGAGCTCCGGCGAGTACGCCTTGGAGAGGCCCAGGATGTTCCGCGCCGGCTCGAACGCCTGCTCGACGATCGGCCGGCTGGCGAGCAGCCTGTCGACGGCGCCGCCGGTCTCGGCCCCTATCCGGTGGGCCCACGACGAGAACCGCTCCGGCGACCGCGGCGAGTCCATCGCCGCGTGCGCCGGCGGCATGTGCTCGACGACCGTCGAGTACTGGCCCTTGCGGCCCCGGAGCCTGCGGTGCTCGGCGACGGCCTCGCCTCCGGACATGACGGCGACCACGGAGTCGGTGAGCCTGACGTCGACCTGCTCCCCGATCAGCCGGAAGGGGACGGAGTAGTGCATGTAGTCGACGGTGACATGGTAGTCGGGCGCGACTTTGGCGCTGCGCCACTCGCACATTTCGTAGCGCTCCGCCGGCAGTGGCTGCATGAGAGGGCGCTCCTCGGCCTCGTACACCGAGTCGCGCGACCCCTCCTTCGCGGAGAACGGGCGGGCGTTCAGCTATCTCACCCTCTCCAGGCAGAACCCGTTGAACTCCTCCAGCGTGTAGAATGTCGTCTCGTTGGCGGGCGCCACTATCCATCTCTCGACCAGGTCGACCGTGGACTCCGCCACCGCCTTGTCGCGCGGGCGGCGGACCCTGGCCGGGACGACCGCCGCCCCGTAGTGCTCGGCGAAGCGGGCGTACTCCTCGTTGACGAACGTGACGTAGACCGACGAGCGGTCCGTGGCAGTGGCGGCGTTGTCCGGGACGAGCATCCTGGGGACACCCCCGAAGTCCTCGAAGGCGCGCGCCCGCCCTTCCTGCCACGAGCGCTGGCGCATGTCCGCGAAGCCCTGCGCCCAGAACCGGTCCGAGTACGGCAGCGCCACGACGAGCAGGTAGACCTTCGTCTTGGCGCCCGTGAGCCGGTCGGTGAGCGCGGCGGTGTCCCCGGCCCAGTCCACGTACGCCTTGGCGCCCGGTTCGTGGGCGAGCCTCCTGGTCGCGCCCGCCCTCTTCGCGGCCCTCGCGAACATCTCGCAGAACGTCTGATACGCGTAGGCGGACTTCCCGTCGGCCTCGTCGGCCTCGCAGTGCTCCATCCAGAACATCTTGACCGTGAGCTTGTGGTTGCGCCTCTTGCGCTCGATCAGCGGCCCCATGTCGGGCTGAAGGTACGCGCTCTCCGCCGCGCCCCCGCCGGGCAGGGCCAGCAGCGCCTCGACCTCGGCGGCGCCCATCGCGGCGACGTCGTCGAACGCCAGACCGCGCTCGCGCAGTGCCCTGGCGCACGCGGAGACGTCGCGCTTGCTGACGTGAAGCGCGGCCGCGACCTCGGACTGCGAGACGCCTCCCTTCGAGAGCATCAGGAGGACCTTTTTCTTCTTGGACATGGGCACCAGCCCCTTCCCGCTTCGCGGCGCCCGCCCTTCGGGCGCCCCTCCCACGGATTCTAGGGGCGGTACCGTGCGAGCCGATTCCTGGTACCACCGGTGCTGACCGACGGTACCAGGAATAGCTGACTCGCGTTACCAAGTTGGGTTACTACTCACAGAGATGACCGCAGTTTATTCCGAATCGGCACCGTAAAAGAGAGTGGCGGCCGTCCCATGCCGCCATGCAAGCAGCTGTACACAGCAGGGGCAACCGCCGCGCGCATTGTCGTCGCAGCGAAGAAGGTTCCTGCCGCCCGCCCCGCCCGCGGAGGTTCCAGATTGGGTCGTCCTCGGTTACCCACTACGATAGCCGCTTGACGGCCGACGCGGAGATGGAGACGGGGCCGCATACAAGGAGCTTGCTGGTACGGGGCTCCGTTCAGGGCGCGCAATGAGGGGCCTGGCGCTGATACCGAGGAAGCTGCTTCCCAACAACAGGCTGGTGTGTGCCGACTCCCCCAACGCCGAATGCAGCGAGCTGAAGATGATTCGCCACGTGCTGTTCGAGCGGGAGCAACGGGAGTCTCCTAAAATGCACCGCGGCGTCGACGCGGGCTGCGGGGCGGTATTCATTGACGCTGTTAATTCGTAGGTTGCGCTTGAGGTGCCGATTAGCGCGCGAATGCTGATAGGGACCGGGTCCCTGCACGTGGGGGAGCGCAGGCGCTGTCATGTGTTCAGTGCTGGTGCGTACCACTGGGGCTGACGGCACGACGAGGGACCGGGCCCGCCTGCGCTCCCGCCCATGCGTTCGTCTTTGACCTCGTTCCTGCTCGATTTCCCGTCCACCCTCAAGCTCAGGCCTCAACTAGGCGCACCCCACGAAGAGGGGAGCGCCATCCTGCCGCAACCCCACGCCCCAAGACCCCAAACCCCACTCCCACGCAGCACCCCATGCCACTCATGTGAAAATTCTTCAACTTCAACTTCAAGGTTAAGGCTTGCCCTATACTGATGCTTGAACCAAGAGTAAGGAGCAGCTTTTCCGTATGAGTCCCTTGTCCTCAGTTTCTTCGCGTCCGTCTCGTCCCTGGTCGCGCATCGCGTGCACGGCAGGGCTCGCGATGGTGCTCGGGCTTTCCGGTGCGTTCGGCCCCTTCGTGTCGGTCGCCCATGCGGCTACGGCGGAGACGACCGCCGAGCTCGACCGCCTGACCGAGCAGGTCGCGCAGGCGCAGACGACGCATAGCGACGCCATCGCGCGGGCGATAGAGCTGAACGACCAGATCGCCCAGCAGGCCGACGAGATCCTGCATCTCGAGCAGGACGTCATGCCCGTCTACCGCGAGCGCGCCGCCGAGGCGGCCTCGCGCCTCTACAAGATGCACGAGACGTCGGGCAACATCATCTCGCTGCTTTTCTCGGCTTCCTCGTTTTCCGATTTCATCACGCAGATGAAGTACCTCAACGCCATCCAGGATGACAACGCGAGCGTGCTCGCGGACCTTGAGGAGGCCTCGGCTGAGCTCAACGCCAAGCTGGCCGAGCTGACCCAGGCGAAAGACGACGCGCTGTCGGAGGAGCAGAAAGCCGCCGAGGCGCTGGACCAGGTCTCCGCCGCGCAGGCTGCCCTCGAGGAGCGCGCCGCGAGCGAAGACGCCGCCGAGGCAGAGGCGGCGCGAAAGGCTGCGGACGAGGCCGCTGCCATCCAGGCTCAGATGCAGCAGCAATACGAGCAGACGTCCGCTGCGACCGAGTCGGCCGACGACGTGATCTCCCAGCAGCCTGAGCAGGATCCCGCGCAGGATGCAACCGAATCCGAGACGCCGCAGGAATCCGAGCCCGCCCCCGAAACCCCGCAGGACTCGTCCTCGGACTCCGAGAGCGGCTGGATGACCGGCGTCGCCTCCCATTACGGCACCGGCGACGGCCTCATGGGCAGCCTCACGGCAAGCGGCGAGCCGGTGACGGAGACGTCGATGTGCATCGCCATGCTCGACGTGCCGCTGGGCACAAAGGTCGAGATCCGCTATGGCGGAAAGACCGTGGTCGCCTGCGTGAACGATCGGGGTCCGTATGCGCACGGGCGCGTGATCGACATGCAGCCCGCCGTCGCCCGCGCCCTCGATTTCATCTCCGTGGGCGTCGGCACCGTGGAATACCGTATCCTGTAACGCTATGGGGGATTCGTCCCCCTTTTTCATAGGGAGGTGGCGCTTATGGCGCATGTGGACGAGGCGCGCGTCGGGCGCGTGCTGGAGCAGCTCGAGCAGGGGCACCCCTCCTCGCAGCTGCTCGTGACCGATCCCTGGTCGATCTTCTATCTCACGGGCTTCTATGCCGAGATGTTCGAGCGCTTCTCCGGCGTGCTGCTCGCACCGGGCAAGCGCCCGGTGATCTTCGACAACGCGCTGTATCCCATCGATTCGTACGACAACGCGGACGTGGTGGTGTTCAACGACACCGATGACATCGCGAGCGTGCTCATGGAGCATATCGATCCCGAACTCCCTTTGGGCGTCGATGCCCAGATGCGCTCGGGGTTTCTGCTCCCGCTGCAGGAGCGCCGCGCCGCCGCGTCGTTTTTCCTCGGTTCGTACGCGGTCGCGCAGACCCGTGCGCGCAAGGACGAGCGCGAGCGCGAGCTCATGCGCGCGTCGAGTGCCATCACCGACGCGGTTATGGCCGAGTTGCCCGCGCTCGTGCACGAGGGGGTTACCGAGCACGAGATCGCCGCGCAGATGCTCGCGCTGTATCGGGCCCGCGGCGCGCAGGGCTTCTCGTTCCCGCCGATCGTGAGCTTCGGCGCGAATGCGGCGAACCCCCATCATGAGCCGGACGACACAGTGCTGCGCGCGGGCGAGGTCGTGCTGTTCGACATCGGCGGCCAGTACGAGGGCTATTGCTCCGACATGACGCGGACGTTCTTCTTCGGCGAGCCCGATGAGGAGTCGGCGCGCATCTACGATATCGTGCGCCGCGCGAACGAGGCGGCGGAGGCCCTGGTTCGTCCGGGCGTTCGCTTCTGCGATCTCGACCGTGCCGCGCGCCGCGTGATCGAGGACGCCGGGTACGGCCCGTACTTCACCCATCGCCTGGGCCATTCGATCGGCCTTCAGGATCACGAGCCGGGCGACGTCTCCGCCGTCAACGAGGATGTCGTCGAGCCGGGCATGACGTTTTCCATCGAGCCCGGCATCTATCTGCCGGGCCGTACCGGCGTGCGCATCGAGGACCTGGTGCTCGTGACGGAGGACGGGGCCGAGATCCTGAACTCCTACACCAAGGAGCCGACGCGGATCTGAGCGCGCAGCGGTTCGGGCCCGCTCGGCTGCCGTCGTCGATAGGTTGGAACGAACCCGTCCCCATTGAACCCCGCAGTGCCTTTCCGCAGAAATCGTCGCGACGGATTCTGCGGGAATAGCGAGGCTGCTTTGCATAACGGCCAAATCGGTATACCCATCTACCTCGGCAGTTCGTCTTCTGCTCGATGAGATATGCATATCTCTTGCGCGCTTCCCGCAGAATCCGTCGCTTTGCCAACAGCGGTGTTGAGCACCGGTCGAGGGCAGGCGGCCGAGGGCGGTCTGGGGCCGTGGGTATGTCGAAAGCGTGACGTATCGCATAATGCGCATAGCGCGGTATAGAATGTCGGCATGTTTGTGTGAACCGCGTTCGGGACAGAAAGGTTGTCCGGTCATGTCTGAGTATATCCAGGAGCTCATGTCGCCCCAGCTGATGGGCGCCATCTACCTGTTCGTCGGCTTCATCGCCGCGCTTTGGGTGCTCTCCATCGTCTACGTGTTCATCGATGCCAAGCGCCGCGGCGTGAAGGCGTTCTGGGCATGGGGCATCGTCTCGATCATCCCCTTCGTCGGTCTCATCGCGTATCTCGTGCTGCGTCCGAACTCCTATCTCGCCGACCGCGAGGAGCAGGAGCTCGACATGGCCCTGCGCGAGCGCCAGCTCGCCCAGTACGGGACCTGCCCGCAGTGCGGCGCGCCCATCGAGAAGGACTTCGTGGTGTGCCCCGTCTGCAACACGCAGGTGCGCAACGTCTGCCCCAGCTGCCATCGTCCGCTCGATGCGCATTGGAAGGTTTGCCCGTACTGCCGCACCCACATCCAGTAGAGCATGAAGCCCTCTGCCCGCAGGGGGCTTTTTCATGCGCGGCGCGCCGGACTGCCGTCCCGCAGAAGCGCCGGGGGCGGGGGACTTTTTCTTATTTTATGTAACGCTTCGGGTTCTGACGTCCGCTCCGGTAGACCCGAGGGCCTGCAAGTGGTACAACTGTCTCACCCAAGATACGGAGAGGTTTGAAACCATGCAGCGAATCTTCGCTCACATAGCCCGAACTCAGACTATCTAGGCGTCTGTCTCATCGCATGGCCGGCAGGCCACGGACAGGCGCCGCATAACGCTCGTCGTCACCGTCTGACGCACGGGCTTTTTTCTTGGCTCCAACCAACCGAAAAGGGGATTCCCATGAAAGCACTGTATAACGACGGGTCTGTAGCCGAGCTGCCTGCAGACGAGGTCACGCACGTCGTCCGCCACTCCGCCGCCCACATCATGGCGCAGGCCATCAAGCGCCTGTACCCCGAGGCCGATTTCGCCTACGGCCCCGCCACCGACAACGGGTTCTACTACGACGTCGACCTGGGCGACAAGACGCTGTCCGAGGACGATCTGCCCGCCATCGAGGACGAGATGCGCAAGATCGTGAAGGAGAACCTCAAGTTCACGACCTTCGAGCTGCCCCGCGAAGAGGCCATCAAGCTCATGGAGGAGCGCGGCGAGAAGTACAAGGTCGAGCACATCGGCGACCTGGACGCCGACGCCCGCATCACGTTCTTCCAGCAGGGCGAGTACATCGACATGTGCGTCGGCCCGCACATCACCTACACGAAGGCCCTCAAGGCGTTCAAGCTCACCGGCGTGTCCGGCGCCTACTGGAAGGCCGACAAGAACAACAAGATGCTCACCCGCGTGAACGGCACCGCGTTCGCCACCAAGGAGGAGCTCGACGAGCACCTGCGCATGCTCGAGGAGGCCAAGAAGCGCGACCATCGCAAGATCGGCCGCGAGATGGACCTCTTCATGATGCGCGACGAGGCCCCCGGCTTCCCGTTCTTCCTGCCCAACGGCATGATCTTGAAAAACCAGCTGCTCGACTACTGGCGCGAGATCCACCACAAGGCCGGCTACGTCGAGATCTCCACGCCGCTCATCATGAACAAGCAGCTGTGGAAGACCTCCGGCCACTGGGACCACTACAAGGACAACATGTACTCCACCATCATCGATGACGAGGAGTACTGCATCAAGCCGATGAACTGCCCCGGCGGTGTGCTCGTGTACAAGTCGCATCCGCACAGCTATCGCGAGTTGCCCATCCGCGCCGGCGAGATCGGCCTGGTCCACCGCCACGAGCTCAAGGGCGCGCTGCACGGCCTGTTCCGCGTGCGCTGCTTCAACCAGGACGATGCGCACCTGTTCGTGCGCCCCGACCAGCTGACCGACGAGATCGTGGGCGTGGTGAACCTCATCGACTCCGTGTACCAGAAGTTCGGCTTCACCTACCACCTCGAGCTCTCCACGCGTCCCGAGGATTCCATGGGCTCCGACGAGGACTGGGAGCGCGCAGAGGCCGGTTTGCGCGAGGCGTTGGAGCGTCTGGGCAAAGACTACGTGATTAACGAAGGCGACGGCGCCTTCTACGGCCCCAAGATCGACTTCCATCTGGAGGATTCGCTCGGCCGCACCTGGCAGTGCGGCACCGTGCAGCTCGACTTCCAGATGCCCATCAACTTCGACCTGGAGTACACCGACGCCGACGGCGCCAAGAAGCGCCCGATCATGCTGCATCGCGTGTGCTTCGGTTCCATCGAACGTTTTATCGGCATCCTGATCGAGCACTATGCGGGCAAGTTCCCGACGTGGCTCGCGCCCGTTCAGGTCAAGGTCCTGCCGGTGTCCGAGAAGAGCCGCGCGTACGCGCGCACGGTCGCCGAGAAGCTCGATGCCGCCGGCATCCGCGTGGTCGTGGACGACCGCGACGAGAAGATCGGCTACAAGATCCGCGAGGCACGCGGTGTCGATCGCGTGCCCTATATGCTGATCCTGGGCGAGAAGGAGGCCGAGGCGGGCAACATCTCCGTGCGCGACCGCACGAACGAGACGCATGCCTCCACGGTCGAGGACTTCATCGCGCAGGTGAGCGCTGAGATCGCCGAGCGCCGCAGCTAAGTGCGCAAAGGCAGCCGCCGCGGGGGAGCCTCGCGGCGGCTTTTTCTTTTCTGCGGGCAGGGCGGCGGACTCGGCGCCCCGCCTTCGTGCTAAGAAAAATGCTTGTAGCGGAAGATTAATCTGCCGTTTTGAACTGGGTGGCCGCATCGCCACAGGTATACTTGACACACGTCGTAAGGAGGGGGTTGGTCGAACGTGTCCGAGGCATTCAAGGGGCTCGCCGAGGCCTATGCATCGCTGCAGGGGGCGCGCTCCGCTTGGTTCGTTCGCGCTCGCCATGTCCCCGAGACTATCGCGAAGCTCGGGTTGATCGGCCCGTCCGACCGGCTCGTGGTCCGTGCGAACGATTTCACGGATGCGTACCTTCACCATTTCGGAAACGGCGTCCTGACGTTTGCGATGGACCAGACGCCCGAGGCGTTCCTCGACGCGACCCGCTCGTCCGCCCATCCCGCTGCCGGAGGCCCCAAGGAGGGACACGCGTCCTACGCCGACGGCGCGGGCGCCCGCTATGACCGGTTGTTCTGGCTCGTGAACTCCATCGGCTGCCGCGGCCTTCGCGTCCCCGACATCCGCGTGCTCGCCGAGGCGGCGCGCGAGGCCGGCGCCATCCTCATCGTCGACAACACCGTGGCCTCCGCATGGGGTTGCCAGCCGCTTTCTCTCGGCGCCCACATCGTGCTCGAGGCGCTCGACCGCGTCGCCGGCGGCGCCCTGCATGCCAAGGCGGTCGCCATCGCCGTCGCGCGCTCCGTTTCCGGCAAGGGGAGGAAGCGCCGCACGGACGAGCTCGCCCATCGCGCGTACTGCCTGCTCGCGCAGCGCCTGGGAGGGGAGTTCTCCCAGCTCGTGTTCAATGTGGACGATGCCGACCTCGCCATCATCAGCGAGGGCCTGCAGACGCTCGGCGAGCGCATGCAGCGTCACACGGACCATGCGCGCGTCATCGCCGAGTACCTCGCGGCCCATCCCTTGGTGCCGCAGACATGCTATCCGGGGCTCAAGTCCCATCCCGACCACGACGTCGCGGCGCGTACGCTCATGCACGGATTCGGCCCGGCGGTCGATTTCGAGCTGGCCGAGCGGATGTGCGCCGGCACGTTCATCAAGCGGTGCGCGGCGTCCCATCGCGACCATCCCGCAGGCGGCCGCGCCACGCGCCTGTCCCCGCTGTGCGGAGACGAATCGCACTATATCCGCCTGTTCGCCGGCCTTGACGATCCTATCGATATCGTCGACAGCCTCGAGCAGGCCATGCGCTTGTACTGCAATCCTCCCCACGCCTGATGCGCGCGCGGTCGAGCCGCTCCACAACTCCATAGCTGAACCAACAAGACCACAACATCGGGGGAGGATGTCATGGTCGATTCCTTTTCTGCCGCCAATCTGGTCGAGGCGCTCGTTTTGGGCGTCGCGCTTGCCATGGACGCCATGGCCGTCACGTTGTCAAACTCTCTGTGCGAGCCGGACATGCCGCGCTCGAAGAAATTCGCTATGCCCGTCGCGTTCGCGCTGTTCCAGATGGGCATGCCCATCGCGGGCTTTTTCGGCGGCACGCTCGTCGCCCCGCTCATCGAAGCCTATGCGGGCATCGTCTCGCTGGTGATTCTGGGCTTCGTCGGCGGCAAGATGGTCTGGGAGGCCGTGCACGAGATGCGCGAGCCCGAGAGCTGCAGCTCTTCGCGCCTGACGTGGCCCACCATCGGCATGGAGGCCGTTGCGACCTCCATCGACGCCTTCATCGTCGGCGTCTCGTTCGCTGCAAGCGGCAAGGATATCGTGCTGTACGGCGGCGCTATCGGGCTGACGACGTTCGCGTGCTGCCTCGCCGTGCTGCTCATCGGGCGCAAGCTGGGCGAGCATTTTGGCGCCCGCGCCCAGGTTGTGGGCGGTATCGTGCTCATCCTGATCGGCATCAAGGCGTTTTTGGGATAGGGGAGAGCCGTCCCGCGCGACAGCTACACGACGCAAACGTCACCCCCGGCGAGGCACGCCTTGCCGGGGGTGACGTTTGCCCTGTCGAGCTGTCGCGCTATCCGAGCTCGAGCTCGTGTACGCGGCGCTCGAGGATCTCGGTCACTTCCTGCTTGATGCTCCAGTAGACCTCGAGCGCGCGCTTGCCCTCAGGCGTCAGGGTCGATCCGCGCGCGCCGTCGCGGGCGAGCAGTTCGTAGCCGAGCTGGCCTTCAGCCTCCTTGATGATGCGCCACGCCTTGGAATACGCCATGCCCATGCGCTTGGCGGCGCGGTTGAGCGAATGCTCCTCCTCGACGCCGTCCATCAGGAGGGCGATGCCCTGTCCGAACGCGCCCGGTAGATTGTCGTCGCTTACGAACGTGAGACGCGCCCGTGCCTTGATCGCCATATCGCTCGCTCCCCTCGGGTAAAGCCCCTGCTGCGATTTTGCTCTTCGCGGAGCACAATCCGCGTGAAGATGCTACAAATTGCATTGTAGCAGCGGAGATTGCTCTACAATAGCCGCGAACCGGCCGCCATCCGGTTCATCGGCGAAACCGTGCGGCATGGGCTTTCGCGCCGCTGTGCGCGAGGCTCGATCGCACCCTACTCGAAAGAAGGAGTATCTATGGCAATGTTCTTCCCCGGTGAGTCCCATACATTTTCCGAGTATCTGTTGGTCCCGGGTTACTCGTCTTCCGAGTGCATCCCTGCAAACGTTTCGCTCAAGACCCCGCTCGTGCGCTTCAAGCGCGGCGAGGAGTCTGCGATCAATCTGAACACCCCGATGGTCTCTGCCATCATGCAGTCCGTTTCCGGCCCCGACATGGCCGTTGCCCTGGCGACCGAGGGCGGTCTGAGCTTCATCTACGGTTCCCAGACCCCCGAGCAGGAGGCCGCGATGGTCAAGGCGGTCAAGGACCACAAGGCCGGCTTCGTCGAGTCCGACTCCACCCTCACGCCCGACATGACCATGGAGCAGGTCATGGCGCTGAAGGAGCGCACCGGTCACTCCACCATGCCCGTGACCGATGACGGCAGCTCCCGCGGCCGCCTGCTCGGCATCGTCACGAGCCGCGACTACCGTCCCAGTCGCGACGACCACTCCAAGAAGGTCTCCGAGTTCATGACCCCGCGCGAGAAGCTCATCGTGGGCGACAAGGACATCACCCTCAAGAAGGCCAACGACGTGATCTGGGACAACAAGCTGAACGCCCTGCCCGTCGTCGACGACAACGACCACCTGGTCGGCATCGTGTTCCGCAAGGACTACGACAGCCACAAGTCCAACCCCAACGAGATGCTCGACGCCAACAAGCGCTACATGGTCGGCGCGGGCATCAACACGCGCGACTATGCCACCCGCGTGCCGCTGCTGGTCGAGGCCGGTGCCGACGTGCTGTGCATCGACTCCTCCGAGGGCTTCTCCGAGTGGCAGAAGCGCACTATCGAGTGGATCCGCGCCAACTACGGTGAGTCCGTGCGCGTGGGCGCCGGCAACGTCGTCGATGCCGACGGCTTCCGTTTCCTGGCCGACTGCGGCGCCGACTTCGTGAAGGTTGGTATCGGCGGCGGCTCCATCTGCATCACCCGCGAGACCAAGGGCATCGGCCGCGGCCAGGCCACCGCGCTCATCGACGTGTGCCGCGCGCGCGACGAGTACTTCGAGGAGACCGGCATCTACGTCCCGGTGTGCTCTGACGGCGGCATCGTCTACGACTACCACATGACGCTCGCGCTCGCCATGGGCGCCGACTTCATGATGCTCGGCCGCTACTTCGCCCGCTTCGACGAAAGCCCGACCGAGCGCGTCAACGTCAACGGCCAGTACATGAAGGAGTACTGGGGCGAGGGCTCCGCGCGCGCCCGCAACTGGCAGCGCTACGATCTGGGTGGCGCGCAGAAGCTCGCGTTCGTCGAGGGCGTCGACTCCTACGTGCCCTACGCCGGCTCCCTCAAGGACGGCGTGAACGCCACGCTGTACAAGATCAAGTCCACCATGTGCAACTGCGGTGCGCTCACCATCAAGGAGCTCCAGGACAAGGCGCGCCTCACGCTCGTCTCCTCCACCTCCATCGTCGAGGGCGGCGCGCACGACGTCGTCGTGAAGGACTCCCAGCAGACGGTGAGCTACAACTAAGCCTCGGTGGGCCTTTCCTTCGGGATTCGCTTTCACGGATAGGTCGTTTCTTACGACGCGCCCTTGTGCGGAAAGTCGCGCAAGGCGCGTCGTTGTCTTCAGAGGTAGTTGCGGCCTAGAGGGTCTCTGAAAAAACGAGGGTATGAGTGCCTATAGGTTCAAAGGCCCTGAAAGCGCATCGACCACCGGAGGCGGCATGCAGTCTACCTGCATAAAGATCATGTCCGTTTGTGCCGTTTTGATCCACTTGAATGCGCGGGCACTCAAATCCCCGTTTTTTCAGTGACCCTCTTGGCCGCAACCACCTTTCTTCTGAATGAGTTCCTGTCGTAGGGTTCCTGCCGTAGCAAATATTCTGAGATACATATATTGTATGTACTATGCCAATATGATATGCTCGCAGCATGAAATGCGTACTTGGACATACTGCGGCTACAAAATGGTACATGCGCCATAAGAATCCGAGAGAAATCGGCTCTCGATCGCTGCGCGCATCCCTGGCCCATGCAAGCATTCCGAGCGATGAGGTCATTCGCAAACTGCAATGGTTCCTCGATCTTGAGGATATCCCTTTGGATTTCTTGACCGATGATCCGCTGCTGCGCAGGAGGGGCAAGAGGGTATACGCCCATGTATGTCGCGATTCGTTACCCCAGGGTTCGCTCATCGGGATACCTAGTGGTATAGACGACCTTTCCCTCTATATCACAAACCCTGAGCTCACGTTCGTGCACATGGCGGCCACATCAGACAAGCTTGGTGCTATCTATGCGGGCATGGCATTGTGTTCCGATTATCGAATTGAGCCGTTGGGAGCCGGCGGCATCGTTACCAGATCTTGTCCTGATGTACCACTGACATCGGTTTCCCGCATCGAACGATTTCTCGAGCGCGCGGGTTCGTTATACGGGGCACGAAAAGCAAGAATCGCATTGCCCTACGTGCTCGAGCATTCCCGATCTCCCAAGGAATCGGGGCTTGCCATGTTCTACGGGCTTCCCCCAGCCCTCGGTGGGATGAAGCTGGGAACTGTTAGACTAAATCCCTGTATCAAAGTATTTACGGGACGCGATCTATTCGGTAAACCTCAGAGCGAAGAGCGCTATCCCGATATCCTGCTGACCTCGGTGAGTAAGTCCGGTGCTCGGCGGGACGTTGCATTTGATTACGATAGCGTCTCGGTTCACGAAGGGGACGCCAAGCTGCTTGATGACCGTCGTCGAGCGAATGCGATTGCCACGGTCGATTCGATCGTTCATTATTCGATTACCACATCGGATCTCGAAGATTTCGATTATCTGGTACTCATGGGGGAGCGGGCTCGTCGTGTGCTGAAACTCGCTGCACGTCCAACCTTGCGCGTATCTCGCGAGAGCGAGGAGGGAAGGATGCAGCTCGCTCGATTTCGCTTTCGTCAGGATGACTTATGGAAGCGGTTTGTGTTCAAGGGTCCAGGTTACTGAGCGAGACCTTCCAAAATATGGGCACTAATCACCTCGGCTTGCTGTATGGGCCGACTCGATTGCTTCGGTGGCAGCGCATTCTTTTCTGGCAATCGCGGGGGTGTATCAACCGGGGTGCGCTTGCGTCCGGTAGTTTGAATCGAAAGAGTCGCTGAAAAAACGAGGTTATGAGCGACCACATTTTCAAAGGCCCTGAAAGCGCATCGACCATCCGAAGCGGCATGCAGTCTACCTGCAAAAATGCCATGTCCGTTTATGCCGTTTTAGTCAACTTGAGTGTGCGATCGCTCAAAACTTCGGTTTTTCAGAGATAGTAAGCCGTCTGTGTACCCCTTTCGTCTTCCGAACTTGATAAAACCCAGTCCTGCTGAACCATGTGACGTGCGCAAGATGCTGCAGGGGAGCGGCCTCCAAGGCGTCGCGCGAGATGCTGCGGGTGCGCCACGTGGCGTTGTGAATCGGTGGCCTCGATGATCACGCTCCATCATGCGGCCGATTTGCTAGAATTGTCGAGTTAGCCATATGGGCGGCCGGCATCGTGCCGACCCCGTATTTTAGAAGATTCGCCAAGCCGTAAAGGAGCCCGTATATGTGCGACTGCACCGACCATAAGGAGATCCCCGCGTACGACGCCGCGGCGATCGAGACCAAGTGGATCGAGGCGTGGGACCGCGACAACGTCTTCGCGGTGGACACCGATCCTAACAAGCCGAAAAAGTACGTGCTTGAGATGTTTCCGTATCCGTCGGGCGACCTGCACATGGGCCACGCGCGCAACTACACCATCGGCGACGCCATGGCGCGCCAGGCCCGCATGCGCGGCTTCGACGTGCTGCATCCCATCGGCTTCGACGCGTTCGGCCTGCCCGCCGAGAACGCCGCCATCAAGCACAACACGCAGGCCGGCGCATGGACCTACAAGAACATGGACCAGGCGCTCGCCACGATGAAGCGCATGGGCTTCTCCTACGATATGGATCGTCTGGTTAAGACGTGCAGCCCCGATTACTATCGTTGGGGCCAGTGGATCTTCGAGAAGATGTGGGAGCGCGGCCTCGTCTACCGCAAGAAGAGCCCGGTCAACTGGTGCCCCACCTGCAAGACGGTTCTCGCCAACGAGCAGGTGACCGAGGGCAAGTGCTGGCGCTGCGGCTCCGAGCCCGAGAAGCGCGACCTCGAGCAGTGGTACTTCAAGATCACCGACTACGCGCAGGAGCTGCTCGACGACCTCGAGAAGCTGCCCGGCTGGCCCGAGCGCGTCAAGCAGATGCAGGCCAACTGGATCGGCCGCTCCGAGGGCGCCGAGGTCGATTTCACCCTGTGCGACGCCGACGGCGAGCCCATCTGCGGCGACGAGGGCAAGATCACCGTCTTCACGACGCGTGCCGACACGCTGTTCGGCTGCACGTTCTTCCTGCTCGCTCCCGAGTACGAGGGCCTGCACGACCTGGTCGCAGGCACCGAGTACGAGCACGACGTCATGGCGATCGTCGAGGGCGCGAAGAAGATCTCCGCGGTCGAGCGCGCCCAGGGTACCCTCGAGAAGCACGGCGCCTTCACGGGCCGCTACGTGGTGAACCCCGTGTCGGGCGCCAAGGTCCCCGTGTGGGTGGCCGACTACGTGGTTGCCGACTACGGCACCGGCGCCGTCATGGCGGTGCCCTGCGGCGACCAGCGCGACTTCGAGTTCGCCCGCAAGTACGACCTGCCCATCGTGCCGATCATCCTTATGGACGACGAGCTTGCCGCGCTTGAGGAGTCCGGCGAGTCCATCGACACCTATCATGCCGAGACCGTCGACTGGGACTGCGCGCACGCCGCCGAGGGCACGCTCGTCCAGTCCGGAAAGTACACCGGCATGCGCGGAGGCAAGCACTCCGAGGGCGAGGCCGCGATCGTGGCCGACCTCGAGGCCGCCGGCACCGGCCGCCGCAAGGTCGAGTTCCGCCTGCGCGACTGGCTGATCTCCCGCCAGCGCTACTGGGGCAACCCCATCCCGGCCATCCACTGCGAGCACTGCGGCATCGTTCCGGTTCCCGAGGACCAACTGCCCGTCATGCTGCCGGACAACCTCGACCTCGGTGCGGGCGAGACCCTTGCCGAGTGCGCCGAGTTCTACGAGACCACCTGCCCGGTTTGCGGCCGCCCGGCGCGCCGCGAGACCGACACCATGGACACCTTCACGTGCTCCAGCTGGTATTACCTGCGCTATTGCGACCCGCATAACGAGGAGCTGCCGTTCTCCAAGGAGGCGGCGGACCGCTGGATGCCGGTCGATAACTACATCGGCGGCATCGAGCACGCGATCCTGCACCTGCTCTACTCGCGCTTCTTCACCAAGGCGCTGCGCGATATGGGCATGCTCGACGTGGACGAGCCGTTCACCAACCTGCTGTGCCAGGGCATGGTGAAAGACGAGAACGGCGAGACCATGTCCAAGTCCAAGGGCAACGTGGTGCCCCCCTCGAGCGTCATCGAGCCCTACGGCGCCGACACCATGCGCCTCGCCATCCTGTTCATCGCCCCGCCCGAGAAGGATTTCGACTGGGATCCCGACGCCGTCGCCGGCGCGAACCGCTTCCTCAAGCGCGCGTGGCGCATCGTGTGGACCCTCGCCAACGCCGCGGACGCTTCTGCGAAGCTGGACAAGGGTGTGCTCAGCCCCGCAGCCATGAAGCTCTACCGTGAGCGCCACCGCACGATCGCCAAGTGCACGGAGGACTTCGACCGCCAGCAGTTCAACACCGCCATCTCCGCGATCATGGAG
Organism: Collinsella sp. An271; assembly: GCF_002159695.1. Classification (NCBI taxonomy): domain Bacteria; kingdom Bacillati; phylum Actinomycetota; class Coriobacteriia; order Coriobacteriales; family Coriobacteriaceae; genus Collinsella; species Collinsella sp. An271. The sequence goes on along the minus strand of NZ_NFJE01000015.1, from coordinate 14,082 downwards.
CTCGTGAACGCCGCCAGCGCCTACATCAACGCGGGCGAGGAGCTCGACGGGGCGTTGAGCCAGCTGGTCGCGACCGACATCGTGTCGGTCATGGCGCCGATCTGCCCGTTCTGGGCAGACGAGCTGTGGCACGCGGCGCTCGGCCACGACAGCTACGCGTACACGGCGAGCTGGCCGGAGTTCGACCTCGCCGAGACGGTCGAGGACGAGGTCGAAATCGCGGTCCAGGTGCTCGGCAAGATGCGCGCCCACGCCATGGTCCCGACGAACGCTACGACCGAGCAGATGCAGGAGGCAGCCGTCGCCGTCGCCGGCAAGTGGCTCGAGGGCAAACAGATCGTCAAGGCGATCTGCGTGCCCGGCAAGCTCGTGAACCTCGTGGTGAAATAGCACCTCCAGTGAGCGCCCCGCCATCGGCGGGGCGCTTTTTTTATGCCGGCTCGGCCCGCTCCATGCAAATTTGGGGACGTACCTTCCGCATGCACTTGTGCATGCGGAAGGTACGTCCCCAAATTTGCATGTCCCCGATATGCATAGGGTGGGCCGGTTTTGTCTCATACGACCAAAACGGAAAGTCCGTTAGCCTTCCAGACTATTCGCCTGCCATTTCCTACCGTTCGCATAAGTTAACAGTTAAATTCGCGGTCCAGCTCAAGGGCCGCGAAGCGTGCGTGATATTCTTTTCTCATCTGGTCCAATAAACTTTTATTGCTCCAGAAGTTGTCCGATTTGGAAAAGGGGAGAGAAGGGACAAACATGCACCTGCAAACACAAGCACTGGTAATTGTGGTGGTGTACCTGGTTGTCATGTTGGGCATCGGCTTCATCGTCGGCAAGCTCAACATCAAGAACAGCGAGGACTACATGGTCGCAGGCCGCCGAATGGGCCTGTTCTTCGTCGCATTCTCGCTGTCCGCGAACAACATCGGCGGCGGCTCGACGACCGGTCTCGCGCAGCGCGCGTACGGTGAGTGGGGCATCAGCGCCGTCTGGTACGTGCTCGCGGCGTCGATCGCGATGATCCCGCTCGCGTACTTCGCGCCGAAGATCCGCAAGACCATGGCCGTCACCATCCCCGAGGTCGTCGGCCGTCGCTTCGGCAACGTGTCGAGCTCCATCACCGCCGTGCTGTCCGTGCTCTCGCTGTTCTGCCTGACCTCCTCGCAGATCGCCGCTGCCGGCAGCGTCGTGTCCACGCTGCTCGGCATCCCCACGAACGTGGCGCTTGTCGCCGCCGGCTTCGTCGTGATCTTCTACACCACGTTCGGCGGCATGGTCGCCGACCAGGTGGCGGACCTCATCCAGTTCTGCGTCATCCTCGTCGGCCTCGCCATCGCGACGCCGTTCGTCATCGAGGGCTGCGGCGGCTGGGAGGCCGTCTCCTCCGCGCTGCCTCCGGCTCAGCTCGACTTCACGACCATCGGCGTCGTGACGATCATCGGATACATATTCAACTACTTCTGCACGTTCCTCGCCGGTCCCGAGATGGTCTCCCGCTTCGAGTCCGCCAAGGACGAGAAGACCGCCACGCACGCCGCTTGGCTGTCCGCCGTCCTGATGGCCGCCATGGCCTTCTTCCCGACGCTGCTCGGCCTGTGCGCCGCGGCCACCATGCCCGGTCTTCCGAATGAGGGCGCCAACGCCATGCTCGAGGTCACGACCTCGCATGCGCCCGAGTTCGTGGCGGGCATCGTCTGTGCGGCCATCATCTGCGCCACGATGTCGTCTGCCGACTCCAACCTGCTGTGCATGTCGACCATCATCATGAACGACCTGTACCTCAAGTTCGGCGGCCGCGAGCTCACTGATAAGCAGAAGGTGTTCTACACCCGCGCGTGCAACGTCGTGTTCGCCCTCATCGCCATCGGCATCTCGATGTTCGGCGTCCCGATCGTGACGATGAACACGTTCGCCTTCGGCATCCGCTGCGCCGGCCCGTTTGCGGCCTACGGCCTGGGCCTCGTGGTCAAGAACGCCACGAAGAACTCTGGCATCATCTCGTTGGTCGGCGGTACCATCGGCTTTTTGTTCTGGCAGTTCCTGTCCGGCGGCGACTTCCTGTTCGGCATCCTGCCCGTCGTGTTCGGCTGCTTCGTCTCCGTCGTGGTGTTCTTCGTCGTGAACGCCATCGAGTGGAAGCGCGGCGTGCCAGCGGCTCCGTCCGCCTACCTGGAGGAGTAGAAGACCGTCATCGTGCAGATGACTCCCCTCGAGCCCCGCTCGTCAGAGCGGGGCTTTTTTCGTCGCCATCACGCCGGAAAACCGCCGTTCGCCGAGTCGTTATGTGTGCAATTTGCGGAGGAAATCGGCGCAAAAACTGCCGCTCAGCGGGCATTTGCGCACATTTGGCCAGCTTATGATATGCTTGGGCGGCAATTGAAGCTGTAATGAAAAAGGAGTGCGGGTTCGCCCGCGCTTCTTTTTTCTGTATGGGGAGGTGTTGCATGGTCAAGAGCAAGCTGGAGCAGGACATCATCGACGCGCTCGAGGCGGTCGCGCCCGAGCACGGCATCGACATCGTCGACGTCGAGATCGTCGGGGCCACCAAGGCGCCGTGCGTGCGCGTTCGCATCGACCGCCTGGACGGCGAGGGCATTTCGCTCGATGAGGTCACTGCGCAGAACGCATGGGTGAGCGATGCCGTGGAGAAGCTCGATCCCATCTCGGGTTCCTACACCCTGGAGGTCTCGAGCCCCGGTATGGCGCGCCCGCTGCGTCGACCGTCCGATTTCGAGCGCTACATCGGAAGCGCGGTCGAGCTCGTGACCACGGCCACGGAGGGCCGCCGCAAGTTCAAGGGGACCATCGCGGCGACCGACGAGCAGGCGGTGACGCTCGAGCTCGAGGATGGCGAGCAGGTTTCGATTCCCCATGGAGACGTGAAGAAGTGTGCCTTGAAGCCGGTGTATGACTTCAAGGGCGGAAAGGGTGATAAGTAATGGCATCGGAGATGATGGAAGCGCTCATGGCGCTGTGCCAGGAGAAGCATATCGATCAGCTCTACCTCATCGACCGCTTGGAGCAGTCGCTGGCCAAGAGCTACGCCGAGATCCTCCACCTCGACTGGGGCGCCAAGGTCACCATCGACCGCTCCACGGGCAAGATCTACGTCTACAAGCTCATCCCCATCGACGACTCCATGGACGAAGAGGGCAACTACACCGAGTTCGAGGAGATCGACGTCACGCCCAAGGACACCTCGCGCATCGCGGCGCAGCACGCCAAGGCCGAGATCAACGCCATTGTGCGCAACTCCGCCCGCGAGCAGATCTACGAGGAGTTCTCGTCGCGCATCGGCGACATCATCACCGGCACCGTGCTGCAGTCCACCCCCGACTTCACCATCGTGAAGATCCGCGAGGGCGTCGAGGCCGAGCTGCCGCACTTCGACCAGCGCCGCTACGAGAATGAGCGCAACGAGCGCCCCATGGGCGAGCGCTACATGCACAACCAGCGCATCAAGGCCGTCATCATCGACGTGCGCGACCCGAACTCGACCGTGCAGCCCGTGCGCGGCGAGCACTCCCGTCCGCCGATCGTCATCTCCCGCACGCACCCGGCGCTCATCCGTCGCCTGTTCGAGCTCGAGGTCCCCGAGATCTACGAGGGCACCGTCGAGGTCATGTCCATCGCGCGTGAGCCGGGCCAGCGCTCCAAGGTCGCGGTCCGCTCGCTTGACGACCGCCTGGACCCGGTGGGCGCCTGCGTCGGCCCCAAGGGCAGCCGCGTGCGCACCGTCGTGTCCGAGCTGCGCGGCGAGCGCGTCGACGTCATCCTGTGGGACGAGGATCCCGCCGTCTACGTCGGCAACGCCCTGTCGCCCGCGAAGGTGACGCGCGTGCTCATCGACGAGGAGAAGAACTACGCCGGCGTCATCGTGCCCGACGACCAGCTCTCGCTCGCGATCGGCAAGGAGGGCCAAAACGCCCGTCTCGCCGCCCGCCTCACGGGCTGGCACATCGACATCAAGAGCGAGTCGCTCGCCGCCGACATCCTGCGCAACGTCCCGGTCGCTCCCGAGCCGGCGGAGGACCTGCTCTCCGACGAGGAGCCCGAGCGCTGCGCGTACGTGAGCTCCGACGGCGTGCGCTGCCGCAACCAGGCGCGTCCCGGTTCTCGCTTCTGCGGCGTCCATGATCCCGAAGGGTTCGGAGAGGACGCCATCGAGGATGCCGAGGACCTCATCTAACGGGTAGCGCGTCCCGCCCGCGTCGCGGGGCGCACCCGAGATCGACCCGTTGGATTGCTGTGAGGGCGCCAGGCGCCCGAGAGGTAGGTGATTTGGCATATGGCAAAAGTACGCGTATCTAGCCTTGCCAAGGAATTTGGAATGACGTCCAAGGAGCTGCTCGACCATCTCGCGGAGATGAAGATTCCCGCGAAGTCCGCGTCGAGCGCCCTGGAGGACGCGTATGTCTCCATGGTGAAAAAGAAGCTCGCGCCGGTGCTAGAGGCCCGCGCCGCCGAGATCGAGGCGCAGAAGCAGGCCGAGAAGGAGGCCGCTGAGCGCGAGGAGGCCGAGAAGGCCGCCGCCGCCGAGGCCGAGCGCATCGAGGCCGAGCGCCGTCGCGAGGAGGAGCGCCGTCTCTCCCAGGCCGCCATGGCCGCCGAGGAGGCCGCCCGCGCCGCCGCCGCAGAGGCCGAGCGCGCTGAGCGCGAGCGTGCCGCCGAGGCCGCCCGCCAGGCCGAGCTCGAGGCCAAGCGCCGCGCGGTGCCCGCTTCTGACTCCGGGTCGCGCTTCCGCTCGCTGCTCGACCAGATCGCGCAGCAGGAGGTCGTGCTGAAGGAGAAGAAGGAGGCCGAGACCAAGAAGAAGGCCGACGCCGACGCCCCGCGCGCCGAGCGCGGTCGCGGCCGCAAGTCCGACCGCCGCGGCGGCGCCCCCGCCGAGAGCGCCGCGAGCGCCCCGCGCAGCCGCCGCTCGAACAGCGCGCCCGTCGTGCCCGCCGGCATGGACGTCCCCGCTCCCGAGAAGGCCGGTCGCGGCGGCAAGAAGCGCCGCGGCGGCCAGCAGGCCGATCAGCATAACGACCATTACTCCCGCATGGCTCGCGAGGCCGAGGAGTACAGCCGCGAGCGCGTCCTCGAGGAGGCCCGCGCCGCCGTCGAGGAGGCCAGCCGCGAGTCGACCGGTCGCCGCAAGAAGCGCAAGGAGAAGCGCGAGCGCGAGGCCGCCCAGATGCGCGAGGAGAAAAAGATCGAGGAGGCGCTCGCCCAGGGCGTGAACCCCGAGGACCTCGACGCTGTGCGTGTCTCCCAGGGCGTCACCGTCCAGGAGCTCGCAGAGGCCCTGGACGTCTCCCCGAACGACATCATCAAGCGCCTGTTCCTGCTGGGCACGCCGCTCACCATGACGCAGTCCATGTCCGACGACCTCGTCGAGCTCGTCGCCGACGACCTGGGCCGCCAGATCAAGATCGTCACGCCGGAGGAGGAGAACACCTTCAGCTTCTACGATGACCCGAAGGACCTGAAGCCCCGCCCGCCGGTGGTCACCGTCATGGGCCACGTCGACCACGGCAAGACGAGCCTGCTCGACGCCATCCGCCACACCGGCGTCGCGACCCACGAGGCCGGCGGCATCACGCAGCACATCGGCGCGTCCCAGGTCATGATCAACGGGCGCCAGATCACGTTCGTCGACACCCCGGGCCACGAGGCGTTCACCGCCATGCGCGCCCGCGGCGCCAAGATCACCGACGTCGTCGTGCTGGTCGTTGCTGCGGACGACGGCGTCATGCCGCAGACCGTCGAGGCCATCAACCACTCCAAGGCAGCCGGCGTCCCCATCGTCGTCGCCGTCAACAAGTGCGATAAGCCCGATGCGAACCCCGACCGCGTGCGCCAGGAGCTCGTCGAGTACGGCGTCATACCCGAGGAGTGGGGCGGCCAGAACATGTTCGTGAACGTGTCGGCGCGCCAGAAGACCGGTATCGACGACCTGCTCGAGACCATCCTGCTCCAGGCGGACGTCCTCGAGCTCAAGGCCAACCCCGACACCTTCGCTTCCGGCTACATCATCGAGGCCAAGCTCGACCGCGGCCGCGGCCCCGTCGCCACGGTGCTCGTCAACCGCGGCACCCTGCACGTGGGCGACACCCTCGTCGCGGGTATGAGCTACGGCCGCGTGCGCGCCATGCTCGACCAGCACGGCAACAACGTCAAGGAGGCCAAGCCCTCCGACGCCGTCGAGATCCTGGGCCTGAACTCCGTGCCCGCCGCCGGCGACGAGTTCCGCGTCTTCGAGGACGAGCGCGACGCGCGCGACCTCGCCGAGCAGCGCTCGCTCAAGGCGCGCATCGAGGAGCAGAACAAGGTCAAGCACGTCACGCTCGAGACCCTGTTCTCCGAGATGAGCGAGAACGAGCTCGCCGAGCTCAACCTTGTCGTCAAGGCCGACGTCCAGGGCTCCATCGAGGCGCTCGCTGACGCGCTGGGCAAGATGGACCAGTCCGAGGTCCGCATCAACATCATCCACTCCGCCGTCGGCGCCATCTCCGAGACCGACGTCGTGCTCGCGGCCGCCTCGAACGCCATCATCATCGGCTTCGGCGTCCGCCCGCAGGGCAAGGCGCGCGACCTGGCCGAGAAGGAGAACGTGCAGATCAAGACCTACTCGATCATCTACAAGGCGATTGAGGACATCGACGCCGCCCGCGTCGGCCTGCTCAAGCCCACCGAGGAGGAGGTCCGCACCGGCGAGGCGGAGGTCCGCGAGACCTTCCGCGTGCCCAAGGTCGGCCTCATCGCCGGCTGCATGGTCACCGAGGGCGAGATCGAGCGCACCGACTCCGTGCGCGTCGTCCGCGACGGCGTCGTGGTGTTCGACGGCTCGTTTGCCTCCATGCGCCGCTTCAAGGATGACGTCAAGAGCGTCAAGGCCGGCTACGAGTGCGGCCTGGGCATCGAGAAGTTCCAGGACATCAAGGTGGGCGACATCCTCGAGGCGTACAAGGTCGTCGAGGTCGCCCGTACGGAGTAAGGGAGGCGCACGTTGAAGCAGACAGCCGCTACCCGACGCACCGGAGAGCAGCTTCGCGAGAAGCTCGGCTACATCCTGCTGTTCGAGATCTCCGATCCGCGCCTGGACCTCGTGACCCTCACGGGCGCCGAGGTCAGCGTGGACCGCACCTACGCGCGCGTCTACGTTTCGTGCGACCGGGAACGCTACGGCGAGGTCATGGAGGCGCTGGAGAGCGCCCGCGGCCGCATCCGCAGCCTGCTCGCCCGCTCGCTGGACTGGCGCACGGTACCCGAGCTCGATTTCCGCATCGACCAGTCCACCGACGAGGCGGAGGCCATCGCCCGTGCGCTCGAGAACGTCCCGGCCACCATGGCGGTCGAGAAGGACGAGGAGGGCTATCCCATCCAGCCCGCGAGCGATGAGGAGGCCTGAGTCTCGATGGGCATGTGCAAGGAGGCGCTTTCGCCTGATCTTGTGAACGACTACCAGCGCATCCTCAAGTTCATCGAGGACGCGTCGTGCATCGCCATCTCGGGCCACACCTCGCCCGATGGCGATGCCCTGGGGTCGGTGCTCGGCTTAGGCATGGCCCTGGTCGAGCGCTATCCCAAAAAGGACGTCGTCTTCCTGCTGGCCGATCGCGGCTGCGTGCCGCGCATCTACCAGTTCATGGCAGGATCGGAACGGTTCGTGTGCGCCGCCGACACGGCGTGCGCACCCGACCTGTTCATCTCCGTCGACAGCCCCACGCTCGAGCGCCTGGCCGATTCCGTCCAGGTGGTGGAGCGGTCCCGCAACGTCGTGTGCTTCGACCACCATCCGGCGCGCGAGGAGTTCGCCGACGTCTGCGTGCGCCGTCCGGCTGCCGCGGCGACGGCCGTGCTCATCGAGGAGTTCCTCGCGTGGGCGGGCATCCCCTGCAACAAGTCCACCGCGACCAGCCTGCTGTGCGGCCTCATGACCGACACGGGCCGGTTCCAGTACCAGAACGCCGACCCCGCCGCATTCGCCTGCGCGGCGCGCCTGGTCGACGCGGGCGCCGACCCCTCGCTGATCGCGCTCGAGGTCTACCAGAGCCAGCGGCTCGAGTACCTCAAGCTCGAATCGCTCGTCATGAGTCGCATCCACACCGTCGCGCACGGGCGCGTCGCCTACAGCTACGCCTACGCCTCCGACCTGACCTCCTACGGGGTCACGGCCGACGAGTGCGACGGCCTGGTTGACGTGGTCCGCTCGGTGCGCGGCGTGGAGGTCTGCCTGTTCGTGAAGGAGACCGAGTGCTGCCACAGGGTGCGCGGCAACCTGCGTTCCAAATGCGATCTGGACGTCTCGGGCATCGCCGCCCGCTTCGGCGGCGGCGGTCACGTGGCGGCGGCGGGCTTCACCTACGAGGGCAGTATCGTCGAGACCCTGAACGATGCGCTCCCCATGCTCTGCGAGCTGGTGGGGGAGAGCGCCGCGGGTCTTCACGTCGAGCTGTGACAGGACGTTTATGGCAAAACGCACAATTTCCGATTTGAACCTGCTGCTTGCCGTCGACAAGCCTCAGGGCTGCACCTCGCACGACGTCGTTGCGCGTGCGAGGCGCGCCGTTTCTGAGCGCCGTATCGGGCATGCCGGCACCCTCGACCCGCTCGCCTCGGGCGTGATGGTGCTGGGGCTCGGTCAGGGCACGCGCCTGCTCGGCCGCATCACGCAGGACACCAAAAGCTATATCGCCGACGTGACGTTCGGCTTCGAGACCAATACCGACGACGCCGAGGGGGAGCCGACGCGGACCGTCGAGCCCGCCGCGGAGCTGTTCGATGCCGCCGCGGCCGCACGCGCGCTCGCCTCCACCGTCGGTCCGCAGATGCAGGTGCCCCCCGCCTTCTCCGCCATCTCGGTGGGAGGGGTTCGCTCCTACAAGCGGGCCCGCGCGGGCGACGCCGTCGAGCTCCCGGCGCGGCCCATCGAGGTGCGCGCCGCCACCTTGATCTCGGTGAGCGAGGTCGACGGCGCGCCCGTGTGGACCGTCGCCTACACCGTCAGCAAGGGGACCTACATCCGCGCCCTGGCGCGCGACCTGGGCCGCATGCTCGATGCCGCCGCCCACGTCTCGTCGCTGCGCCGCACGGCGTCGGGTTCGGTCACGCTCGCCTCGTGCGTGTCGCTCGACGACCTGTCGCCCGAGACGGCGCGCGCGAAGATGCTCGACCCCGTGGAGGTCCTCGGCGTGCCCGCCATCGCGGTCGAGGGGCGCCATCTCGACGACATCGCCTGCGGCAGGAAGCTGCCCGGCGGCCTGATGGCGACGGCCGACAGGGCGGTGGGCGAGGGCGACACGGTCGCGCTCGTGAACGGCGGCGCCCTGCGGGCGCTCGGCCGCATCGAGGCGGGGCGCATCGCGATGTCCGACGTCTTTCCGCAGCCCATATGTGGGGTGCGCCCATGATGCCGGAGGTGCGCGAGCTGCGCCGCGACTTCCTGCGCGAGGACGGGCCTGCGGCCCTCATTAGGTTCGATGACGGCGCCGCGGAGCCGCTCGGCGACGCCGTCATCGCCATCGGGGCGTTCGACGGGTTCCACATCGGGCATCAGAAGCTCATCGCCCGCACCATCGCCGACGCCCGCGCGCGCGGGATGCGCGCCTGCGCGGTCACCTTCGACCCCGATCCCGATTGCATCGTGGGGCCGGGTCCGGCCCCGAAGCTCATGCTCCGAGAGGACCGGCTCTTTGCGCTTCGCGCCAGTGGGGTCGATGCCGTCGTCGTGGTGCCGTTCACGCGCGAGCTCGCGGCGCTCGACCACGTCGCCTTCTTCTCTGACGTGCTGTCGCCCGTCATGGACGTGCGCGCCGTGCACGTGGGCTGCGACTTTCGCCTGGGGCGCGGGGGCGCCTCGACGGTGGAGGTCATGCGGACGTGGGGCGCTGCGCGCGGCATCGAGGTCACCGGCCACAGCCTGGTGCTCGCCGACGGCTCCGCGGTCACGGCGACGCGCATCCGCGCGCTGCTGGCCGAGGGGCTCGTCGAGGACGCGCGCGCCGAGCTGGGGCGCCGCTTCATGATGCGCGGCACGGTCGGCTCGGGTCGCGGCCAGGGCACCGGCATGGGGTTCCCGACGGCGAACATCGCCGTTCCCGCAGGGCTCGTGTGGCCTAAGGACGGCGTGTACGCCTGCTTGGCCGAGCTCGACGGCGTCGTGTGGCCCGCCGCGGTGAACGTCGGCATCCCGCCGACCTTCGCTGGGCTCCCCGGCGCCTCGAAGCTGGAGGCGAACCTGATCGGCTTCTCGGGCGACGTGCGCGGCTCGGCCGTCTCGCTCGCCTTCTGCCGCCGCCTGCGCGACTCGCGGGTTTTTGGCTCCGAGCGCGAGCTGATCGACACCGTGATGGGTAATATCCAAGATATCCGGGACGAATACGGTGAAAGCGGGGTGTGTATCGCATGATCTCCGATGAGGACCGCGAGCGCGTGCGCGCGGCGACCGACCTGGTGCAGCTGGTCCAGGAGACCGTCGAGCTCCGCCCCCGCGGCCAGGAGTTTTGGGGCTGCTGCCCCTTTCATGGCGAGAAGACCCCGTCGTTCCACATCATCCCCGCGACGCAGGTGTGGCACTGCTTCGGGTGCGGCGAGGGCGGCGACGTCTTCAGCTACGTCATGAAGCGCGAGAACCTCACGTTTCCCGATGCCATCCGCTACCTTGCCGATCGGGCCGGCATCGAGATCGCCGACGACGCGCCCACGGCGCGCCGCGGCACCAAGCGCACCCGCATCATCGACGTGTGCGAGGAGACGTGCGCGTTCTACCACACCATGCTCATGCGCGGCAAGGACGGGCGCGGCCGCACCTACTTCGCCTCGCGCGGCCTGGGCTCCGATATCTGCCAGCGCTACCGGCTGGGCTTCGCCCCGGGGCGCGGGACGCTCGTCGCCCACCTCTCGTCCAAGGGTTTCACCCCGCGCGAGATGGTCGACGCCAACGTGGCGATCAGGCGCGACCGGGGCAATCTCGCGGACCGCTTCTACGAGCGCGTGATGTTCCCCATCTTCGACGAGCAGGGGCGCTGCATCGCGTTCGGCGGACGCATCATGGGTGCGGGCGAGCCGAAATACCTCAACACCGCGGAGACCCCAGTCTTCCATAAGAAGCGCAACCTCTACGGCTTCAACTGGGCCAAGGAGCATATCGTCGCGGCCAACGAGGCGATCGTGGTCGAGGGCTATACCGATGCGATCGCGTGCTGGGAGGCGGGGATCAAAAACGTCGTCGCGACGCTCGGCACGGCGCTCACCGAGCACCACGTCAAGACGCTGACCCGCTTTGCCAAGCGCATCGTCTACCTGTTCGACGGCGACGCGGCCGGCCAGAAGGCGGCCGAGCGCGCCATCCAGTTCGTCGAGACCGGCTCGGTTGACCTGCGCTGCGTCATCTTGCCCGACGACCTGGATCCGGCTGACTTCCTGCGCGACCGGGGAGGGGAGGAGTTGCGCGCGCTCCTCGATGCCGCCGAGCCGCTCATGGACTTCGTGTTCCGCAAGCTCGAGGACCGCAGCGACGTGTCGACGCCCGGCGGGCGGGCACGTGCGCTCGAGGACGCGTGCCGGCTCATCTACCCGCTGCGCGACAGCTACATGATCGACACGTACTACATGCAGATCGCAGACCGCCTGGGGGCCGACGTGGACATGGTGCGCCAGTCGGCGACCAAGGTGTTCCGCCAGGTCGCCCAGGAGGAGCAGAACGCCAAGACGCGCGAGCGCAACCGCGAGCGCGCCCAGCGGGTGGTATCGGACCGTCGCGGGGGAGACGCGCGTCCGGTCGCGCCGGCGCCTGAGGCCATGGACGCATGGGAGGGCGCTCCCGTCGAGGAGGAGCCCTACGACTACGTGCCCGTCGAGGCCCAGGCGGCGCCCGCGTCCTTCGCGCCCGCGGCGCCGTCGCAGCCCGCGGCGGCCCTGACCGAGCTCGAGCGCCGCTCGCTTGCGGGCGAGCGCGAACTCGTCTGCCTGCTCGCGAGCTACCCCGACAGCTTTCGCGCGTTTGCCGACCGCATCACCGAGATTTCGTGGATCGACCCGCGCAACGAGACGATCGCGTGGGCGGTGCTCGCGACCCCCGAGGGGACGCCGGTTCCCGAGGTGATGAGCTCGGTGCGCAGCGTCTGCCCCGAGGCGTCAAAGCTGGTGAGCGCGGGAACGATCGACGCGACGAGCGCCCACCCCACCGAGACGAACATCGAGTTTCTGCTCGACACGCTCGAGCTCTACACGATTCGCCGCCGCATGCGCGCCGCTCAGGCCCGCCTGCGAACAGACCGCACCCTGAGCGCGGAGGAGCGGCGCGACATGACCATCAAGGCCACGCAGGACGCGGCGCGCGTGCGCGAGCTCGAACGCGCCGTCGAGGGCGTTGCCGACCCGTTCCGAACCCTCGGGTCGTGATCGCATGAACCCGTCCGCCTTCAGCCTGCGTGCCGTATGCCGTATATCCGTAAAATACTTGACGGATGCACGATATTCGGCTAGGCGGGTATAGAACGTTGTGCTAAAGTTGAGAGTCCTGTGTCATGAAGGGAGAATCTGTGCCAAAGAAGACCGAAAGCACGAGTGCCGATCTCAATTCGTACCTCGATAAGCTTCTGGACCAAGGCTCAAGGTCCGGTTCAGTCACCGAAGACGATATCCAGATCGCGCTCAAAGATGTCGATGTGTCCGATGCACAGCTGAACTCCGTCTACCGTAGCCTGCGCGACCATGGCATCGAAGTCATTTCCGCCAGCGGGGACGATGACGATACGTCCCTCGATATCGGCGACTCCGATGTGCTGGATGACGACGAGCTGGGCGACGAGAGCATTGAGGACCATGAGATCAAGGTAGCCAAGAACGCCGACGCCGAGATGGCCTCGGCGCGGACCAAGCGCAAGTCGCGCGTCCGCACCTCGCGTTCCCGCTCCCGCGCGCGCGGCATCGACGCGTCCACCGTCATGCTCACCGGCGACCCGGTCCGCATGTACCTGAAGGAGATCGGCAAGGTTGACCTGCTGACCGCCGCAGACGAGGTCGACCTGGCCATGAAGATCGAGGCCGGCCTGGACGCCACCAACAAGCTCGAGGCCGCCGAGGCGGGCGAGATCGAGCTGACGCGCGCCGAGATGCGCCGCCTGACCCGCGTCGAGCAGGTGGGCCTGGAGGCAAAGCAGGCGTTGATCTCGGCGAACCTTCGCCTGGTCGTCTCCATCGCCAAGCGCTACGTGGGCCGCGGCATGCTCTTCCTCGACCTCATCCAGGAGGGCAACCTCGGTCTGATCCGCGCGGTAGAGAAGTTCGACTACGAGAAGGGCTTCAAGTTCTCCACCTATGCGACGTGGTGGATCCGCCAGGCGATCACGCGCGCCATCGCGGACCAGGCCCGCACGATCCGCATCCCGGTCCATATGGTCGAGACCATCAACAAGCTCGTCCGCGTGCAGCGCCAGCTGCTGCAGGACCTGGGCCGCGACCCGACGCCGGAGGAGATCGGCGCCGAGATGGACATGAGCGCCGATCGCGTGCGCGAGATCCAGAAGATCTCCCAGGAGCCTGTCTCGCTCGAGACGCCTATCGGTGAGGAAGAGGATTCCCAGCTGGGCGACTTCATCGAGGACTCCAACGCCGAGGTTCCGCCCGATGCCGCGAGCTTCTCCATGCTTCAGGAGCAGCTCACCCAGGTGCTCGACTCGCTTGCCGATCGCGAGCGCAAGGTCATCGAACTGCGCTTCGGTCTCGTCGACGGCCATCCGCGCACGCTCGAGGAGGTCGGGCGCGAGTTCGGTGTCACGCGCGAGCGCATTCGCCAGATCGAGTCCAAGACGCTGGCCAAGCTTCGCCACCCGAGCCGTTCGAGCAAGCTCAAGGACTACATCGAAAGCTAGCAGAAAAGCCCCCGCAACCCGGGGGCTTTTTAGTGCAAACAGGGGGACGTACCTTCCGCTTGCAGAAATGCAAGCGGAAGGTACGTCCCCCTGCTTGCATGGTGGTGCGGTAAAGAAAAACCCCGCCAGCTGGGCTGACGGGGCGTTGGATTCTGGCTCCTCGAGTAGGACTCGAACCTACAACAACGCGGTTAACAGCCGCGGGCTCTACCATTGAGCT
>NZ_NFJE01000014.1:0-52152 GCF_002159695.1 Collinsella sp. An271 | reverse complement strand
TCTGCCGAATACTTGGGCGACGGATGTCCCATCCCATGCCCCCTTTCCCCGTTTACGGCATCATGCCCAAACGGAACTCGATGTGTCAACGGAAACGGGGGAGATTCAGATTCAGGTTCATAGAGCGCGCCGAGAACGCGCTGCTCGTCGGCAGCCCGGGCGTGGGCAAGACCCACCTCGCCGTGGCCATCGGCATCGAGGCCGTGCGGGCGGGGCGCGAGGTGAGGTTCATGGACTGCGCCAGGCTCGTCGAGGACCTCCAGGACGCGCAGGCCCGCGGGATCCTCAAGAAGCGCCTCAAGTACTACGCGCACTCGAAGCTGCTCGTCATCGACGAGCTGGGATACCTCGACATAGGCGAGGGCGGGGCCGACCTGCTCTTCCAGCTCATCTCGACGCGCTACGAGCAGCGCTCGACGATCATCACCACCAACGTCGGCATCGGCGGCTGGGGGAAGGTGTTCGGGGACGACGTGGCGGCGAGCGCGATCGCGGACCGCGTCTGCCACCACTGCCACGTCATCAAGATCACGGGCAGGTCCTACCGGCTGAAGGACCTGCCGCGCGAGAGGAGGGGCACCGAATAGCCGAAAACGGTGGAAAAGCGCTGGCGGAACCGGTGAAAGTACGTTAGCGCGATCGGCGCCGATCCGTTTGCGCAGATGGTGAAAAGTAGGTTGACGGTATCAGTCGTCGGCCCTGCCCTTGATCCGCGGGGGCACCTCGTGGCCGGCGGGGGCCGCCTTGGGCCTCGGCGAGCACGACGCGTAGTGCCACGCCGCCTCGACGAGCGCGCGCCTGGAGGCCGAGTTGCCGGTCTTGGTGATGCCGCCGGTCGCCTCCTTCTCGCCGCTGGAGCGCTCGGACGGCGTGAGGCCGAGCCACGACGCGTACGCCCCGGCGGTCGGGAACCTGCTGAAGCAGCCCGCCTCGGCGGCCAGGCAGAAGGCGGTGACGGCGTCGACGCCCTTGATGCACGAGAGCGCCTCCACCACGGGGCGCCACCGCTCGGAGCGGGCCTCCTCGACCACCCGCCTCTCGAGGGCGCGCTTGTCGGACTCCGCGCAGCGCACGCACGTCACGTAGTGGTCGAACGCGGAGGCCGCGGCGGGCTCGGCTGGCCTGAGCCCCTCGGCCCAGCGCCAGAACGCGCGCGTCCAGGCGCCGCGCCTGCGGCCGAGCGCGTCGGTCTCGTCGAAGACGTGGCCGCGCCGCAGCAGGAACTTGGAGAGCCGCTGCCGTGCGCGCTGCAGGTCCTCGCGCGCGTCGTCGAGCGCCCGCGACAGGTCTCGGGCGGCCTCCGCCTCGACGGGCGGCACCCACACCTCGACGACGTTGCGCGTGGCGAGCAGGCGGGCCAGGAACGCCGCGTCGCGCCTGTCGTTCTTGCGCCTCTTCTCCGCGGCGGGCTTCTGCATCCTCGACACCGCGCCGACGGCGCAGTCGACGCCCAGCGCCCTGAGCTGGCGGCAGAGGGCGGAGCCGGTCGGCCCGCTCTCGTAGACCGCCTTGGGCTCCTCGAACCCCTTGATCCAGGCGGCGATCTCGCCGGCGTCGGTCCCGAAGGACCTCTGCACCACCTCGCCGGTGAACGGGTCGAAGGCGCATGCCGACACGGAGCGCGCGTGTACGTCGAGCCCGATGGAGGTAACATGGGTCATGGGGAGCCTCCTCCCATGCGTGCGGTACGGCGGGTACCGCGAGGTGACGATACAACGCCATTGTTCCCGCCCAGCCCGCGACCCTGTATGCCGCGGGGAGGCTTTCCCCTCAATGGCTTTCTCATATCGTCTTTCGGGCGGTTTCCCCGCGACTGGATAAGCGGAACTGTTGTCTTCCCGCACTCGACCTGCAGCTGCCGACGCCATGTCCTATTCCCAAGCGAAATCGCCGGCACAGCACTCCGATTAACAATGTTGCTGATCAAGCTGTAAGAAAAATCATGCCGAATAATGAACCTGCTTTGGGTTAATCGAGATGCCCTAGCAAACCCAGCGTCCCCAGTGCGCCCCAAGGCGACCCGCCCCCGCACAACACGGCCGCAGGTCGCCTCGAGACGCCTCAGCCTATCAACTCCGCAACAGCCCGGCAACCTCTCCGGCAAGCGTGATGGTCCCGGCAGCGACAAGGGGCTCTCCCGCCTCGGTGAGCGCGTCCAGCGCGTCGGCGACCGTGTCGTAGACGGAAAGCAGGCCGTCAGGCGCTCTCCCCTCCCGCTCGAGCTCCTCGGCGACAAGCTGCGCAAGCTCACCGGGAGCAAGCGCGCGGTCGGATGCCGTCGCCGTCACCGCGAAGCGCGGGAACGCCGGGACGAGCGTGCGCACGATGCCGGAGACGTCCTTGTCGGAAAGCGCCGCGATGAGCAGCAGCGGTCGCTTCGAGACGTCCTCGTCGACCTCATCGAGCGCGCTGACGAAGTTCTCGCAGCTCTGAGGGTTGTGGCAGGCATCGATGAGGACAAGGGGCCGACGCCGCACGATATCGAACCGCCCGGGCGTGGGGCAGGTCTCCAAGCTGAGCTGGAGCGAGGCGGGGCTCAGCTGGCGGCCGAGATACGCCTCGACCAGATGTATGGCGCAGGCGGCGTTTTGAGGCTGGTAGCTCGGCTTGGGAAAGCGCACCTCATAGGTCGTCCGCCTCGTTGCCGTGGCGAAGGCGAGCATGTCCCCCACATGTCGCGGAAGCTCGCGCACCTCATGGGTCACGACGAGCGGCGTCACCCCGCAGGCTTCGCAGCGCTCGTCCATCACGCGCTGCACCTCCGGCTCGTGCGTCCCCTCTCCGAGCACGACGATGCGCCCAGGCTTGATGACGGCGGCCTTCTCGGCCGCGATCTCGCCCAAGGTATCGCCCAGGATGCGCATGTGGTCGAGCCCGATGCCCGTGATGGCAACCGCCACCGGATCGGCCGCGCTCGTGGCGTCCCAGCGGCCGCCCATGCCCACCTCGAGCACCGCGACATCGACCCTTGCCTCGGCGAAGACGACGTACGCGGCAACGGTCAGCAGGTCGAACGGCGTGATCGTGTAGGCGCGCTGCCCCGCCGCCGTGCGCGCCGCGTTGATGCGCCGGCCCGCCTCGACCGCGGCGGACACGCCATGGGCGAACGCGGCGTCGGATATCACGCGCCCGTCGATCTCCATGCGCTCCGGGTAGCGCACGAGCTGGGGCGACGTGTAGAGCGCGGTACGAAGGCCCTCGCCGGCAAGGATCGCGGCGGCAAAACGGGTCGTCGAGGTCTTGCCGTTCGTGCCCGCGATCTGCAGGCAGTCGTAGTGCTCGTCGGGACGCCCGAGCTCGTCGAGCATGTCGACGACCGTCTCGAGCAGCGGGCCGGCGTCGCCCGAGATGCGGCCCGTGTCGGCGGCAAGCGACACCGCCTCGTCAAAGGAAAGCTCGGGCACCTCGAAGGGCACCGCGTACGCATCGGTTCGTTTAGGCATATGGGTCAGCTCCTACGTTTCATGTGATCCAGAGCGCCGCACCATCTGCGGGCACGGCACGCTAGATACTACCACGCGCCGCTCTCGCGCGGGCGAATGTGGGCAATGTGAGTGCGGGCGCTTGGCGCCACCACGGGCGCCGCATGTGGAGGGAGCGTCAAGAATGCGGGTACCGGTACCTCATTGTCGGCTCACGCACAGACCCGCAGATGGCACCTAGAACAAAACCACGCAAAGTGCAGGCCATTTCATATAAACGGGCCGCACCAGGCGATATGCTAGAGCACAACCGCACGCTGAAACGAACTCAGCTGGGACCACGACGCGAACGATGGGAGAAGAGCATGGCGATTCATGTTGTCGAGGAGGCAAACAGGTGCCTCGAGTGCAAACGGGCGATGTGCCAGATCAAGGGATGTCCTGTCCACACGCCCATCCCCGAGGTGATTGGCCTGTTCAAGGAGCGCAGGATGGACGAAGCAGGGGCGCTGCTGTTCGAGAACAACCCCATGAGCGCCGTCTGCTCGCTTATCTGCAACCATTCCAACCAGTGCGAGGGCAACTGCATCCAGGGGCGTAAGGGCAATCCCGTGCATTTCTCCAGCATCGAGAGCTACATCTCCCGCACCTACCTCGACCGCTACACGCCCAAGCGCACGGAGCCCAACGGCAAGTCTGTCGCCGTGATCGGCTCGGGTCCCGCGGGCATCACCGTCGCCATCAAGATGGCGGAGGCGGGCTGCGACGTCACCGTGTTCGAGCAGAAGGCGGAGATCGGCGGCGTGCTGCGCTACGGCATCCCGGAGTTCCGCCTGTCCAAGGAGCTCGTGGGCCGCTACCGCGACATCATGGTCTCGCTCGGCGTGCGTCTGCGCCCCTCCACCACCATCGGCGGCGCGCTGAACATCGACGATCTGTTCCGCGACGGCTACGACAGCGTCTTCGTGGGCACGGGCACCTGGCGCGCCCGCAAGCTCGACATCCGCGGCCAGGGGCGCGGTAACGTCTTCTTCGGCATCGACTACCTCGTGGACCCCGATTCCGTCGACTTGGGCCGCGACGTGGCGATCATCGGCGTGGGCAACGTCGCCATGGACGTGGCGCGCACCGCGCTGCGCCACGGCGCGCACCGCGTGACGCTGTACTCCAACACCAACAACGTCACGGCGAGCTCGGAGGAGGTCGAGTACGCCGAGCTCGAGGGCTGCGAGATCGTGCGCGGCAAGGATGTCATCGCCATCGAGAAGGAGGGCCCCGTCTTCCGCACGGCGATCTTCGATGAGGACGGCAATGTGACGGGGTACGAGGACGAGCTCGACCACGTGACCTGCGACACCGTCGTGATCGCCGTGTCGCAGCTGCCGAAGGACAAGCTCGTGCTCACGACCGACGGCCTTGCCACCAACGACCGAGGCCTGCTCGAGGTGGACGAGAAGAACATGTGCACCGTGCCCGGCGTCTTCGCCGCCGGCGACGTGGCGACCGGCCCCCGCACCGTCGTGCACGCGGTCGCCGGCGCCAAGGTGGCCATCGAGGGCATGAAGGAGTACATGGGCATCGCGTAGCCGATGCGCTGAGACTCCCTGTAACAGAAACGGGGCCCGTTGCCGCATACGGCAACGGGCCCCGTTTCTCTTAGCGAGGGGGCCGCAGCTTTTGGGACGGATCCTCAAAAGCAGCAGCCCCTCCGGCTTGGCTACGCGAAATCGGCCAGCTGGGCCTTGAGCGCGGCGATCTCGGCCTCGAGCTCAGCGGCGCGCTCGCGCTTCTTTGCCACGACCTCGGGCGCGGCCTTGGCCACGAAGCCCTCGTTGGCGAGGGTCTTGTTGGCGCTCGCCAGCTCCTTCTCGTCCTTGGCGATGGTCTTCTCGATACGGGCGCGCTCGGCATCGAAGTCCACCAGGTCGCCCACGACCACGTAGGCGTTGAAGTCCGGGCCGGCCAGGGCGATGGAGCCCTCGGGCTTGGCAAAGCCCTCCTCGTCCACGACGTTCAGCGTCTTCACGCTCGCAAAGCCGCGGATGAACTCGGCCATGCCTTCGATCGCCTCGGCGACCTCGGCGCTGTGAGCGCACACGTGCACATCCAGCTGCTCCTTGGGGCTGATGCGGTAGCGGGCACGCGTGGAGCGCACGTCGGTCACCACGGCGCGGGTGAGCTCGAAGGCGCGCTCGGCCGGCTCGTTCACCCAGCGCTCGAAGTCGGCGGGCTCGGGCCATGCGGCGACCATGAGGGCCTCGGCGCGCTCGCCGTCCATATCGAGGCAGCTCGCGGGCATGACGTCCCAGATCGCCTCGGTCACGAACGGCATGAGCGGGTGCATGAGGCGCAGGCTCGTATCGAGCACGAAGATGAGGTTGCGCTGCGCCTGCAGGCGGGCGCCCTCGTCCTTCAGACGGCTCTTGGTCACCTCGACGTACCAGTCGCAGACCTCGTTCCAGAAGAAGCTCTGGATGCTGCGCGCGACGTCGCCGAACGTGTAGCCCTCGATGCCCTCGGTCACCGCCGCGACCGTCTTGGCGAGGCGGCTGAACATCCAGGCGTCCGCCGGCGTCTCGGCCACCGGCTCGCCCGGGGTGTATCCTTCCATGTTCATAAGGAGGAAGCGGCTCGCATTCCAGATCTTGGTCACGAACGACTTGGCCTGCTCGGTGCGCGGGCTGCCCTTGAACTCATGCGTCTTCTTATCGATGTCCGCGTCGAACTTGACGTCCTGGTTGTTGGTGAACAGGGAGAGCAGGTTGAAGCGCATGGCGTCGGCGCCGTACTTGTCCATGAGGACCATGGGGTCCACGCCGTTGCCCTTGGACTTGGACATGCGGCTGCCGTCCTTGGCGAGGATCGTCGGGTAGATGACGACGTCGTGGAACGGCTCCTCGCCCAGGAAGTACTCGGAGCTCATGATCATACGGGCGACCCACAGCGCGATGATGTCGCGCGCGGTGACGAGCGCCGTCGTGGGATGATGGCCCTCGAGCGCCTCGGGCTTCTGCGGCCAGCCCTGCGTGGCGAAGGTCCACAGCTGCGAGCTGAACCAGGTGTCGAGCACGTTCTCGTCCTGATGCACGTGGTGGCCGCCGCACTTGGGGCACACGTCGGTGTCCTCCATGAGGGCGTCCTCCCAGCCGCAGTCCTCGCAGTAGAACACGGGGATGCGATGGCCCCACCACAGCTGGCGGCTGATGCACCAGTCCTTGAGGTTCTCCATCCAGGTGAGGTAGGACTGCTTCCAGCGCTCAGCGTTGAAGCGGACGCGACCGGACTCCACGGCCTCGATCGCAGGCCCCTTGAGCTTGTCGACGGCGACGAACCATTGCTCGGATAGCCAGGGCTCGAGCGTGGTGTCGCAGCGGTAGCAGTGCATGACCGAGTGGTCATGGTCCTCGATGTGGTCGAGCAGGCCGTGCTCCTCGAACCACGCCACGACGGCCTCGCGGCACTCGTCGCGCGTCATGCCGGAGAACTCGCCGTAGCCGTCCACGACGACCGCGTGCTCGTCGAAGATGTTGATCTGCGGAAGGTCATGCGCGGCGCCCATGGCGTAGTCGTTGGGGTCGTGCGCGGGCGTGACCTTGACGAAGCCGGAGCCGAAGCCGGCGTCGACGTGCCAGTCCTCGAAGATGGGGATCTCGCGGTCGACGATGGGCAGCATCACGGTCTTGCCCACGAAGGCGGCCTTCTCGGGATCCTTGGGGCTGACGGCGACGCCGGTGTCGCCGAGCATGGTCTCGGGACGCGTCGTGGCGACGACGATGTAGTCTTGCCCGTTCACCGGCTCGGTCAGCGGGTAGCGCAGGTGCCACAGATGGCCGGACTCGTCTTTGTACTCCGCCTCGTCGTCCGAGATGGCCGTGGTGCAGGAGGGGCACCAGTTGACGATGCGCTTTCCGCGGTAGATGAGCCCGTCGTGGTACCAGTCGCAGAACACCTTGCGCACGGCCTCGGCGTAGTCATCGTCCATCGTGAAGCGCTCGTGCTCGAAGTCGACCGAGCAGCCCATGCGCTTGATCTGCTCCTTGATGGTGCCGCCGTACTCATGCGTCCAGTCCCAGCAGGCGTCGATGAAGGCCTCGCGGCCCATCTCGAGGCGGTTTTTGCCCTCCTCTTTCAGCTTCTTGTCGACCTTGGTCTGCGTGGCGATGCCCGCGTGGTCGGTGCCCAGGATCCACTGGGTGGAGCGGCCGCGCATGCGCGCCTCGCGGACGATGGCGTCCTGGATGGAGTCATCGAGCGCATGGCCCATATGCAGCACGCCGGTCACGTTGGGCGGCGGGATGGTCACGGTGCAGTCGCCCACACCGGGACGACGCTGGTAGTAGCCGCCGTCGAGCCACTTCTGAAGGATCTTGGGCTCGTTTTCAGACGGATCGTATGTCTTGGGCATCTCTTCCATGCGAAATTCCCTTTCTGTTGCGATACACAAGTCTTGAGGTTACCACGAATGTCCCCTCGGTTGCGCCATACCTACGGGAAATCGTCACTTGACCCCATTGTCGGGAGAAGGCGGAGCGCCGCGCCTGTCCCCCGCCGTCGTCGAGCAACCTATGATTTCCGGATCGTGGTCAATTTGCCCATCGAACCGGGAGCCAGGCGCGCCGCACCCCGTCCGCGGGCCTACCGCGCGAGTCAAATCACAATATTTGATATTAATGTTCTTGATCCGATGGCGGCATCGAAGCCGCCGCGGGCACGATATCCCTGAAAACGCACGCGCTTCAGACCGCCAGAACCCCTCGCAGCTCGAGAGAATCCCGGTTCGATGGGCAAATTGACCACGATGCGGAATCTATACCGCAGCAACCCCGCTCCGCACGCCCACCCGGCCCGGCGCGACAGCCGCAAGCCGGTTCACAGCCGCCAAACAGAATAAGGGCGCGTCCGGGACGAACCCGGGCGCGCCCTTGCGCGGAAGTGAGCCGAAACTTAGTCGAGGTCGACCTCGTACACGCGACGGGGTTCCTCCTCGCCGCGCACGCAGGCGCCGGTCACGACGACCTTGGCGACGTCCTGCTCGCTCGGCAGGTCGAACATCGTCTTTTGGAGCAGGTCCTCGCAGATGCTGCGCAGGCCGCGCGCGCCGGTCTTGCGGGCGAGCGCGAGCTTGGCGATCTCGTGCAGGGCCTCGTCCTCGAATTCCAGCTCGCAGTCCTCGAGCTCGAACATCTTGCGGTACTGGCGCACGATGGCGTTTTTGGGCTCGATCAGAATCGACACGAGGTCGTCTTCGGACAGCGCGTTGGTCTGCGTGATCACCGGCGTGCGGCCGATGAACTCGGGGATCATGCCGAATGCGTTCAGATCCTGCGGGAGCACCTGCTTGAGCAGGTCGTTCTCGTCGGCCGAGGTGGGGCCGGCGATCTCGGAGTTGAAGCCCACGCCCTTGTTGCCCACGCGGTCGGACACGATCTTGTCGAGCCCCACGAAGGCGCCGCCGCAGATGAACAGGATGTTCGTCGTATCGATCTGAAGCAGCTCCTGCTGCGGATGCTTGCGTCCGCCGGTAGGCGGCACGCTGGCGACCGTGCCCTCGAGGATCTTGAGCAGCGCCTGCTGCACGCCCTCACCGGAGACGTCGCGCGTAATCGACAGGTTCTCCGCCTTGCGCGCGATCTTGTCGATCTCGTCGACGTAGATGATGCCGATCTGCGCGCGGGCGATATCGCCGTCGGCCGCGTTGATGAGCTTGAG
The DNA here is from genome assembly GCF_002159695.1 of Collinsella sp. An271. Taxonomy (NCBI): domain Bacteria; kingdom Bacillati; phylum Actinomycetota; class Coriobacteriia; order Coriobacteriales; family Coriobacteriaceae; genus Collinsella; species Collinsella sp. An271. The sequence goes on along the minus strand of NZ_NFJE01000014.1, from coordinate 43,021 downwards.
CAGGATGTTCTCGACGTCCTCGCCCACATAACCAGCCTCGGTGAGCGCCGTCGCGTCGGCGATGGCGAACGGAACCTCGAGGATGCGCGCGAGGGTCTGCGCGAGCAGCGTCTTGCCCGTGCCCGTGGGGCCGAGCAGCAAGATGTTGCTCTTGGCGAGCTCGACATCATCGAGGTCGCCGCCGACAGCGTGCTTGCCGAGCGCCTTGCCCTTCTCTGTGGCCTCAGCGTCCGCCTCGCGCTCGAGCACGCGCTTGTAGTGGTTGTACACCGCCACGGACATGGCGCGCTTGGCTTCCTCCTGGCCCATGACGTAGGCGGAGAGCTGGTCGTAGATCTCATGGGGCGTCGGCACGCGCTTGATGAGCTGCGAGGCCACGTGCTTGGTGTCGGGCTCCGGCTCGGGCTCGGGTTCGGAGGCAGCAAAGCCCATCCCCTCGGGCGGGAACGGCATCTGCTGCTGCGCCGCCAGGAAATCCTGGGCGAGCGATTCCTCGAGGATCTCGGAGCACGCGGCTACGCACTCGTCGCAGATGAAGATGTTGGAGGGACCCTTGACGAGCTTGCGCACCTGATCTTGGGTCTTGCCGCAAAACGAGCAGTGGATGGGGCCGAACCCCACCTCGCCGGGCGTCATGTCGTTGGCCATTACTCAGCACTCCCCTGCGTGGCGGCGCGGGACGTGACGATGCGGTCGACCAGGCCGTACTCGAGGGCGGCGTTCGCACGCATGTAGTGATCGCGCTCGGTGTCGGCCTCGACCTTCTCGAAGGGCTGGCCCGTCGCGTCGGACAGGATCTGGTTAAGGTTGCGGCGCGTCTCCTTGATCTCGCGCGCCGCGATCTCAATCTCGGTCTGCTGGCCCTGGGCGCCACCGCTCGGCTGATGAATCATGATCATGGAGTTGGGCAGGCAGAAGCGCTTGCCCTTGGCGCCGCTCGCCAGCAGGACGGCGGCCATGCTCGCCGCCATGCCCACGCAGATGGTGGACACGTCGGGCTTGATGAAGTTCATGGTGTCGAGGATGGCAAGACCCGAATACACCTCGCCGCCCGGAGAGTTGATGTACAGCGAGATGTCCTTCTCGGCATCCTGGCTCTCAAGGTGCAGCAGCTGGGCGATGACGAGGTTGGCCGTCGTGGAGTTGATCTCCTCGCCCAAAAAGATGATGCGATCGTTGAGGAGTCGAGAATAGATGTCGTAGCTGCGCTCGCCGCGCGGCGTCTGCTCGATGACGTAGGGCACGAGCGCGGAATCGATCCGGTACATGGTACTTCCCCTTTCGCAATCTTTCTCATTTACGTAGGTACGGTGCACGTCTGGCGCAACGCGCCCGATCATGCACCGTACTCGCGATCCCGGTTACCCCGGTATGATACCCGCCTAGGGGCAGATGTTACTCGGCGTCAGCCTCGGCGTCGTCCTTCTTGGCGAACTCGTCGACCTCGGTGACGACCGCGGTGTCGACCAGCCAGTCAACGGCCTTGGAGCGGCGGATGGAGTCGCGGACGGCGGGCATGCGGCCCTCGGAGAGGAACGCGGCCTTGGAGGCGGCGACATCCTGGATGCCGGCGCGCTCGAACTCGGCGTCGACGTCCTCGTCGGTGACCTCGATGTTGAGCTGGCGAGCCAGCGCGTCGAGGGCGAGGGACTCGCGGGCGACATCGTCGGCCTGGTGATGCAGGTCGGCGAGGAAGGCCTCGGTGGACATGTTGGACATCTTCAGCCAGGAGTCGAGCGTCATGCCGCGGCCGGACAGGCTCTGCAGGAAGTTCTGGCCCAGCTCGGAGAACACGGACTGCTCGTAGTCCTCGTCGACCTTCTCGAGCTCGAGACGCTCGGCCAGCTTGGCGACGGCACGGTTCTCCTTGATGCCCGGGAGCTTGGAGGACTTGTCGGCATCGAGCTCGGTCTTGACGGCGTCGCGCATGGCGGCGATGTCGTCGAAGCCGAAGGACTCCTTGGCGAACTCGTCGGTGAGCTCGGGCAGGACGCGCTCCTTCACGCTCTTGACGGTCACCTTGACGGAGGCCTCCTCGGCGCCCTCGACCTCGGGGGTCCAGGAGATCTCCTTGGTCTCGTCGACGTTCATGCCGACCAGGCCCTCGTCGAAGGCGGCGGGCAGGTTGCCGGAGCCGACCACGATCATGCGGCCCTCGCCGGCGAGCGCCTCGGCGTTCTTGACGTTCTCGATGTCGACGGTGACGTAATCGCCGTTCTGGACGGTACGCTCAGCGTCGTTGAAGGTGGCGTGATAGCCCATGAGCATCTCGATCTGGGCGTCGATCTCGCCCTCGGTGACCTCCGCGGGAGGCATCTCGATCTCGACGGGATCGTAGGAGGTGAGCTCGCAGCTGGGGCGCAGCTGGAACTCGATGGTGTAGACGTAGTCCTCGTGGTCCGCGACGATGTTGTCGACGTTGTCGTAGTTGCCGGCCTTGACCGGGACGATGTCGAGCTCGTTCAGGACGTCGGCCTCGTTGGCGCCGATCAGGTCGTTGGTGGCCTGAGCCAGCACGGCCTGGGCACCGAGCATGTTGTCGATGACGGGACGAGGAGCATGACCAGCGCGGAAGCCCGGGAAGCGGTATTTCTTGGCAGCCTCACGGTAGGCCTTCTTGATGGCAGCGTCGACGTCGGCGGCCGGAATGGTGACCGTCGCGGTGAGCTTTGCGTCCTTCACGTCAGAAGTGATGTTCAACGTTCCTCCTCTTACATACTGTCGGCATGGTCAGGGTGCCGATAGCCCTAGTAACCGGTTGATACGGCGAAAATGGTGCGGGCGAAAGGACTCGAACCTTCACGGGAAGCCCACTGGAACCTAAATCCAGCGCGTCTACCAATTCCGCCACGCCCGCCTATTTGCGCACAGTTTATGAATGATAGCAGATAGCGCCTGCACGCGTGCGATGAAGCTTTTCGCGCTACCCATGCTCACGCGACGCGCACATGCGCGGGGAAACGGCGGTTTTTTCCGCCGCGCACAAGACGGAGCGCGCGGGGCGGGGCCGCGACGATGCGGCCCCTATCCCCCGCTGCCCCGGATCCCTACTCTCCGAACAGCGCCTTCTCGGGCGTGATCGGCAGCGTGCGCACATAGTTGCCGGTGGCGTGCGCCACGGCGCTCGCGATGGCCGGGCTCGGCGTGTTGATGACGACCTCTCCGATGGACTTGGCGCCGAACGGACCGGTCGGCTCGTAGCTCGGCGCGAACTCCACGCGGATGTTCGGCACATCGAGGCGCGTGGGCACCTTGTAGCTCATGAACGAGCGGGTGCGCATGCGGCCGCGGTCGCTGTACTGCACGTCCTCGGTGAGCGCCATGCCGATGCCCTGGCCGATGCCGCCTTCGGCCTGCACGCGGGCGAGGTTCTCGTTCACGACCGTGCCGCAGTCGACCACGCTCACGTAATCGACGACCGTGACCTTGCCGGTCGCCTTGTCGACATCGACCTCGGCGATGCCGCTCATGAAGGGCGGCGGGCTCGTGGGCGAGCTCGCGGCAGCATGCGCCGTCAGGCAGTCGCCGTCGCCGCCCGCAACGAGCTTGTTGGCGAGCTCGGCGAGCGTCATGCGCGCCACCGGCTCGGCATCGGGCGCCTCCTGGGCCACGCGGTAGGAGCGCGCGATCGCGTCGATGTCGTCGTCGATGTCCGTGAACTCGGGGCGATCGGCCTCGGCGCCATCGATATCGAGCACGCCGGGCTCGAACGCCAGCAGCTCGTCGCCATCGAACAGCACGTCGGCGGCGTCCACGCCCATGAAGCCCGCGGCGCGGCGGCGCAGCTCGGCGATGAGCTTTTCTGCGGCCTTCACCACGGCCATGCCGGTCAGGTAGGTCGAAGCGCTCGCATACGAGCCGGTGTCGAACGGCGACACGTCCGTGTCGACGCCGTGCACGACGATGCGCTCGGTGTCGCAGCGCAGCGCCTCGGCGGCGAACTGGGCCAAGATGGTGTCGCAGCCGGTTCCCATATCGGTCGCGCCGATGGAGAGCGTGTAGAAGCCGGTCTCCTCCAGGCGCAGGTCGACCGAACCGATGTCGATGCGCGCGATGGCGGAGCCCTGCATGGACAGCGCGCAGCCGAGCGCGCGCACGCGGTCGCCCAGGTCGCGGCGGAGCGGCTTGTCCTTCCAGCCGATCATCTCCATCGCGCGCTCGAGGCACGCCGACACGCCGCACGAATACAGCACGTTGTCGTCGTACTGGGCCAGGCGCTCGCCCTCCTGGACGAGGTTCTTGAGGCGCAGCTCGCAGGGGTCCATGCCCAGGCGGTCCGCCAGCTCGTTGACGGCCGACTCGACGGCGAACAGGCCCTGCGTGGCGCCGTAGCCGCGGTAGGCCCCGGCGGGCATGGTGTTGGAGTACACGACGTCGAAGGCGAACCGGCTCGCCAGCGCGCGGTTGTACAGCGGCAGGCTCTTGTGGCCGGACAGGCCGACCGTCGTGGGGCCGTGCTCGCCGTATGCGCCCTGGTTGGAAAGCGTATACAGGTCGATTGCCACGATCGTGCCGTCGTTTTTGGCACCGAGGCGCACGTGCATCTGCATCTCGTGGCGCGAGTTGGACGAGCTGAACGTCTCCTCGCGCGTGTAGATGATCTTGGAGGGGCGCCCGGTCTTGTAGGTGACGAACGCGCAGAAGATCTCGTTGCAGCCGCTCTGCTTGGCGCCGAAGCCGCCGCCGATGCGCGGCTTGATAACGCGCACGCGCGACTGCGGGATGTCGAGGGCGTTGGCCACCATGCGGCGCACGTGGAAGGGCACCTGCGTGGAGGAGGTCACCGTGATGCGGCCGTAGGCGTCGAGCTCGGCGAAGGAGCGGAACGTCTCCATCATGCCCTGGTTGTCCGCAAGCGTGTGGTAGGTCTCGTCCACCACGATGTCGGCCTGCGCGAAGGCGGCGTCGAGGTCCCCGTGCTCCGAGAGGCCGGAGGCCACGACGTTGTGCATGCGGTCGTTGTTGATCCATGCGCCGTTGACGTGGTAGTTGTCCTCGGTGTGGATGACGATGGGGTTGTTCTTCGCCTTCGTGAAGTCGAGCACGGGCTCCATGACCTCGTAGTCGACCTTGATGAGCTTGAGCGCGCGGGCGGCGGCGTCATCGTTCTCGGCGGCGACGATGGCGACCTCGTCGCCCACGTAGCGCACGGTCCGATCGAGGATCAGGCGGTCGTAGGGGCTCGCCTCGGGATAGGACTGGCCGGCGAGCGTGAAGCGGCGGTCGGGGACGTCCCTATAGGTGTAGACGGCGACCACGCCGGGCACCTTCTCCGCGCGCGACGTGTCGATGTCGCGGATGCGGGCGAAGGCATGCGGGCTGTGCAGGATCTTGACGCTCAGCACGTCCGCCGGGACAAGGTCGTTCGTGAACAGGGGCTTGCCGGACAGAAGTGCCGCGGCGTCGCGCTTCACGGTACGGGAGCCGACGTGGGTGAGGTTTTCGCGCTCGCTTTCCCGCGTGACGATCATGCTCATGGGCTACTCCCCCTCTCCGGAGACGATGGTTCCCGCCCACGCGCCCTCGGGCGCCGGCGCCGGCTCGAAGCGGCTCGCCATATAGCGGCGGATGGCGCGGCGCTGGCTCGTGTATCCCGTGCAGCGGCACAGGTTGCCGGCGAGATAGGAGTCCATGTCGGCATCGGTGGGCATATACGCCTGCTCGCCCGCCGCCTCGGCGCGCTCGCGGATCTCGCGCTCCATGGCGAGCACGTTCATGATGAGGCCCGGGGAGCAGAATCCGCACTGCTCGGCGCCCTCCTCGGCCATGCAACGGGCAAAATCGGCGGACTGCTCCTGCAGGCCCTCGAGCGTGGTGACGGCGTGGCCGTTCGCGCGCGCCATGGGCACGGCGCACGACAGCACCGCGCGGCCGTCGAGCCACACCGTGCACAGGCCGCAGTTCGTCGTCTCGCAGGCGCACTTCACGGACTTGCAGCCGTGGTCGCGCACGAAGGCGAGCAGCGACATGTCGGGCGCCACCTCGGCGGCGACCTTCTTGCCGTTCAGGTTGATCGTGACATCCATCAGCTTTCCGCTCATCGAATCGCCTCCTCGCGGGTGCACGCGGCGAGCGCCGCCTGGTAAGCCTCGGTCGAGGCGTAGCGTGCCGCCTGTACGATGGAACGGGCCGTGAGCGCGCCGGCAAGGTGACGGCGGTAGCGCTCGGAACCCCACATGTTGGAACTGTAGGCAAGGCCGCGGACCGCCTCGACGGCGCGCGCGATCTCATCGGCGGTCGGCTCGGCGGAGCTCACGCCGAGCGCCTCGCCGGCAAGCAGGCGCGCCTTCGCCGGACGGGATCCGACGGCGACGTGCCAGGTGCCGTCCCAGCGCGCCGCGCACACGTTGATGGTCGAGAAATCGGTCGCCGCCTTGCGCAGGCACTGATAGGACGCCCGGTAGTCGTGCTTCTTCACGATGACGTGGGTCAGGACGTCGAGCTCGTAGGGCATATCGATAAAGGCGGCGAGGGGAACGCGGCCGGCTCCGACGAGCTCGACCTCGGAGTCGAGCGCGAGCAGCGCGCAGATCACATCCGAGAAGCCGAAGCGCCCGAACACGCTGCCGCCGACGGTCGCGAGCTGGCGGAACTGCACGCCCACGATGTCGTGGACGGCTGCGTTGAGCACGTTTCCCGTACGGTAGTTGAAATCCGCCGCGCACTCGAGGTCGCGCAGCGTCACGTAGGCACCGATACGGTACTCGTCCTCGGTCTCCTCGATCTTGTCGAGACCGCAGTCCGACAGATCGATCACGCAGGGCACGGTGCGGTCGGACAGGCGCATCCACATACCGCCTCCCATGACCTGCGCCCCCTTGCGGAAGCGGAGCACCTCGAGGGCGTCCTCGACGTTCGCCGCCCGGACGTATCTTCCGAATCTGAGCATTCCTCCCCCATCCCTCAAGATAGGTCGATTCCTTGGCAGAACCCGATTAGTGTAGCGGAGCGGCACAACATATGCGCCCATGCGTCGGTGCAAGCACAAAATACGCGCCCGACCGTGCGCCCCTCGGTGTGCCCGGGTGCCGAAGTAAGTAAAAACGACCCCGTCTCCAACGACCCCACCCGATGGTCCAAAAAAGTACCAACTGCGATAAATCCTCGTTTCCAACGTTGCGGTTCGGTTTCCGGCCGGATGCGAGAAGGATTCGCACCGGTTACGATTCGGGTTTTCGAAATCCAGCTCCCGGATTCGCCGATACCCCATGCCATCATGGCCGCGTCCTGCACATCCGAACAAAGGAGTGACCATGTTCGACAGCGGCTCCACTGCCTTCATGCTCGTATGCACCATGCTCGTGTTCCTCATGACACCGGGTCTGGCGTTCTTCTACGGCGGCCTAGCGCGCCGGAAGAACGTCGTGAACACGATGCTCATGTGCTTCGGCATCATCGGGCTCGTCGGCATCCTATGGGTTGTCGCGGGCTGGTCGTTCGCCTACGGCGGCGACGGCTCGCTCTCGTTCTTCGGGGGCTTTGACCAGATGCTCGCGTTGCCGACCGTATCCGACCTGCTCGCCGAGGCGAGCAACCCGCCCGCCGACGCGACCTACCCCGGCGTCGTCGACATCGCCTTCCAGATGGCCTTCGCCATGATCACCTCGGCGATCGTGACCGGCTCGCTCGCCGGACGCGTGCGCTTCGGGTTCATCGCCCTGTTCATGGGCATCTGGGTGCTCGTGGTCTACGCGCCGCTCGCCCATATGGTATGGGGCGGAGACGGATCGCTCATCGGCGACGTCATCGGAGCCCTCGACTTCGCGGGCGGCGACGTCGTGCACATCTCCTCGGGCGTGACCGGCCTCATCCTCTGCCTCATGGTGGGCGGCCGCCGCGGATTCGGCGTCATGAGCTACCGCCCGCACAACGTGCCGTTCGTCGCCCTCGGCGCCGGGCTGCTGTGGTTCGGCTGGTTCGGTTTCAACGGCGGTTCCGCGTTCGCGGCCGACGGCATCGCCGCGCTGGCGGTGCTCAACACGGTGACCGCGAGCGCCGCGGGCCTGGCCTCATGGATGGTGGTCGAGCGCGTCTGCACCGGCAAGCCCACCCTCGTGGGCGCGAGCACCGGTTTGGTGGCGGGCCTCGTGGTGGTCACGCCGGGCGCCGGCTTCGTCGAGCCGTGGGCGGCCCTCGTCATGGGCGCGATCGTGTCCCCCGTATGCTACCTGGCCATCTCGCACCTCAAGGCCCGCTTCGGCTATGACGACGCGCTCGATGCGTTCGGCTGCCACGGCGTGGGCGGCATCCTGGGCGGCGTGCTCACGGGCCTGTTCTGCGTGCCCGAGCTCTCGTGGACCGGGCACGGCGGCCTGCTCTACACCGGCGACCCCGCGCTGCTCATCGACCAGATCCTCGGCATCGCGGTGACCCTGGTCATCGTGGTTGCGCTCGACCTCGTCATCGCCTTCGTCGTGCGCGCGCTGATGGGCGGCAAGATCAGGGTGGACGAAGCCGACGAGGCGCTGGGCCTCGACGTCGCCGAGCACGGCGAGAGCGCGTACCCGGCGTTCAGCGGATTGGACTGATCATGAACCGCTCCATGATGCGATCCCCGATCCCCGCGGCTCAGCTCATCCGCCGCGTCCGCTCGCTCGCGTTCGGACGCACCGCCGCGCACGGGGGCGGGCGCCGACACGACGACGACACAAGAAGGAAGGAAGCGAAATGAAGAGAATCACCGCGATCGTTCGCGCCGAGAAGCTCGAGGCACTGAAGGACGCGCTGTTCGCCGCAAACGTCCGCGGCATGACCATCGTCCAGGTGATGGGCTGCGGCAACCAGCACGGATGGAAGGAGTACGTACGCGGCACCGAGGTCCTTCTTAACACCATCCCCAAGGTGCAGTTCGACCTTGTTGTACAGGAATCCCAGGTAGACGAGGTGATCGAGGTCATCTGCAGCGCCGCGCGCACCGGCGAGGTGGGTGACGGCAAGATCTTCGTGACACCCGTCGAGGAAGTCGTCCGCATCCGAACGGGCGAACGAGGCGCCTCCGCGCTGTAGCGACACGGGCTGCCCGCGCCCCGCATCGGGATTCCCGGCGCGAGGCGCGAGGGTCCGCGCCCGCCATGGGGACGCCGCGATTCGTCCCGCATCCGGCACCTACCGTGCCGGGCGCCGAGTGCGGGATGAATCGCGGCGTCCCTTTGCTGGGTTGGTTGGGGACGGGTTCGTTCCAACCCATGCTCGACGTCGCGACGGTTTCTGCGGGAAGGCGCCGCGGCGCCCCGAGCGCCCGGAATGCAAATCGGGGACGTACCTTCCGCATGCACTTTTGCACGCCGGGGACACCCCTTCGGCGCGCTTGCACGAGCCCCTGTATCCACGGTGGCATACCAGGGACTTTCATGAATAACCTCCGCGGGGCGGGCCCTGTGACACAGAGCGGACCGTTTGGCACGCTAACTCCTTTTACAGACCCCCTTTAGCGTACCAAACGGTCCGTTTTGTGTCATCGGCACCTCTTCGCCCCTCTCGTAAGACACGGAATCTGCCCGTATACGCGCGATGGGCAGACCGCACTGCAAAACCCCAGGAAAGAGGGGGTCACTATATCTCGAAATTGAATTTGGTATCAAAGCGGAAAGTATGAATAGCAAACGGCCATATTTGACATGCCTGTGACCTGCGGTTTCCTTGGCGGGCCGGTTCCGGAGGCCCCGGGGAGGACCTTCGATCAGCCCGTAAGCGGCATTTATTGCCCAAGATTTGATACCAAATTGAAAACAAAGCGCCCGTGCACCCTGATAAAACCTTTTAGCAGGGTGCGGTTTCGCACGCAGGCGGATACAGCCGCCTCTTCACGCACTCCGGGAGCACAGTCGGCACAAAAGCAATCGGTCGGTGTTCCCTAGTTGATGAGCATGCGCTTCATGGGTTTATGGCACACCCGGCACTCCGGAGTCGATCCAAACATGTACTCGACCGTCCTGCCGCACGCGGGGCACACGAACGCCACGGGAAACCTCGCCCCAAAGAACCCGCCGGAAGCCTCGTTCAGTTCGTCGTCGGACAGTTCCTCGCCCTGCACGCGATCCCTCTCGTCAGCCATATGCCCCCATCTCGCATGTATCGATCGTTACGAGCCGTGCTGCCACAGCCCTCTTGGCCGTCCCCATGATACAAACCGAGAGGCCCGAACCGGGCAGCGCCGGAATGAAGGCCTCGAATTCGGAACGAATGGGCGCCCCGCACCAACCAAGGTGCGGGGCGCCCATCATCTCGGACGTATTGCGATCAGCAGAACCGCTGCGATGCGCCTCAGGCCGTTAGCAGACCCCCTGGGCCATCATGGCGTCGGCGACCTTGAGGAAGCCGGCGATGTTGGCACCGGTGACGAAGTCGCCCTCGTGGCCATAAGCGCGGGCGGTGTCGTCCACGTTGTGGAACATGCCACGCATGAGGCTCTCGAGCTTGCCGTCGACCTCCTCGAACGACCAGGACAGGTGCTCGGCGTTCTGGCTCATCTCGAGGCCGGACACGAGCACGCCGCCCGCGTTCGCCGCCTTGCCGGGCATGAACGCGACACCGTTCTGCTGCAGGTAGATGGTAGCATCGGGGGTGGTGGGCATGTTCGCGCCCTCGCCGACGACCTTGCAGCCGTTCGCCACAAGCGCCTTCGCGTCGTCGAGGTGCAGGGTGTTCTCGCGGGCGCAGGGCAGCGCGATGTCGCAGGGCAGCTGCCACACGCCACGGCCGTCGCCGGCGTGCCACGTGGCGCCCGGGCGCTCGTCGACGTACATCGCGAGGCTCACGCCGGCATCATGGCCGGAGCGCTTCTTGTTGTAGATGCCCTCGAGCACCTTGTAGTCGACGCCGTCGGGATCCTCGATCCAGCCCTTGGTGTCGGACGCGGCGATGACCTTGCCGCCGAGCTGGGTGACCTTCTGGATGGCGTAGATGGCGACGTTGCCGGAGCCGTGGACCACAACGGTCTTGCCCTCGAACGAATCGCCCGAGCTCTTGAGGTACTCGTCGACGAAGTACACGAGGCCGTAGCCGGTGGCCTCGGTGCGGGCGAGCGAGCCGCCGAAGGTGAGGCCCTTGCCGGTGAGCACGCCGCTCCACTCGTTCTTCAGGCGCTTGTACTGGCCGAACAGGTAGCCGATCTCGCGGCCGCCGACGCCGAGGTCGCCTGCGGGCACGTCGGTGTTGGGGCCGATGTGACGGGCGAGCTCGGTCATGAAGCTCTGGCAGAACGCCATGACCTCGCGGTTGGACTTGCCCTTGGGATCGAAGTCCGAGCCGCCCTTGCCGCCGCCCATGGGCAGCGTGGTCAGGCTGTTCTTGAAGATCTGCTCGAAGCCGAGGAACTTCAGCATGCCGAGCGTGACGGTCGGGTTGAAGCGCAGGCCGCCCTTGTAGGGGCCGAGCGCGGAGTTGTACTCAACGCGGAAACCGCGGTTGACCTGGATCTTGCCCTCGTCGTCGACCCACGGCACGCGGAACATCACGACACGCTCGGGCTCGACGAGGCGCTCGAGCAAGGCGGCCTCCTCGAATTCAGGATGCGCCTCGAGAGCGGGCTCGATGGTCTCGAGAACCTCGATGGCGGCCTGAAGGAATTCGGGCTGATCGGCATAGCGATCGCGAAGCTCAGCGATAACTTTCTCAGAATACGACATATGGGTTACCTCTCCATTCGTTCCTCTCGAATGCGGCACCCATGCTACACGCGCGAAGCCTTCTTTACCGTAACAAAGTATATGGAACATTTTTGGTGAGACGCGTTTTGCCTGCTCACAAATGTCGTAATGGTTTCGGATGTTGCAAAAACGTTTCATGGTTGTTTCGCATTATTACGCGCCTGAAATATCTTTGGGTCATCTAGGGACGGGTTGAAACGAACCCGTCCCCAGATGACCCATGTCCGGAAGGCTATCTCACGATGACGCGCGAGAACCCCTCGTACGCCCCGACCGCTCCGATGCGCTGGACGGCGGGAGACGCCGCCTTGAGCGCGGCCTCGAGCGCATCCGCGTCATCGGGATGCACGGAGAACAGCAGGCCGCCGGAGGTCTGCGGATCGAACAGCACGTCAGCCACGGCCAGCGGGACCGAATCGGCGATGCTCACCTCGGCCTCGGCATAGCGGCGGTTGCGGTACACGCCCGCGGGGAGGATGCCCATGGCGGCGTAGTCGAGCACGCCCGGCAGGAACTCGAACGCCGTCGAATCCAACGTGACCTGGGTGTCGGAGCCCTGCGCCAGCTCGAGTGCGTGCCCGAGCACGGCGAAGCCCGTGATGTCGGTGCAGGCGTGCACGCGATACGGGCGCGCCGCCTCGGCCGCCGCACGGTTGAGCGTGCTCATGACCCGCTCGACAAGCTCGCGCTCGTCCTCCCCCGCGAGCCCGCCCTTGAGCGCCGTGGTCAGCACGCCGATACCGACCGGCTTGGTGTAGATGAGCACGTCGCCGACCTGCGCGGTGTCGTTGCGCAGAAGCTTTGCCGGATCGATGACGCCGGTGACGGACAGGCCGTATTTCGGCTCGTCGTCGTAGATGCTGTGCCCACCCGCGACGATGGCGCCCGCCTCAGCGACCTTGGTGGCGCCGCCGCGCAGTATCTCGCGCACCGCGTCTTTGGGCATGTTCTCGGGCACCGCCATGATGTTCAGCGCCGTGATGGGGCGGCCGCCCATCGCGTAGATATCGGAGAGGGCGTTTGCCGCCGCGATCTGCCCGAACGTGAACGGATCGTCGGCGATGGGCGGGAAGAAGTCGAGCGTCTGCACGATGGCGAGATCGTCGCGCAGCCGGTAGACCGCCGCATCGTCCGCATGGTCGAAGCCCACGAGCAGGTTGGGGTCGCGCATATCGGGAAAGCCCTCGAACAGGCTCGCGAGCTCGCCTGCGCCCACCTTGGCCCCGCATCCGGCGCAGTCGGCGAGCTTCGTCAGTTTGACCTTGGTTTCCATAGGACCTTCCTTCCTCGCCGCGCCCCGCGCGGCGCGCGGCCGGCTCCCGTGCAGGCCTTAAGGGCCCGCTCGCACGAGACCGCGCCGTGGGTGGATTACAGCACGAGGGCGTAGATGCCCTCGGGAACGAGATGCCCGGCGACCGAGGCCTCGAACGCCGCGAGCACCGCCTCGTCATGCGGCATGGACCACGCCATGCCGCATTCGGAGTCGATCTCGACGGGCAGCGGGATGATGCGCCCCTCGACCCCGGCCTCATGGCACAGGCGCTCGGCTTCCATCGCATCGAACGTGCTGGAGAACGAGGCGACGTAGCGCTCGGTCCTTACACGACCCATCGGATCCCCTTTCGCACAAGCCCGAAGATCACCTGTCATCGCCCAGATCGCATGCGATGTCCCGCAGCGCAAAGATCGCCGCATCGATATCGTCTTCGGTCGTATACCATCCGAACGAGAACCGTACCGCCCCGCGCTCGAGCGTGCCGAGCGCAGCGTGCATGCGCGGGGCGCAGTGCAAACCGGCCCTCGTGGCGATATCGTACTCGCAGGCGAGCCTGTCGGCCAGACTCGACGAGTCGATGCCCTCGAGGTTGAGCGCCACCACGCCGGTGTGCCCGTGGCCGTCGCGATCGCCGTACACGACGATACCGGGGATGGACGAGACGCCTTGGATGAAACGCTCCCTCAGCTTCCGATCGTGCTCCGCCACGCGCTCGACGCCCAGCTCGAGCAGGAACTCGAGGGCGGCATCGAGGCCCGCGAGCCCATGGGCGTTCATGGTCCCCGCCTCGAGATGCTCCGGGTAGCTCATCGGCTGGAAGGGGTCGGCACTCTTGACGCCGGTGCCCCCGTGAACGAGCGGAGCGAGCTCCAGGTCCGCCGCGACCGCAAGGCCGCCGGTGCCCTGCGGGCCCATGAGCGCCTTGTGACCGGTGAAGCAGAGGACGTCGATGCAGAGCTCGTCCATGCCGACCGGCAGCGCGCCGAGCGTCTGGGACGCGTCGAGCACGAACCGGGCGCCGTGCCCGTGCGCCGCGCGGACAAGCTCCGGCACATCGGTTACCGCGCCCGTGAGGTTCGAGGCGTGCGTGGCGACGATCGCGCGCGTGGTGGACCTGAACAGCCCCTCGAGCTCTTCTGTGCGAAGCCGCCCGCTGGCTTCTGTGCGTACGTAGTCAAGCTCGATGACACCGCGGCGCTCGAGCTCGTGCAGGGGCCTCAGCACGGAATTGTGCTCGAAATCGGTCGTGATCACGTGGTCGCCCTCGTGCAGCATGCCGAACAGGGCGGTATTCAGCGCCATCGTGGCATTCTGCGTGAAGACGACGCGCTCGGGATGCGCGAAGCCGATGAGGCGGGCGAGCCGGATGCGGGCGCTCGCGACCGACCGGGCCGCGACCAGATCGCTTGTCGACGCGCCGCGCGAGCAGCTGCCCGCCCCGGCGAGGGCGGCAACGACCGCCTCGGTCACCGCGGGCGGTTTCTGGATCGTCGTCGCAGCGTTGTTCAAGTAGATCATGCCGAGGTTCCCCCAGACCGCGTGGCCTACAGCGTCACGACCTTGTCGGGACCGAGCACGAACTCCGAGATGGCGTACAGGTTCGTGACGCCGCCGACGGCGAGCTTGTCGCGCAGGCCGTGGAAGTCGAGGCAGGTGCCGCAGGTCAGCACTTCGCAGCCGCGACGCTCAAGCTCGCGCACGTCCTCGACGAGCTCGGAGCCCTCGCAGGTGAGGGCGGCGCCGTCGTTGAAGAACACGATGCGGTGCGGGGGCTCCTCCGCCTGCGACATGGCGTACACGAGGCCCTTGATCAGGATGTTCCCGAGCTCGGGCGCGCCCTGGCCGAGTGCACGGGAGCCGACGAAGACCGTGACCGGCTGCTTTGTGGGGGCTGCCTCCGGCACCGGGCACGCGATGCCCGCCTCGGCGAGCGCCGCCTCATCCCCCGCGGGGTTCTCGGCGGCCTGGGCGGACACGTCCGAGATCGCGACGGCCCATCCGCCCTCGATCTCGTCGACCGCCACCTCACCCTGCTTGCTCGACGCCAGACGCTTGAGGTTCTCGACCGCCACCGTGTTATCCACGAGCACGCGGACCGAGCCGTCCGACGCGGGATCCTGCAGCGCCTTCATGGCACGGATGACGGGCTTGGGGCAGGTCTCACCGAAGCAGTTGATCTCGATCATGGGCGTCGTCCTTTCAACTCGACCCGTCCGCGCGGCAGGCTGGCGGGCAATCATTATCCTCACGGTAAGGATAATTATAAATTATCTGATTGCCAGACAATTCGTCAGGCACGATCTTTCGCTATGCGGACGCCCTCGCGATGCGAACGGCGGGCCCCGTCGACACAAAGCAAAGGCGGGCGCGCCGCGACGCACCCGCCCTAGATGAAACCGCTCGTTTGCAGAACGCTCCCGAGACTACTCCTGCTTGTGATAGACGAACCAATAGCCGAGCGCCACGATGAGCGCGCCGCCGACGATGTTTCCGAGCGTCGCCGCTGACAGGTTGAACAGGATGCCCCCGATGTTCAGCGAGGCCGCACCAGCGATCTCCGACCCGTAGCCGTTCGCGACCATCATGGCACCCATCGGCAAAAAGTACATGTTCGCCACGCAGTGCTCAAAACCGCAGGCCACGAACGCGGAGATGGGAAGCAGGATGCCCACGACCTTGTCGACCACGGTCTTGCCCGCGAAACCGATCCATACGGCAAGGCACACGAAGATGTTGCACAGGATTCCCCGGAAGAACAGCGTGACCCAGTCGGGCGTCACCTTGCCGGCCGCGACAGACACCATGGACGCGGCGACCGTCTCGCCGTTGAGCTTGTAGATGCCGGCGAAGAACACGAGGGCCACCACGACGAGCGCGCCGGCGAAGTTGCCGAGCCAGACCGTCACCCAGTTGCGCACGAGGTCGCCCGCGGAGATCTTTCCCGACTTGAGGGCGCAGACCATGAGCGAGTTGCCCGTGAACAGCTCCGCCCCGCACAGCAGCACGAGAACAAGGCCGAGGCAGAAGCACAGGCCGCCGATGACGCGCTGCAGCCCCCAGGTAAGATCGGTGTCGGCGAGGAAGACCGTGAAGAACAACCCGCCGAACGCGATGAACGCGCCGGCGAACATGGCGAGCACGAACGCCTTGCCGAACGGAAGCTGCGCTTTGGTGACGGCAGCGGCCTCCGCCTTGGCCTCGATGGCAGCGGGCGCCAGGCATTCGGGCGTCGGAAAATCATGAGTTTGCTGTTGAGACATGCGGTACCCCTTTCCCATCGTTTCACCGCGCATCTATCTTACGCCCCTGCCGGAAGGGCGGGGACGCCAGACGGTTTCGATGTGCCGATTCGAAACGAAGTGAGGTCGGGCGGAACGGGGTGCCCAACAGAAGCGGAGGGAATGGGTTGAAACGAATCCGTCCCCAAGCAACCCATCTCATAACTATTTCATGACTGATTTCATGACTTGATAGCAAAAAGAAAACAGGTCAGACCGTTTACCGTGTCTGACCTGCTGTTTTTCTGGAGCGGGCGACGGGAATCGAACCCGCGTCATCAGCTTGGAAGGCTGGGGTTCTACCATTGAACTACGCCCGCAAGATATGGTCGGGACGACAGGATTCGAACCTGCGACATCCTGCTCCCAAAGCAGGCGCGCTACCAAACTGCGCCACGTCCCGAAGGTGTTGAGCAGCTGGGGTCTTTGACCCTGCTTGTCCCAAGGCCTATTTAGTATAGGGCACGTTTCGCATGCTCGCAACAACTCAAATTGTCACCACAGGCCGCGCGACAAAGGCGCATACAATGCCTGACTCCGAATGGGAGAAATCACGCGAATCATCCTGCCCTTTATGGGAGAAATCACCTGCCCCCTATCCAGCTAACCCGCCTTTTAAACACCAAGCATATCTCTGCAAGTAGAAATTTAATTCTGTTATATTTATACTTACTTATATGTTAATGCTATAGACGCTAACCGTGCAATCGCATACGTTGACCAGACACTCAGACCTCACCGAGCGGCAAGATCGGTATAGCTTCACCTTCCCATGAAGCAGTCTCGTCTGCCGCGCACTTTTTCTAGAAACCTCATTTAGACCACTGCGGACATACTGACCCGGCAGGGCTCATCTATGGAAAAGCACGGGTGGGGACAGGAGGATCCCTCGGAAACGCAGAGCCCATATGCGCACGGTGGGGAAAGCGCGCCGCGAAGGGTCATTTGGGTACGGGTTTGTTCCAACCCATCGGTGACCCGGCGGAGGTTATTCATGAAAAAGCATGGGGTCGTCATTCCCTTTCCTGCGGGAACGTCGGATCGGCCCACTCTAATTCATGAAAAAGCATGAGGCAGAGACGGCTGCGACAGAACGAGTGATGCCAAACGTACCTGTCCCCAATGGCTGAAAAAGGAGCCCCGATTCTTGCGGGGCTCCTTTGGTTCTAGAGTTGCTTAAGTGTCGTTTCGGCGTCAGTCGTCCCAACGATCGTCGTCATCGTCGTCGTTGTCGTCCCAGTCGTCATCGTGGCGGTCATCATCGTCGTCATTGTCGTCCCAGTCGTCGCGATCGTCGTCGCCGTCATCCCAGTCATCGTCGAACCGGTCGTCGTCCCAATCGTCATCGTGGTCGTCGTCCCAGTTGTCGTCCCAATCGTCATCGTGGTCGTCGTCCCACTGGCCATCATCGTCGTCCCAGCGGTCATCGTCATCGTCGTCGTACCGGTCATCATCCCAGTCGTCCCGGTCGTCGTCCCATCCATCGTCGTCGAGATCCCAATCGTCATCCCACTCGTCTCCATAGTGGAGGAAGCGGCTGTCGGTCGTCTTGGTCATCGAGACGAACTCGCTGCGGGTGCAGGGCTGGTTGCCGTTGAGCGCGCCGCCGTTGCCCATGACGCCGGCCTGAACGGCCCAAGCGACGACTTCGCGGGCCCATTCCGAGACAGATCCGGCATCCTGGTAGCGGTTCAGAACAGACGTGTTGCCGGCCCTGTTTCCCGCGAGAACGCACAGGATCTTTGCCGCCTGCTCTCGGGTCAGCGAATACCAGGGATCGAAAGTGAGCCGGCCGTCCGCATGCACCGTGCCGGAGAAGATCCCCTGCTGCTGGGCCCATGTCGCGGCGGTCTTTGCCCAACCGAGCTCAGAGGCGTCGTCGAAGCGCGGCTCTCCGGACACGGCAGGCTGCCCGGCGAGGTTGTAGAGAATGGCCGCGGCCTGGGCGCGGTTGACGGGCTGATCCGCTCCCCAAGATCCATCGGGGAAGCCGTTGACGACGCCGTTGCGGTCCGCCCAGTCGATGACCCCGCTCGTCGCCGCCCAATGGTCGGCGGGAACATCATAGTAGTTCTTGTAGGCTGCGTAGGCCGTTGCGGGTGCAAAGGCGGCGGCGGCAACGGTCACACTGGCGAGGCCGGCCACGATAGCGCGGCACGCCTTGTCGTTGATGCGCATGATCTTGTCTCCTCCTAGTCGATTGCGCCTGCGGGCGTATGCCCACGATTAGCCTACCATGGAGGGGTTCATTATTTGCTACCTGCAGCATGAGGATGCGGTAACGCTTATGTCAGCATCGTGTAAGGGATGTGCAGGCAAGCCCCTACAGCATCCGTTCGCCGAAAAGCCGCCTCGACCTGCGCGTCGCATTATGGTATAGACCAGAAGCCTATCCCCACCGCGCTTACGAGGGGCATCCCCATACGCATCCGGGCGGGAACATGTCGCTACGCCCTACGCGCCGCACGAGTCTTCTGGACGCGGTTCACCTTCTCCGCGGCGATGACCATGACCACGAGGAACACGCCAAGGTAGTAGGGGTACAGGTCGATCGAGATGTACTGCGCGAGGACGCCGAACAGAGGCGAACATACCAGGAAGCCGACGTAGGCGATCGCCATCTGCATACCGGTGAGCTCGAGCGCCACGTCGTCGCCGAAGCGCGCCGGCGTGGCGTGGATGATCGACGGGTAGATGGGTGCGCAGCCAAGACCGATCAGCACGAGCGCGGGCGCCAACACGTCGTGGCCCCACGGCGAGATCATGGTGAGCACGCCGGCCGCGATGAGCACCTGCCCCAAGCGGATCATCTGGCTATCGGAACACTTGAGCGACAGAAAGCCGCTGAGGGCCCTGCCGACCGTGATGCCGATGTAGAACATCGACGCCCAGCTCGCCGCCGTCTGCGTCGGCACGCCCGCCGCGAGCGAGCTGTACGACGCGGCCCAGTTGCCGCAGGTGCCCTCGACCGCGCAGTAGCAGAAGAAACACAGGAGCACCGCGACGACGCCGTCGATGCGAAGCAGCTCGCGCCGCGTGCGACGAACCGGGGCACCTCCTTCGCGACCCTTCGCCTTGGGCAGCTTGCGGTCGCGCCACAGCGGCAACGACAGCGTGAGCACCGCCACGATCGCAAGCTGGATGGCGCCAAGCGCGCGGAACCCATCGTTCCACACGCCCATCCCCAAGCAGGCGCCCATGATCATTGGACCGCCGCTCGCCCCGACGCCCCACATGCAGTGCAACCAGCTCATATGCTGGCTCTCGTAATGAACGGCGACATAGGCGTTCAGCGCCGCATCGACGGCGCCGGCCCCCAGGCCGTAGGGTATGGCCAGCAGGCAGAGCTGCCAGAACTCATGGGATAGCGAGAAACCGATGAGCGCGAGCGCAGTCAGAAGCACGCTCGCCGCCGTCACGCGTCCGGTCCCGAAGCGCTCGACCACGCGCACCGACATCAGGCTCGACACGATCGTGCCCGCAGAGATGATCATCGTGACAGCGCCGACCCACGAAAGGCTCGCCCCGAGCGACGGGGCCATGGCCGGCCATGCCGAGCCGATGGCGGAATCGGGCAGACCGAGCGCCACGAACGCAAGGTAGATGATGGGCAGCAATCCGGCAGGCATGGCGTCTTCTCCAGACGGTCGACTTGTATGGACAACAGCACGCCATCGTAGCATACCCGCAGTGCCGACAGGGTACAGGACGGCAACGCGGTATAGACAGGCCGCATCCGCGCATCTTGCCGCCTGCGCAAAAACCGCCCCGCCCTTCGAGTCGCTTGAGGGCGGGGCGGATGCCTAAGGACGACCGACGGTACGCTATAGGCACGTCACCCTGTCGAGGGTACGGTATAGGCACGCTTTCGGGCGAAGAACGTGCCTATACCGTACCCTCGGCGGCGGCGCGTGCCCTATGCGTACCTTCGATAGAGCGACGCCGTGGGGCGCGACGGAGACCGGCCTGCGTCAACGCGCCAGCGCGCGAGCGCGGTCGGCGGCGCCCAGGGCGCCGGCATAGCGCGCCTCAGGACAGGTCGTCACCGGAGAGCCCAGCATCGCCCCGAGCCGTTCGATGACGAAACCGTTCTCGCACAGGCCGCCGGTCAGGAAGAACGGGCCTCCGGACGACTGGCCCGCAAGCGCCGCGACGCGCGCTACGACCGAATCGATGACGCCGCGCGCGGTGTCGCTGCGCGGCACGCCGCGACCGATGAGGCTGATGACCTCGGATTCCGCGAACACCGTGCACATGCTCGAGATCTTGGTCTCGGACCCCTCGCGGGCAAGCGCCGACAGCTCGGCCTGCGATACGCCCAGGCGGTCAGCCATGATCTCGAGGAAGCGCCCCGTGCCGGCGGCGCACTTGTCGTTCATGGCGAACTTGGCCACACGGCCGCCTTTGAGCTGGATGACCTTGGTGTCCTGTCCCCCGACGTCGACGACCGTGCCCGTCGGGCCGAACAGGCGGGCGGCGCCGATGCCGTGGCAGGTGATCTCGGTTACCACCTTGTCCGCATACGGCACCGCGATGCGGCCGTACCCGGTGGCGACGACGCGGGTATCCGGATCGTCGACGGGAAAGCCGGCGGCCCGCAGCGCGCTCTCCACGCGGCCAGCGGCGTCAACGCTTGAAAAGCCTGTCGGCATGAGCTCGGTGTGCACGATCGCGCCGTCCGCATCGAGCACCGCGACCTTCGTTGCCGTCGAACCAATATCGACGCCGATTCCATATCCGCCCGCCATGGCCGGCATCCCCTCTCCCCTCAACAAGCCCAGCGGGCACGCAGATACCTGCGAGATCTCCTGCGACCGGCGGCGCGGACCTCTGCATGCAATCGATGACAGGCCCGCACCGCCGGTGCGCATCCCCGGTATGCGGGACTACAGCATCTCGAGGAAGGCCTCGATGCGCGTGGTCAGCTGGCCCGCGTCCTCGTTGGCATAGTCGGTCGTGATGTGCATGAACGGGATGCCCGCCTGCTCGGCGGCCTTCTCGACCGTGAAGGACTCCATCTCGTACAGCGTGCAGAACTGCAGCGAGCAGTCGATGATGCCGTCGGCGTTGAGCTCGCGGGCCATGCGCACGATATCCTCGATGCGCCCGTCGTTGGGCGTGAAGATCGCGCAGTTGATGCCGAAATAGCGCTCGGCGATGGCATCGAGCATCTCGTCGACCGTCTCGCCCGCCTCGTCCACCAGGTCCTTGTAGTAGCGAGAGCCCGTGCACGCCTCCTCGCCCACGACGACGCCGCCGGCCTTCTCGATGATGTTGAAGAGCTTCCAGTTGGGCACCGCCATCGGCGTGCCGGTGTACAGGATGCGCTTGGCACCCTTGGGAGCCACGCCCACCCCGTCGGCCGCGCGCTGCTCGCATTCGTCGGCCATGGCGTTGATCGCCCCGGTCAGGCGCTCCGCATCGTCCATGAAGGCGGCCTGGACGGTCAGCAGGCTGTCGAGGCCCGAGATGGGCGCCGGATCCGCGGCGCGCGTGGCGGACAGGCGCTGCAGGGCGCGGCGCTTGTCGTTCGCGAGCTTGATGGCGGCCTTGAGGCTCTCGGCGGTGATCTTCTGACCGGTCTCCTGCTCGACGCGCTCGGCGAGCTTGCGCACCTCGCCCTTCCACAGCTCAAGCGTCTGGGCGTTGTGGACGTTGGGGATGTCGACCGTGTACATGTTCACCTGCGTGGCCATGAACTCGTAGGCCTTCTTCTTCCCGTCGCAGGTGTTCTCGCCGATCACCAGGTCGCTCGACTCGATGTACGGGCAGACGCTGCCCAGCTTGAAGCCCGCGAAGCTCTTGATGAGCGGGCAGGTCGCGCGCGGCAGGTGCTCCTCGACCTTGTCGGTTGCCCAATCGGCGCCGGAGCACAGGCCGACCGGGATGCCCCCGGCAGCGGTCACGATCTCCTCGGGCACATACAGGCAAAACGACCCGACGATCTTCTTGGCCTCGCCGGACGCCTTCTTGTCGAGCATCTCCTTGATGCGACCGGAGTGGATGCCCGCCACGACCTGGTTGAGGTAATCCGTGGATGCCGGCCGGTTCTCCTGGGCGAGGAACACGTCGCCGAACATCTGCCCCACCGCCCCCAGCAGCATGTCGTGGGCGGGCACGTCCATGCCGAGCGATTCCCACATGGGATGGAAATCGTACTCGGCGGCCGCGGTCGTCTCGTTGGTGTTGTCGCTCATGGTTACCCCTCTTCTCTCTTTTCACGGCGCACGCAGGGCCAGCCGGGCTCAGGCTCAGCCAGGCAGGTCGATCGATGCGCCGACTATCAGGCACAAGGTGCACGTTCTGTATCGTTTTCCGTGTTGTCGCCACAGCGCCATGCCGCTCGGCAAGGCTGTGGCAAAAAGCTCGGCAGTCCGTCCTCTCCCGCAGCGTCTCGCACCCGTCTCCCTTCACACCGAGGGCGCGAGAACCTGGCCGGCATGACGACGGCGCCGAATCGAAGGGCATATGCGCGCGTTCCCCTCGTTCGCTTCAATCGCATGCGAGATGTGTTGCCGGCGGACAGCTTTATCACATCACGAGGATAATATAGGGGGCCGGAATTATGTCGAACAAGGTTCCGTTCGGCAAACGGTGCTCTCCGCGAGATGAACGGCCCCGTCCCAAGCAGTACCGCTCCCGTCAAAAGGCACCGCCCCGGATCGCGTTCGCATCATCGGCAAGAGCGCTACTCCGGAGCGCTACACTTATGGAACATACCGACCTTGCAGCTGAGAGGAGCGGAGATGTTGTCACGAAACCGTACGTTCGCCTTCCCGTGCGCTCTGGCTTTCGCGCTCGCGCTGGTCGTCGCGCCCCCGCCGGCATTCGCCGAACAGGAGCCCGTCCAGCCCGGCACCACCGAAAGCGAGCAGGATTCCGCACCTCGCGACGGCTGGGACGCGACCAAGGGGCACTGGTACGAAGACGGCGAGATGGCGCGCGACCATGCGTTCTACGACCCCGACAGCGATGCCTGGTACTGGGCGGACGCCGACGGCTCCATCGCCTGCGACAAGGACGTGTTCATCCCCGTCGACGAATCGGACCGCGACAAGGGCGGAAAATGGGTTCGCTTCGACGAGAACCGCGCCATGGTCAAAGGCGAGGACTATCGATATGATGCCTGGTATTACTTTGACCCCATAACCGGCGAGATGGCCAAGGGCATCACGCTCATCGAGGACTCCGCGGGGCCCAAATGGGTCTACTACGATTGGACGACCGGCAAGATGGCGCACGGCGAGGCGTTCGTGAACTACGATGCCGAGCACACGGGCTGGTACCTGTTCGACCAGCACACGGGAGCCATGGTCCACGGGTTCGCCTATCTCGACAGTGACCCGTCCGGCAAATGGGTGTATTACGACCAGACGACGGGCATCATGGCCTATGGGCTCCAGCTCATCGACGATGCGTGGTACTACCTCGACCCCGTCACGGGAGCGGTGAGCTACGGCATGACGTACGTGCCGACATGGGATACGTGGCGCTATTTCGACAAGGTGAGCGGCCGTTGGTACGAAGGGATGCCCATGGGCGACTGGCAGGGGGCCTCGGGAGGCGCGTATCCCTCGCTTTCCGGCCGCGCAGACCTCAACGTGCACGTCGATATCGCCAACCAGGTCGTGCTCGTGCGCGACGGCACCGAGGTGCTGTACGCGATGGTCTGCTCATCGGGCATCAACGACTGCACCCCGCGCGGGACCTACTCGGTCACGGGCCGCGGCTATTCGTTCTACAACCGCCGAGAGGCCATGGGCGGTCGCTATTACGTGCAGTTCTACGGCGACTACCTGTTCCACAGCGTGCCGACCGACGCAGCCGGGAACTACATGCCCACCGAGGGCGAGAAGCTCGGCCAGCCCGCATCGCACGGCTGCGTGCGCCTGACGGTATCGGATGCCAAGTGGCTCTACGACAACCTCCCGAACGGAACGCGCGTCACGATCGAGTGACCTGCGGGCGATAGCGGCAGAACAAGGCGAGACAGCAAGGTCCGTCGGTAGACAGCTATTCCGGCGGACCTTCTCGTCCAGCGGAAGCCACCTGCAGGGGGCCGACTTTCTCGGCGCGCTCGAGAACATCGGCCCTGTTCCAGATGGCTCACCGCCTCGTGAGTGCACGCGGCGTCTGCCGCTGGGGCCATTATGCTCGATCGCGAGTCCCCTATTCAGAATCGCCGCAGCATTAAGCGAACGGCAAGAAGCGCCGAAGATGTCTTAAGGAACGGGTCGTTGGGGTACGAACGAACCCGTCCCCAGCGAACCCATCATTAGCGGGAAACCAGGTGGATGCGCCGGGCATCGAAATGCATGCGCAGCACGTCGCCCTCGTGCGGGAGCCCCTCCTCGGGCACGCCCACCTTGTTCACGCGCCACTGCAGGCGGCTCGGCGCGTCGGCGCGCGGCACGTCGAGCAGCACCAGCCGCTCGAAGCGGGCATCGCTCACCCGGGCGACCTTGAGCTCGTAGCTGTTGCGCCCGCGCTCCCCCGCCGGGCGCTCGCGGTCGATATGGAAATAGCTCGCGCGGATGCCGAGGTAGGCAACGTTTTCGGGAACCTCGCGCCCCACGTCGAACACCATGCCCCAGTCGAGCGCCTCCACCGTGGTCGGACCCACCTTTCGCGCCGGGCTCGTGTTCTTGCACCCCGTCAGGCGCAGCGCCGCCAGCGTGGCGGGGCGCTCCATGAGGTCGGACACGGTCCCGATCTCCTCGATGCGCCCGTTGTGCATCACGGCGATGCGCTGGCACAGACGGCAGGCCTCGTCGATATCATGGCTCACGTACAGAACGGTGCGGTTGACGACGGAGAACACGTCGAGCAGGTTCTGCTCGAGGGCGCTTTTGAGATAGGAGTCGAGCGCGGAGAACGGCTCGTCGAACATGAGGATCCCGGGTCGCGCGGCGAGCATGCGGGCGAGCGCCACGCGCTGCTGCTGCCCGCCCGAAAGACGCGAGGGGTAGCGATCGGCGTACTCGGCCATGCCGAAAATCTGCAGGTAGCGCAGGGCATCCTCCTGCTGCCTGCGGGAATCGACCGCATGGTCCATGCCGGCGCGGACGTTGTCCGCGACCGTCAGGTTCGGGAACAGCTGGTAGTTCTGGAACAACAGGGCGCACTTCCGCTGCTGCGGCGTGAAGTTGATCCCCTCGCTCGAGTCGAAGAACGTGACGCCGTTCACCACGATTCTGCCCTCATCGGGGGTCTCGACGCCCGCGATGCAGCGCAGCGTGCAGCTCTTGCCGCAACCCGACGCGCCCAGAAGACCGATGCGCTCCTCGCCCGCCTCGAGCTCGATGTCGAGCGTGAACCCGGGATAGCGCTTCTTGATCGCCAAGAACAGCGACATGGGCTACTGCCTCCCTTCCGTCGATGCCGCGTCCGTCGAGGAGCCGCCCAGCAGAAGCTCGGAAAGCGCCTCGCGATCGATGCGCAGCGCGTCTCCGCCATGCTCCTCAAGCGCATCCGCCTTGCCCGAGGCGGCCATCTGGCGCCGCTCGGCGCGCGAGATGCCGCGGGCACGGTAGCGCTGCGAGCGCGCCGTGTAGATGTTGATGAACAGGATCACGAGGAAGCTGAACAGGATGACGACGATGACCCAGAACAGCGCGACGTCGGTGTTGCCGCTCATCCACTGGAAGTAGATCGCGATGGGGATGGTCTGCGTCTCGCCCGCGTAGTTTCCGGCGAAAAACAGCGTGCAGCCGAACTCGCCCATGGCGCGCGCGAAGGCGAGCACGGTGCCGGCGGCGATCGACGGCCAGGCGAGCGGCAGCATGAGGCGGCGGAAGATGCGCTCCTCCGACCACCCGAGCGTGCGGGCGGCGTCGAGCATCTGCGCGTCCAGGCCCTCGAAGGCGCCGAGCGCGGTGCGGTACATGAGCGGGAACGAGACGACGATGGCGCTGATCACGGCGGCCGGCCAGGTGAACACGAGCGCGACCCCGTGCTCGATCAGCCAGCGGCCGACCGGCGTCGACTGCCCGAACAACAGCAGGAGCAGAAAACCGCAGACCGTGGGAGGCAGGACCATCGGGATGGTGAACACCGAATCGAGCAGGCCCTTCAGCCGGCTCGAGGTGCCCATGGTCTTCCATGCGGCGACAAGACCGAGCACGAACGTCACCACGAGCGCGACGGTGCTCGTCTTGAGGGACACCCAAAACGGACGCATGTCCAAGCCGGTGAAGAACGAGACGAGCTCGTCTTGCCAGGTGGGGGCGGCCTCCATCGCCACATCCGCGGCGGCGACCAGCTGCGCGTTATCGACCCATAGGGCGCCTTCGCCCAAATCGAGCCCGCTCACCGCGGCGGTCTCCGACGGCGTCGAGCCCTGCGCGACCTCGGCGGGCTGCACCGAGGTGTAATATCCGTCGCCGACCTGGGCCCGGAAGATGTAGCGGTAGGAGCCATCGACCACTTCGTCTTGCGTGGAGACGACCCAGACCTTGTCCTCATCCGCCAGCAGCACGCCGCCGCGCGAATGGGTTTCGTCCAGCTGCTTTATCAAGGCGATGAGCGCGTTCACGTCATCCTCGTCATCGGCCTCGAACCCGGCGCCCTGGGCCGCATCCGGATCGACATGCACCCAGATGCTTTGGGGCATGTTGATGACCACGACCGTGCTGCCCTCAGCGACCGGGAAGCGGTAGCCCAGATCGGTATCATCGACCAGGCGCTGGGCGCCGCGGTTGTAGCGCACGAACCCGTTCAGGCCGAAGCCCGCCGTCTCGTCGATCGCCGAATCCTCCTGGGCCTGCTCGCCGCCGTCCGCCCACACGCGCGCCGGAAGCGCGCACAGCACCGATAGCAGCAGCGTCGCGAGCAGCGCGACCAGCAGGCTCCGACGGCCCCGGAAGTATCTTGCGGCTCTTCCCGTCATGCCCTCATCCCCATCACATCGCCCTGTGGAAAAAAGGCGGCCCCGAGCGAACGAGACCGCCTCTTCATGTGCCAAACTGCAGGCGCAGCCCGGCTTTCGAGTATATCAGCCGTGCGGCTTACGCCAGCTCGAAGCCGTACTCGGCCCAGATGGCGAGCGCGTCCTCGTCGGTCATGCAGAACTCGAGGAAGTCAGCGGCGGCCTCGGCGTTCTCGGACGTAGAGGACACGGCACCGGGGTACACGATGGGCTTGTGGGAGTCATCGGGGCAGGTGTAGGCGACCTCGATGCCGTCGTAGCGGTAGACGTCGGAGGTGTAGACGAAGCCGATCGTGCAGTCGCCGGTCGAGACGTACTGCGCCGCGGTGCCGACCTTGTCGGCAAGGCTCACCTTGTCGGCGATCTCGGGAGCGTACTCGCCGCCCTCGCCCTCGGCGTTCGTGTAGAGGCCCACGCTGGCGAGCGACTGGTTGGCGTACTTGCCCGCGGGCACCGCGCCCGGCTCGCCGATCGCGATGTTGCCGTCGACGTTGGCGACGTCCTCGAGGGAGTTGATCTGGACGTCAGAGCCCTTGCCGCGCACGATCACGAGGTCGTTCACGAACATGTCCTGACGCGTGGACTCATCGACGAGCTCGCCATCGACGGCGTCGTCCATGGTGCCGGCGGAGGCCGTGATCAGGATGTCGACCGGGGCGCCGCCGCGCATCTGCTCGACGAGGTCGCCGGAGCCCTTGTACTGGGTGTCGGCGAAGGTCACGCCGGTCTGCTCGGTATAGAGCGCCTCGACCTCGGGCATGACCTTCTCAAGGGAGTTGGCGGCGAAGATCTGCAGCTCGACGGACTCGGCGGCGGGCTCTGCCGAGCCGGAATCCGCCGGGGTGGAACCCTGGGCGGCCGTGGTGTCGGAGCTGCAGCCGGCAAGCGCGGCGCCCAGCATGAGCGTGCAGCCCATCGCGGCGAACGCGCGACGAGTCAGATGGTTTTTGAGCATGGTCCGTCCTTCCCGAGATGTTTTGCGCGAACGCTCGCCGCCCCGCTCCCAAAACGGTGCGGCGAACGCTCGCAATTCGTTGCCATTATTATACTGAGTTCAGAATAGTTCTGTTCGAGAATGTCCTTGTCTGAGGATAATTTTTTATTCCCTAAGACTCGCGAAGGCTCTGCCGTGTCTTCCGAGGAGGACAAGCGTGCCTGATGACACAAAGCGGACCGTTTGGCACGCTAGGAGCCTTTACTGACCCCCTTTAGCGTGCCAAACGGTCCGCTTTGTGTCATCGGCCCTCGCCTCTCCCTTTCTCGGGAAAAACGGGGACGAGTTATCGACCTTTTCCCCGTGAGGCGCCGCACCGCCGGAAGGGCGATACGGCGCCGTCAACATGCCAAGACCGCTCAGTGACCGGCTCCGGACGTCATGCTGACCGCATGCTCGAACTGGTCGGCGATCCCCTCCCAGCATTCGCACGCCGCCTTCGTGGATCCGGGGAAGTTGACGACGAGTGTACCCCCGCGCTGCATGCAGACGGCGCGCGAGAGCATCGCGCGCCTCGTCTTGGTCATGGAGTAGGCGCGCATGGCCTCCGCGATGCCGGGCACATCGCGGTCGCACACGGCGCGCGTGGCCTCGGGCGTCACGTCGCGCAGTGACAGCCCCGTGCCCCCGCAGGTGATCACGATGTTCGAGCGGTTGTCGTCGGCCGCGCGCACGATGGCCGCCGAGATCTCGTCCACCTCATCGTGCACGACCTCGTGGGACGCGACCGTCCAGCCCTGCGCGCAGATCAGCTCCTCGAGCGCGGCACCGGCCTCGTCGGCCGCCATGTCGCGCGTGTCCGAGCAGGTGACGATGGCGATACGGATATCCATGCAGCTACCTCTCCTCAAAACGTTCGGCCCCCGGCCGTCTACAGAACCGCGCCCTCTTCGATATCGATGCGCACGCAGCGAACCTCGTCTCCCGCCTGATAGCCTTTGAGGCCCTCGGGGACCATGAGCAGGCAGTTCGCATGATGCAGGGTCCCGAGCAAGGCGGAGTTCTGCGACGACGCCTCGCTGACCAGCAGCTCCCCGGTCGCATCGTCGCGCTCCACGCGCGCGCGGTCGTAGAAGCGGCGCTGTTGCCCCTTCTTGACATCATGCGTCACGCGCGCGGACTGCACGGGGCGCACCAGGTCGCGAAAGCCGAGCATCTTGCGGATCGCAGGGCGGGCGAGCATCTCGAACCCGACCGCGGCGGCGGCGGGGTTGCCCGAAAGGCCCAGGTAGGGCACGCCGCCGATCAGGCCGAACGTGATCGCCTTGCCAGGGCGCAGCGAGATGCGGTCGAACAGGACCTCGCCCTCGCGCCTGACGAGCGCGGTCACGTAGTCGTAGTCGCCCGCGGACGCGCCGCCGCTCGTGATCACGAAGTCGCACTCGGCCATGGCCTGATGGATCTTGGAAGAGATCTCGTCCTCGTCATCGGTCGCGATGCCGTAGAACCTCGCGTCCGCGCCCGCCTGCAGGGCAGACGCCATGAGCGCCGAGGAGTTGGCGTCGCGGATCTGCCCGCGCGCCGGCACGCGGTCGGGGGCGACGAGCTCGCTGCCGATGGAGATGATGCCGAGCACGGGCCGGCGGTGGATCTCGACCTCGGCGGCGCCGGCAGACGCAAGCAGGCCCGCCCCCGCCGCGGTGACGGTCTCCCCCGCGCGCATGACGACCTCCTGGGCATGAGCCTCGAGGCCCGCGGCGCGCACGTTCTCGCCCTCGGCGATCGGCGCGGTGAAGCGCACGCGCGACCCTTCGTTCCCGTCGCCGTCAAGCACCTCGACGACCTCGTATTTCACCACGGCGTCGGCACCGTCGGCCATGGGCGCCCCGGTCATGATGCGCACCGTCTGGCCCGCCCCGATCGCGCCCTCGAAGACATGGCCCGCCGCCTCGTGCCCGATGACGTCGAGCACCACGGGCGCCTCGGGAGATGCGCCCGCAAGGTCCGCAGCGCGCACCGCGTAGCCGTCCATCGCGCTGTTCGGAAACGGAGACAGGTCGATATCGGTCGCCACGTCGGCAGCAAGCGGAAAGCCCACGGCGCGCCAGCATGGGACGCGTATCGGCTCGGTCGGCTCCACGTGGTCCAAAACGATAGCCTGCGCCTGCTCGAGCGCGATCATGTTCTCGTCGGCCATCACACCCCGCCTTTCGATGGTTGTATTCTGAGTTAAGTATAATCAGGAGCCCGCATATGTGCTGAGTTTCTTTCGGGCGCATTACATTCCGCTTCCCGCACGCGCCGCCCGTCCCCCGACGCCGCCGGTGCGTATAATGCATCCGTACCCTTATCCACCCCTCAAGAGCAAGGACGCGCCCATGTCGGGACGACCTGAAGATATACAGCGAAAACTGAGGCGCCACGGCACCGGCTTCGTCAACACGCTGGGGCTCGAGCTGGCGCATACCGAGCGCATGCTCGCGAGCGATGCCGTGCGCGACCTGGGCAACATGCGCGCAAGCCTGCGCACCGTCTGCCTGACCGTCCTCGTCTCGGCCCTGATGGGGGCTGCCGCCTGGGCGTTTCTGGCAGCGCTCGACCTCGTGACCGGCGCGCGCGAGAACCATCTGTGGATGTTCGCCCTGCTGCCGGTCGTGAACCTCGCGACCGCCTGGGTCTACCGCAACCACGGCCTGCGCGCCGCGCGGGGCAACAACCTCGTCATCGACAGCTCCATCACCGGCACCCCCATCCACGCGCGCATGGCTGCGCTCACGTTCGTGTGCTCGGTGGCGACGCACGCGGCGGGAGGATCGGCCGGACGCGAGGGCACCGCCGTGCAGATCGGCGGCACCATCGCGAGCAACGTGGCGACGCTGTTCCACCTCGACGGGCGCGAGCGCCAGGACCTTATGCTCGCCGGTATCTCCGCGGCGTTCGGCGGCGTGTTCGGCACGCCGCTGGCCGGGGCGTTCTTCGGCATGGAGATGTGCACCATCGGCAAGCTCAACTACAGCGCGGGCCTGTACTGCCTGATCGCCTCGTTTGTGGGCGACCTCACCGCGCGCACGCTCGGGACGACCCATGCGTTCAACACGATCGCCTCCGTCCCCGCCATGGAGCCCGCCACCGTCGCGCTCGTGGTGGCGGCCGCCGTCGCCTTCGGCCTCATGGCGCGGCTGTTCTCGCTTTCCATCCGCACCGTCAAGCGCATCTACGCCTCGCGCATCAAAAACTATCTGGTCGCCGCCCTGGTAGGGTCGCTCGTGCTGCTGGGCGTCTATGCGGCATGCGGCCTGTACCGCTACGGCGGCCTGTCGGAATGGCTCGTCACGGCGGGCTTCGAGGGCTCGACGGGCCCGGCCGACGTGGTCGCCAAGCTGGCGTGCACGGCGCTCACACTCGGCGCCGGCTACCAAGGCGGCGAGGTGACGCCGCTGTTCGGCATCGGCGCCGCGCTCGGAGGCTGGATCGGCCAGATCTCGGGCGTGGAGCCGAGCTTCATGGCGGCGCTCGGCATGGTCGGTGTGTTCGGGGCCGCGCTGAACGTGCCCATCACCACCATCATGCTTTCGGTCGACATGTTCGGGGGGCAGGCGGCGGCCTACTTCGTCATCGTGGCGTTCATCAGCTATCTCGTCGCCGGGCACCGCGGCGTGTACCCCGCTCAGCGCATCGTCACGCCCAAGCGCCGCTCGCTCGAAGTCGATCAGGGCGACACGGTCGAAGCGGCGCTGGAGCGCCATCGCGAGGACGCGGCAACGAGTGAGGATGTAAAAGCATGAGCGACGAGACGAACCTGGGAAGAACCCTCATCATCTGCAACCCCGCCGCGCAGTCGGGCGCCGCGGCCGAAGTCGGAGAGCAGCTCAAGCGGTTTCTCGAGATGTATCTGCACGACGGGAGCGCGTTCAACCTCGTGTGCACCGAGCGGCCGCACCACGCCACGCAGCTGGCATCGCGCGCGATGGGCTACGACACCGTGCTCGCGGTGGGAGGCGACGGCATCGTGCACGAGACGGCAAATGGCCTCATGCGCATCGAGGCTCAGGCGCGCCCCGCGCTCGGCGTGATTCCCGTCGGGTCGGGCAACGACTACGCGCGCACGCTCGGCATGCGGGAGATCTCGCGCGACCGCGATCTGGCGGCGATCCTGTCGTGCAAGGCCAAGCCACTCGACGTGGGGCGCATCGAATACACGCCTGCGGATACAGACGAGGTCACGCAGGGACCCGTCGGCCGAACCAGAGGCGCACGCACCGAGTATTTCGTGCAGACGCTCTCGTTCGGCATGGACGCGGCGATTGCGCTCGGCACGTACAGACTGCGCGCATCGACCGGACTTACCGGAACGCCGCTCTATCTCGCAAGCGGGTTCTCTGCCGCGGGGAGGCGCTACCGCGACTACCCGGTCATGGCATCGATCGACGGGGCGCCGGCCGAGCGCATGCGCACCATAGCCTTCGCCGTGCAGATAGGCCCGACGTACGGCTCCGGCTTTCGCATCTGCCCGGATGCCGACCCCGCCGACGGCATGCTCGACATCTGCTATTTCGCGGGACCCATGCCGCGCGCCCACGCGCTTGCGCTGCTGCTCGCGGCAAAAGGCGGGCACCATCGGTCGGACAAGGCGGTCCACACGCGCCGCATCCGCTCCGCGACGTTCACCTTTGAGGACGGGGGCTATCCCATCCAGGCCGACGGAGAGCTCATCCGCGCCACACGCGTATCGGTGGGCATCCTGCCCGGCGTGCTGCGCGTGCTCGTGCCGACCGAAGGGCGGAAGAGGTAGCCGAGGGCCGCTCACAGCAGGTGAATAACCTCTGCTGTATTGTGGTAAACTACAGATGCATCAGCAAAGCCCGTCTTTTGTTAACTTGGTCGCGGGCGGCGCGGTGTTTTGTTCGAAGGAGTCTGATTGCAGTCAGGCTCCTTTCGTCTTTACACTACGTCATCCATATGCTGCTTATGCTTCTCTTTGCTATCGAGGTATCTTCTCATATCGAGAAGGAGCCTCGCGATGCTTGCAATGTTCGCAAGAGCCGAGAGAACTTCAAGAACGTTGTCCATAGGCGTCGCCTCCATCGAAGAGATTGGAGCGCCACCCGCAGCTGATCTTTGCTGATGCATCGTAAAGTATAGCAAAGTATATGGTGCTTTAATATTAGTAAGCATTCTGTTCGACGAGACAGATAATACGAGCACCCACCGGAACGCGAAGGGGCCCGCAGTGCGGGCCCCTTGTTTGTGTCGTTATGGGATTCGGACGTTACGCACCGATCACGTCACGGTGGAACGTGGCGGACATCGTCGCCATCGAGGCGCGCCATGCCGTGTCGTTCGGACGCAGCTGCGGGCCGGATGACGTGTCGACACCGCTCATCAGGCCATGGTCGGCCGCCCAGGCGATTGCCGGCTTGGCGTAGGCGTCAACCGTGCTCCAGCCGGAGATCTGCGAAGCGGCGCCCATGTCGGACGAGGTGTCGAGCTTGGCGACCTTGTTCGCGTAGTTGTACAGGAAGGTCGCAAGCTCCTGGCGGCTGACGTTCCCGTTGGGATTGAACAGATTGCTGCCCGCGTAGCCGTTCGCCACGCCCGCGGAGCGCGCCCAGCGGACCGCGTCGTAGTAGTACACGGTCGCATCACGGTTGTCAGAGAAGTTCTCGACCGAACCGGCCGAGGGCTGACCGGCCATGTTCCACAGGACGCAGATAACCTGAGCACGCGTGATGGTGTCGTACGGACCGAACAGCGTCGTGCCCGAATAGCCGCTCATAAAGCGGTGGTCGACAGCGTAGTCGAACAGGCCGCACGTAACGTACCAGTCATCCGACGCGACATCGGTGAACCCGCGGTACGGGCTGTAGCCGGCCCAACCGGCGTACAGGGTCAGATCCGCTTTGACGGGCTGCGCGAAATCGTAGGCCGCCCCCAGCGAGGCGTCGGTGTACCAGCCGGTGAAGCGGTAGTAGGCACGCGTCGGATCCGCGGGGCGCACGGCGCTCTCGCCCTCGTTGACCAGCTGACTCTTGACGGCCGTACCGCCGTTCGTCACGAACGTGATGACGAGCTGGTCTCCGACCTTCACCATGCACGTCGCGGTCTTGTTACCGTCTTCAGTCGTGACCGTGATGGTCGCGGTGCCGGGCGCCACCGCCGCCACCTTGCCGTTGGCGTCGACCGTCGCGACCTTGGTGTCGGAGCTCTTCCAGGTGACCTTCTTGTTGAGCGCGTTCTCGGGAAGGACCGTCGCCTTCAGCACGACGCTCTCGTCCACCTTGAGGGCAAGCTCGGTCTTGTTGAGCGTGACGCCGCTCACCACATCGGCGACGCTGACGGCACATGTCGCCGTCTTGTTGCCGTCCTCAGTGGTCACGGTGATGGTCACTGACCCCGGAGCCACCGCGGTGACCCTACCGTCGGCGTCAACCGTCGCCACCTTGGTGTCGGACGAGCGCCAGGTGACCTTCTTGTTCTCGGCATCAGCCGGAGTTACCGTCGCCTTGAGCGTGTAGCTTTCGCCCTTGTCGAGCGAAAGCGAGGTCTTGTCGAGCGTGACCCCGCTCACCGCACCGGCCACGCTGACCGTGCACGTCGCGGTCTTGCCGCCGTCATCGGTGGTCGCCGTGATGGTCGCGGAACCGGAGGCGATTGCCGTCACCCTTCCGTTGGCATCCACCGTCGCGACCTTGTTGTCGGAGCTCTTCCAGGTGACCTTCTTGTTCTCGGCATCAACCGGGACGACCGTCGCCTTGAGCGTATAGCTCTCGCCCTTTCCCAGCGAAAGGGTAGTCTTATCGAGAGACACGCCCGTAACCGCCGGCCCCTTGACCGTGACGGTACAGCTCGCCGTCTTGCCGCCGTCGTCAGTCGTTGCTGTAATGGTCACCTTGCCAGAGGCGACCGCCATGACGTTGCCGTTGGAATCGACTCTCGCGATGCTGCTGTCGGTGCTCTTCCAGACGACTTCCTTATTCTCGGCATCAGTCGGAGCGACCGTCGCCTTGAGCGTATAGCTCTCGCCCTTGCCAAGAACAAGCGACGTCCTGTCGAGAGATACGCCCGTGACAGCAGATCCCTTGACCGTGATGACGCAGGTCGCCGTCTTGCCGCCGTCCCTTGTGGTTACGGTGATCGTCGCCTTACCGGCAGAGACCGCTGTCACCTTGCCGCTAGAGTCGACCCTTGCAATAGCGGAGTTGCTACTCGTCCAGCCGACTTCCCTGTTCTCCGCGTCTGTCGGGTAGACAGTCGCCTTGAGGGTCCGTATATCGCCCTTGTTGAGCGTCAGCGCAGTCCTGTCGAGGGATACGCCCGTAACCGCCGGCCCCTTGACCGTGACGGTACAGCTCGCCGTCTTGCCGCCGTCGGCGGTCGTGACTGTAATCGTCGCCTTGCCGACCGAGACCGCCATGACCCTACCGGTGAAATCGACCCTCGCGACACTGCTATCGGAGCTCTTCCAGGTAACGCCCTTGTTTTCCGCATTCGAGGGACTGATCGTGTACGTCAGCTTGTACGTAGAATTCTTATCGAGTGTGAGGGTTGAAGGAGAAAGCGAAATCTTTTCAACCTTGACATCGGACTTGACCGTCACCGTACATTTCGCGGTATAGCTCCCATCATCAGTCCTTACGGTAATCACCGCGGTGCCGGCGCCGACGGCGCGCACGTTACCGGAGCGATCCACCGTGGCAACCCCAGTATTGGAGCTCGACCAGCTCACACCCTTGTCGGTGGCGTTGCTCGGAGACACCGTCGCAGTCAGCACGGCTGTGTCGCCCGTATCCAGCGAAAGCGACGTCCTGTTGAGTCGCACGCCCGTGACCGACACCACATTGGACTTGACGATAAACTCCTTCGACCAGGAACGGCCGCCGGGGCTCGTAGCGGAAATTGTCGAGGTTGCCCCCACCTGTGCACCGGAGCTGACACTCACGATGCCATTATCCACGGTAAAGGCAGCGGGATTGGAGGATTTCCACGTATAACCGCGGGCCTCGGTAGACGTATAAATGTAGGAGAATTCCGGATTTCGAATACCTACGACCAGCTCATAGGTTTCACCCGGCTCAAGGGGCTCTGGATCTTCCTGTCTCATGTTCAAATTGAAACCCGAACCATCATAAGGGACGAGACTGTGGCTGTAGTCCACTTTCGTGATGGCAGTAAACACACCAGCATCGGCATAGGTCTCTGATCTATGGGCGGTACCGAACAGCTCTACCCAGCAGGAAACACTTCCGATTCTGAAGCAGCCCACACCGATGATCGCATAGCTTGGATCCAAAATGTTCGCACGATGCCCGTCGCTATTCATCCACGCATCGGTCACATTCTCTGCAGCATCAGAGGACCCAAATCCTCCAATAGCGATGTTCTCTCCGTAAGCTCCATTGGTAATAGTGGACCACTTCGTACCATTTGGCCTCGTATGCGAGAAGTAAAGCGCAATCTCCGCGGCACGCTGCATAGCAGCTGATTGCAAATCGGCATCCATAACGAGCGAAGAAGCCCCATTGGCCTCACGATGCTTATTGACCAGGACTTTCTGATAGCTCGCTTCCTTGTAGTCGAAAGTACCCTTGATATAGCAGTAGTCATCGCTTGCGGCAGACGACCACTGCAGGGAGATCCCAGTGTCCTCCAGGACCGCCGGCTCCCCTATCTGGACCTCGACGCCTGCAGCGTCCTCCCCCACGACGATCCCTTGAGGCTCGTCCGCGAAACCCGCGACGGGCAGTGCCGCCAACAGGGCTGCCGCAAAACCGACTGCCAGGAATTTGAACTTTCGCATCTCGCTCACTCCTTCCCGTACCTACGCGCGCCGCGGATCGACACCGCTGCAAACGGGACCGACCCCCGAGCATCCTTCATCTTCATCTTTACCACAGGAAAAAGGTATGTTGTTGCGCAACATCGGGTTGTGAGACCTTGGATGCCGGAAGGTTATCGGGTGCATCGACCTTTTCCAACACAAATGCGACCGTGAGACAACCCGCCTCCAGCCAAGCGAACTGCCCGGCCGGCCGTCAGTATCAGTCCCCCGCCTCTGCGCAATGCAGCAAACCCCATCGCAGCGCCCTAGGAACCCTCAGCCCTGGAGAGCCCCTCCCAGCATGCCGCGCATATAGAGGTCGTAGACCTCCCCCTTCACGTCGTAGCGCACGTCGCTGAAGTCCGAAAGGGCGTACAAAGTCGATGCGAGCGTATCCGGGTCCTTGGTCACAAAGTAGATCTGCTCCTTCAAGAGCGTTCGGAGGGTAAGGCTCAAGACGTTGTGCGTGGTGAAGACCAGCTGCCCCCTATGCTTCTTCCCGTTGACAAACGCCAGCGCTCGCTCGGCGAGAACCGGGTCGATAGCGCCATCGACCTCGTCGGCGAATACCGTTTTGTTGCCGTAAACAACCAGGTAGACAATGACAGCCCATTGCGCGAAATCGATGATGCCCGCAGAATCGTCGCCGAGTGTCCACTCATACGTCTTACCCGATGGCAACGTTCGAATGAGGCCGCTGTCGCCAAACGGGTTATCGCGATCGATCTTCACGTCGGCGATACTCGCATCCGCCAAACGAAGGATCTCGAAATAGCGCTCGTCATGCAGGATGCTGTCAAGGCTATCATCGGAGACGCCCTCGAAAATAAAAGCTCCGCCGCTGCGCGAGGCAATCACCAGATCGGATGTGAACCACGAAACGACGTCTTTGCAGCTTCTCTCCCCGAGCATCGAAAGCGTGATGACCATCAGCCGCGCGGGATCGAGCTCAGGTTCCAAAAAGGATGCCAACAGCTCCCGGGAGATGCCGAGGGGGCTGCCGACTTCTGCACGGTACGAATAGCGGCCTGAATCCTGATTCCCGCCTTCGCCCCCTTCGGAGACCGCTCGGTCGTCACGCGCGGCAATGGACCGCTCGCTTCGCAGTAGCCTAAAAACCAGACGATAGGAATGAGGGGACTTTTCCGACCGTTCGAGCTGCTCCAGCACAATGCCCGCCTCATCCACATGAAGCGTGTAGCGGAGGAAATAATCTTTGATGGCGATCTCGATCTCAAAAGGCTGCAAGGTCGTTGGGGAACCGTCGCCGGCATCCCATGCGCCCTCGCAGAAGACCAGGTTCCTAGAGCTACGGGGCACGACATCATTCCGGACGAACAGAGAGCGCAAGAACCTAAACGCCTTGACGAAGTTGGATTTGCCGCCCGCGTTCTCTCCCGCAAGCACCGCGTATTTCAGGAGGAGCTCACCGGATTCAAGCTGAACGAAGTTTCCGGGGTAACGTCTCCTAACCCGGTTTTTTGGCGCAGCAAGGTCAAATATCAAATCATCACGAAATGAAGTGAAGTTACTGAATGTGCTGCTATACAGCATAGACACCACCTGCCCGGCTCGCTTTCTGTTTCTATTCTAAACCAGATTTCCGGTTTAGACTAGAAACAGAAAGCGAGCCGGGCGTTCTCGAAGCCAGCGCAAAGGGGCAACCTGTTCCGAAGAAGGTCGTTATTTGACGAATCCCCTGATTTTCCAATAATGGAATCAGACAAAAACCTTCGGGTTTGCGGGGCGGAATCGCGAAAGCGTTTCTGCTCTATTTTTATAGGTAAACACCCGTTCCCGTTCACCGTTCAACAGGACCGCAAGCAACAAAAACCAATCTCGAAAACACCCTCGGATCCGTGGGGACCCGAGGGCGTCAGCTGCTCAGATGAGCCCGGCAGTGCGCTTAGCCAAGCTTGAGGACGTCGCGGTGGAGCACCGTCACCATGCTTGCGGCGGACCAGCGCCAGGCCTGGCCCTGAGGGTTCATGTACGGCACGCCGCCGCGGTTCTCGCCGCATATGATGACGTTGTCCACGCACCACGCAACCGAGGGCCTCGCCCATGCGCTGATGAGCTCGGTCTGGCGGATGCCGTCGAGCACCGCATCGTCCGCAGCGGTATCGATGCCGTGGACCAGCTTGACGTAGCCGGCGATCATCGCTCACAGCTCCTCGCACATCACGGGCCGCTCGGGACGGAACGTGTTGTCCCCGTAGCCGCTCACCACGCCCGTGGCACGTGCCCACCTGATAGCGGGCCCGTAGTGCTGGCTGTAGCCGACATCGTCGAACGCGGCCGCGCCCACCTGCGGAGAGCCCGTCATGTTGTGCAGGGTCGTCACGAACGGCCCGCGCGTGATGGAATCGTAGGAACCGAACATCCCGTTGTCGTGCCCGTGCATGAACCCGTGGTCGAGCGCGTAGCCGAGGATGCTCTGCTTGGGGTACCAGTCGTCCGGCCTCACGTCGGGGAATCCGAAATCATCCGCGACATCGAGGATCTCGAACTCCGCCGTTGCGATGCCCGTGAAGTTGCCGATGCCCCTCACGTGGATGATGCCCGTACCCGATTCAACGTTGTTCTCATACGAGACGATCTCGAAATCGGAACCCACTCCGATGCCGATGTAGTTGTACATGGCGAACACGCGCGGCTCGAGGGGCTGGCCGGTATAGCGCATGTTCTCGCTCGACAGAATGGCATCGGCTATGTCGGCCGGCACTATCTCGAAGATGATATCGAAACCCTCATCCGAGGTGACCGAGACGATGACGGTCGCAGTCCCGACGTTTCGGTCGTTGCGGTACGAGACGATCATATACGAATATCTTCTTGGACAACGCAGTTCTTACCACGTCTCCAATATCAAAA
This sequence comes from Collinsella sp. An271, assembly GCF_002159695.1. Classification (NCBI taxonomy): domain Bacteria; kingdom Bacillati; phylum Actinomycetota; class Coriobacteriia; order Coriobacteriales; family Coriobacteriaceae; genus Collinsella; species Collinsella sp. An271. The sequence continues at coordinate 3,266 of NZ_NFJE01000014.1, read as the reverse complement.
GTTGCTCCGCGCAAGAATCCATAAGCTTGGAAGGCAACCAGCAAAACGGTCTAGAGTCTGCAACAGCAACGCATTCCTTAAGAAAGCCATGACGACCCGCATTGGCCTTTGATTCTTGCTGCTACATGAAAAGAAAGCTCGTCGTATGAGTTCAATAGTTTGTCTTCTGCCTCATGAAGCACTGCACGCTGCTCCTTTTCACCAACAGTCGTTGCGGCCTCTTCTAAAGAATGTAGAAAACTCCTACAATCCTCCTTCAGACAATTCAGCATAATCTGATACTGATATATCGACATCAGCAGAGACGCGTAATCCGTGAAAAAGGCGCCAAGCGCTTTTGCGGAACTCCCCCTAAACACCAATTCTGCTTCGAAGGCCATCTCCTTTAGCTCATCCAGCTTTAACAAAAAACGTTTCTTCCAATCTTGGTCCGAAATATGCTCAATTACTGGCCCAATATCACACAATAGAGAATTATTCGTCATCAGGAGAAACAGATAATCATTGGTCAGCTCCGGCCCGTCCTCTTTCTTCTCAAGCCGAAATCGACTATGAGCACATAGCTCCATAAGCCCATGCGCCTTAATCCAGAGACGCAACCTACGATCTAGCAACTGTTGCTTGTTGCTTGCCCATATTTGCGATACGGAGATTCCCAAAGCAGCAACGGCGGCAATCGAGGTAACAACTGAGCAAACAATATCCCAATTAACGCTCACCGTCGCACCTTTCGACAAGCCACCCCTCAAGCACTCATAAACGACATCCTACAACAACCGTATCAACAGCTCAGCCTTATTTTTAGCATGCGCAAATAGTACTGCCTACTGAGTTTTTCCCAATTTGATACCGCCCATTAGTGAGATGCGAACGAAGAGTTGGACACCTCTATGTGTTCAACTCTCCGCCCCCTGCACCCATTACCGAGAAGGTAAGTGCCCATCTATGATAATACTAATATTTTTCTATTGTGTTTTTATAATTTTACAATCTGCTTAAGCGCCATTGTCCTTATTCGATTCACCATGTGGCTCGCTCTTGCTCAACGCCTCTGACATTATCTTATTCAGGGCTGCCAGCTGATCTTCTTGAGTAATCCCAGGCGCACAAACGTCATCAAGAGGAACCTCGATATCGGCTCCAAAATGGAACACGTCATCGGGCATGACAACAACAACGGGAACCCTTTCGAACCTGCCCTCCCCCGCAGCATGAAAAACACCCTGCACGGAAATCGAAGCCTCATCCTCAACCCTGATTCTGAAGGGAAAACCTTTTACCGTCGGCCTGTCAATCGCAACGATGTAGGGTATGCACTTCATACCGCGATCATTCTCGATCGGTCCCCCCTTACCAGAACGGTAGAAGACTTCCCCAGGACAAGTCACTGACGCAGAATCGCTCTCAAGTACAACGGCGTACTCTGATATCGGTTCCATCATCATTTCTGCCCGGACCTCGATATCCACCCCTGACCCTTTAGAGAGCCTCGCGTAGGCTTTCAGGTTCTGAAATGTCGCATCCTCTTCGTGATATATATTCGCACCCGAAGCAACATCGATCATCTGCCTGATTGCGACGTCCATACCAGCCCTGAACGCGTCGATATAACGCTTCTGGAGGAAGATTGCAGGCACCTTGCAGTCATCAAGCAAGACCGGAACAAACCTCATCCCTCGTTTTGCGTGAATCATCAGGGCGTTCTGCCACTCCATTTTTACCATTTCGCTAGTGAGGCTTCTCTCCGATACAAACAAGAAGAAGCAATCGCAATCCTCTAAGCCGGAATTCATCTTGTCGATAATCCCATCACCCGGCTGAATGGACCAGCTATCGTAAAACACATTATCTCTGCCAAAAGCCCTGCTCAAAGCGAGCGCTGCAGGCTCCACCACACTCTTGTCTGCCGCGGTATGACTAATGAATATCTTCAATGTTCCCTAAGCCTCTCTGTGTATGGTCCTCCCCACCATTACCGTCTAGCTCCTCCTGCAAGATGATACTCTTGCGCTGAATCTCGATTGCACACCTCTGGAGCTTCTCAATATCAGGATCCTCGGAACCTCGCATGAGTTCGCTCAGCAGTGTGCGGACACGTTGAACTGGCTTGCCGTCCAAAATCATTTCGGAGGTTCTCAGGTAGCGTGAGTATTCTAGAAACGAATCGAAATTGCGCGTAATCCTGCGATACAAAACTGGCGCCAATTCAAAGATGCTATCAAGATCGGGAAGCTTTCGCCTGTGACCTGGCAGCGCACAAAGAATATTATGCCGGGTAAACACGAACTGCCCGGATTCAAGTACGGCATCACGCAGATCGCCATGTAGTACGTTCAGGTCATCAAACGAGTGGCCACATTTCTCAGCAAGCAAAACAATAACGTCTGATTGACGCCTGTCCCACAAATCCCTTCGGAAAATCCTCGAACTTGGGGGTGCGGCAGGAATCCTGGAGCGCCGGGGCAAACATCGGGCTAGGCCGCGAGGCCCAGCGACTCCCGGTACCGCTTCGGGCTCATCCAGCCCAGGGACTCCTTGATGCGGACCTCGTTATAGTACCTCAGCCACGCGTCCAGCCTCCGCATGAACTCCTCCGCGCCCACGCCCCGCCAGTCACGGCCGTGGAAGAACTCGTTCTTGAGCCTGCCGAAGAAGCCCTCGCAGGCCGCGTTGTCCGGGCTGCAGCCCTTCCTCGACATCGACCTGGTCAGCCCGCGCTCCTCGCAGATCGAGATCCAGCCGGGCCACCGGTAGTGCCCGCCCCGGTCGCTGTGGACCACGGGCGCCTCGCCGTCGGCGAGCCCCTCGCACGCGCGCTCCAGGCTGGAGTTCGCCAGCTCGGCGTTCGGGGAGGTGCCGATGGACCAGGACGCCAGCATCCCGTCGAAGCAGTCGACGACGGGCGAGAGGTACACCTTCGGCTCGCCCGCGTCCGGCAGCGCGAACTCGGTGATGTCGGTCAGCCAGAGCCTGTTGGGGGCCTCGGCGCGGAACGACCTCTCCACGAGGTTGGGCGGGGCCTCGGAGACCTCCCCCGCGTAGGAGCTCCACCTCTTCGGCCGCCTCAGGTACACGACGACGCAGCCCTCCTCGGCCATGAGCTCGCGCACCTTGCGCTCCCCGCAGGCTATCCCGCGCTCCGCGAGGCGCCGGTGGACGTTGTTAATGTCAATCTATCTTTCGCCACTTTCGCCAACGCAAATTCGCCGATCGCGCCAACGCACTTTCACCGATCGCGCCAACGTCAGGCGCCGCTTCCGGCGTCC
>NZ_NFJE01000013.1:0-61344 GCF_002159695.1 Collinsella sp. An271 | reverse complement strand
CGCCTACGCGCGCTTTACGCCCAATGAATCCGGATAACGCTCGCCCCCTACGTATTACCGCGGCTGCTGGCACGTAGTTAGCCGGGGCTTCTTCTGCAGGTACAGTCTCGTCTCGTCCCTGCTGAAAGCGGTTTACGACCCGAAGGCCTCCATCCCGCACGCGGCGTCGCTGCGTCAGGGTTGCCCCCATTGCGCAAGATTCCCCACTGCTGCCTCCCGTAGGAGTCTGGGCCGTGTCTCAGTCCCAATCTGGCCGGTCGGTCTCTCAACCCGGCTACCCGTTGTCGGCACGGTGGGCCGTCACCCCGCCGTCTACCTGATGGGCCGCGGAGCCATCCCCCTCCACCGGAGTTTTGCCCGCGCCGGGATGCCCTGGCGCGGGGTCATCGGGTGTTACCCGCCGTTTCCGGCGGCTATCCCCGGGAGGGGGGCGGGTTCTCCACGTGTTACTCAGCCGTTCGCCACTCGCTTCCTTCCGGAGAAGGGTGCCGTTCGACTTGCATGTGTTAGGCGCGCCGCCAGCGTTCATCCTGAGCCAGGATCGAACTCTCCGTCCAATTCAAAGGCCCGCTTGTGCGCGGGCCGATCAGGCCGGGGTGCCCGTCCGGCCGGCATGACGCCGATCGGATCCATCTCGTATGCGTTCGCATCTTCTGGAGTTAAAAGGAACTTCGCGGGGCCTGGCGTCAAGCCAGACCTCACTCGTCACTTGGTTCTTCTGGTACACGATCGCACCGGGATCGGTGCTCGTCTTCCCTAAAGTTCCTCGCAGTATCCGGTTCTCAAGGTGCCCGCCTGCGCGGCCCCGCCGCGCGGCAAGGAGTTAATTTAGCCGAATCGACTTGAAGCGTCAAGGAGTAACTCCATCTCCATATCCGCTCCACAACCCCGAGGCCGCAGCATCGCCGCTTTCGCGTGCGTCGCTCGCCCGGGTCGTGCGCTTCGGCGGGTTCATATATTAGGCATTCGTCCCGAATCCGCAAGGCCCAATCCTGAAAACATCCCGGACCCGTGGGCACGGGCCACGCCCTAACCGTGTATCCCCTGCTTAAACCACCCGTTTATGCGCAGGGCCGCCCCATGTGCGGCTATGGAGGGAATGTGGAGCGGGGCCGGAAAGGAGATTCGGCCCTCCCCACAACCCCTGAGGAGCATGTCCGCGCTCATAAAAAAACGGGACCCTATCCAGGATCCCGTTCGTATGCCTAGATATATATCGCTGGCTAGAGATTAGGCCTCGAGCGCCTTCTTGGCGATGGCGGCGAGCTCGTTGAAGGACTCGATGTCCTCGTAGGCCATCTGAGCCAGAACCTTGCGGTCGAGCTCGATGCCGGCGAGCTTCAGGCCGTGCATGAACTTGGAGTAGGAAAGGTCGTTCATGCGGGCAGCGGCGTTGATGCGGGTGATCCAGAGGCTGCGGATCTCACGCTTCTTGGCGCGACGGTCACGGTACTGGTACTGCAGGGAGTGCTGGACCTGCTCTTTAGCATGCTTGTACGTACGCGAAGCGGCACCGTAGTAACCCTTCGCGCGGCTCATTACGGTACGGCGCTTCTTCTTGGCGTTCACAGCGCGCTTGACACGTGCCATATCTGATCAACTCCTAGTCGGTCTTAGTTGGTATAGAAGGAAAAACGGCTTAGCGGCCAGCGAGACGAGCGTTGACGAGCTTCTTGTCGGCAGCGTCGATCTCGGTCTCCTGACGGAAATTGCGCTTACGCTTCGTCGTCTTCTTGGTGAGGATGTGGCTCTTGAACGCCTTAGCGCGCATAAGCTTGCCCGTACCGGTGCGGCGGAAACGCTTCTTGGTGCCGCTGTGGGACTTCATCTTAGGCATGAACTTCTCCTTAATCGGTTCCTACTACTATTTCTTGGTTGCAGCCTCGTCGCCCTCGACGTTGTCGAAAGCGCCCTTGATCGGGGCGAGGAGCATAAGCATGTTACGGCCCTCAAGCTTGGGGGCGGATTCGACCGTTGCGTACGGCTTCAGGTCGGCTGCCAGGCGCTCGAGGACATTCAGGCCCTGCTCGGGATGCGCCATCTCGCGACCGCGGAACATGATCGTGATCTTGACGCGCGCGCCCTTCTTGAGGAAGCGCAGAACGTGGCCCTTCTTGGTCTCGTAGTCGCCCACGTCGATCTTGGGTCGGAACTTCATTTCCTTGACTTCGACCCTCGACTGGTTCTTACGAGCCTGCTTAGCCTTCATGGCCTGCTGGTACTTGTACTTGCCATAATCCATGACCCTGCACACCGGGGGCTCCGCGTTGGGCGCGATCTCCACCAGGTCAAGACCCTGTTCGTCGGCAACGCGCTGAGCGTCGCGGATGCCGAAAAGGCCCAGCTGCGAACCATCGACGCCGATCAGACGGCACGTGGTCGCGGTGATCTCCCCATTGATGCGGGTGGCATCAGACTTAGCTATTGTCCCAACCTCCTTCGTTGCTGACACATGAAAATACCCGGTTGCCATGCAGACGGCAGCCGGGTACACCAAACGAAGAACGGGCAGCAATATTGCCCAAGTCTTATGTTGTGCGACCAGACAGCAGCCATGCAGGCGCCGAAAGGTGGGGGCGATTGCCCCGCTTTCGAAAATGCACTGGAATCAGTGCGTTGGTTATACTAACACAACATGCATCGCTCGGCCGCGCTTCACGCTTTCACCACGAGTGGGAACCCCGGGAGCCCGAACGATGTCGTGCATCCCCTACTCCCAGCCCTTCCATATATCAGGTTGGTACCCGACCGTCGCCTTGCGGCCGTTGCGCACGATGGGCTCGCGCAGCACCTGCTGGTTCTCGAGGAGCTTGTCGAACTTTTGGCTTTCAGCGAGGTAGGTGATGAGCGAGACGGTGTCTTGGTCTTTGGCCTTGGGGTCGATCACCTCATCGAGACCGCCGACCGCCTGGACGACGCTTTGCAGCTCGCCCTTGCTCATCTCCTTTTCCTTCAGGTCGATGAACTGGAACTTGATGCGACGCTCCTTGAAGTAGCGCTGGGCCTTCTTGGTGTCGAAGCTCTTCTTGGTTCCAAAGATCTGGATGTTCATGGGTCGCGTGCCTTTCGTCGCAGGGAGCCTCCATCATACCGGAAGGCGCGCGCCTGCGGCGCCCGCCGGGGGCTTCGGGCTGCGCCCTCGCCCCGCTCGCTGGCAAACGCTCGCGCGTTTGCTCAGCCTCGCGCGCTCCCGCTCGTTCGAGCCCGCCGCGCAGCCGGCCCGCGTACAGAAAGGGCCCCGTATCTGGGGCCCTGTTCGTCTCATATGGGTGCCCGAGGCGAGACTCGAAGGCGCGCGCCTGCGGCGCCCGCCGGGGGCTTCGGGCTGCGCCCTCGCCCCGCTCGCTGGCAAACGCTCGCGCGTTTGCTCAGCCTCGCGCGCTCCCGCTCGTTCGAGCTCGCCGTGCAGCCGGCCCGCGTACAGAAAGGGCCCCGTATCTGGGGCCCTGTTCGTCTCATATGGGTGCCCGAGGCGAGACTCGAACTCGCACGATGTCGCCATCGGTGGATTTTGAGTCCACTGCGTCTGCCAATTCCGCCACTCGGGCACAGCACGCGGACTAGTGTAGCATACGCGGAGACGGTTATGCCTCGCGCATTTCAATCAGCTCGATGCCGCGGCGCATCTCGTTCTCGTCGCATCCGCGCCCATCGACGCTCGCTTCGCCCATCTGGTTGTCGAAGGGATCCCAGCGGACGCCGTCGCACGCCGGCTCGAGCTCCGCCTGGAACTGCGTGTTCGCCACCATGCGCCACGGATCGAGGTTGCCGAAGTAATGCAGGCGCCTGGCCTCGTCGCCCTCTCGACGCGCCGAGGACCCGAACGAGCAGTCGGCCCACAGCCAGCCGTACTCTTCGGTATAAAACATCGCCCAGTCATGCGGGCCCACATGGTCGGGCGCAACGTACAGGCCCGACTGCCAACGCGCGGGGATGCCGGCGATGCGGCACATCGTGATGAACGTGAGCGCCATCACGCCGCAATCGCCGCGCAGGGATTTCGCGCAGGTGTCGGCGATGCAATCGAGCTGGGCGTACGAGGGCTGGTAGCGGTAGTCGACGTTCTTGGTGATGTAATCGTAGACGGCGCGCGCCCGGTCGATGGGCCGCTCGATGCCTGCGACCACACGCTGGGTCAGCGTGACGAGATAGGGCGTGAACACGATATGGGGAGCGAGCTCGCACAGATCGGCATCGGTCACGGTGTCGTCCGGCACCACATGCTTCTCCGGCGCGGGCGCCAACGTGTCCACATACGGCGCGCGGATATGGTAGGCGTACGTCGCCTCGAAGTCGTGATGCTCGCGCGAACCCCAAAACGCCGTGCGGGAGGGCGCTCCCTCCTTCCCCACCAGCACGCCGGGGGTCCAATCGGTCACCTCGATGTCGGACTGCTGGGGGCATGCGGTGGGAACCGGCAGCCAAGCCCGCAGCATCTCGCCCAGTTGAGCGCCCGGAACGGAGATCGACGCCTTGAGCGTGATGACGCGCTCGGCGCCCCCGTGCTCATGCATGTCCTCGAGCATGGCGGAGCGGGCGGCGGTATCCACGGGATCCGCCGGCTTGAGGCCAGGGACCTCCTTGGGATAGACGCGCAGCGAGTCGATGAAGTTCTCGAGGAAGCGCTGCTCCCCATCGATATAGCGCCAATCGATGCGCCTGCACGCGATCAGGCCGTCAAGCTGGCCCTCGTCGAACTCAGGCCACTCCCTGCGGATCGCCTCGAGCGCCGCGGCACGGGTCACGCAGAACTGCTGCGCAAGGCGTCCCATGCGATGCCGTTCGACGCGAAGGCAGGCCGCCATCTCCGGTGTCGGATCCTGCGCGAGCAACGCGTCGCAGGCCTCGATCGCCTGGGTGAGATGGCCCGCCGCCTTGAGCCGCTCGACCTCGGGCGGAAGCCCTATCACCAGATACGGATAATCCGCGTTGGAAACCTCATCCGTGCAGCCCACGGGCCCCGACGTCACGAGCTTCCCCTCTTCTGGCCATACCGTTTGAACAGCCATGTTCTCCCCCTTATGCATGTGCGCCCCCGGCGCACGTATTCCTGACCGCCCCATTGTACGCAACGGATCTGAGCAAAATCGACCCCACCCCAAAAAGCGCCAAGAGACGAGAAAGGCCCGTCGGAAAATCCCGACGGGCCCAGATGCGAGCTCAACGAACAGGCGGAATCTACGCCTTGTTGACGGAACCGAACTCCTCCATGAGCTCCTTGGTGCGTGCGACGATCGCGTCGCGACCGGGCTTGAGGAGCTTGCGGGGGTCGTAGCCCTTGCCCTGCTGGTCCTTGCCGGCCTCGATGTACTCGCGCGTAGCGGCGGCAAAGACGAGCTGCAGGTCGGTGTTGACGTTGATCTTGGAAACGCCCATGGAGATGGCCTTCTGGATCTGGTCGACGGGGATGCCGGTGCCGCCGTGAAGGACGAGCGGCAGGTCGCCGACCTTCTCCTTGATCTCGGCCAGACGGTCGAAGGACAGGCCCGCCCAGTCGGCAGGATAGACGCCGTGGATGTTGCCGATGCCGCAGGCGAGGAAGTCGACGCCCAGGTCGGCGATCTGCTTGCACTCGTCAGGATCGGCGAGCTCGCCGTTGGAGGCCACGCCGTCCTCGACGCCGCCGATGCCGCCGACCTCGGCCTCGATGGAAATGCCCTTGGAGTGGGCGAGCTCGACGAGCTCCTTGGTGCGGTCGAGGTTGATCTGGAAGGTCTCCTCATGGGAGCCGTCGTACATGATGGAGGTGAAGCCCGCCTCGATGCACTTGAAGCAGTCCTCATAGGAACCGTGATCGAGGTGCAGGGCGACCGGGACGGTGATGCCCAGGGCCTCGACGGCGGCCTTGACCATGTCGGCGCAGACCTTGTAGCCGCCCATCCACTTGGCGGCGCCGCCGGTGCACTGCATGATCAGCGGGGACTTGGCCTCCTCGGCGGCGGCCAGGATGGAAAGCGTCCACTCCAGGTTGTTGGTGTTGAAGGCGCCGAGCGCGTAGTGGCCGGCCTCGGCCTTCTTGAGCATGTCTGCTGCATTGACGAGCATGTAAAACCTCCCTGTAGGTTTGCTCTGGTACTCCGATTGATTTTACCACTGTCCAAACTGGCCAGATATCGCAATTGAAGAACCTAGGACCGGATAACACCTACCATGTTGCGACCCGCCCCCGTCAAGCGGCGACCTCTTTGGCCCGCATGCTCTCGTGGTACCTGCCCTCCACACCGATCACGTCGCGCACGAGCCGCATGTAGAAGCCGGCGAACTCCGCTTCGGGCTTGCGCAGGTAGTCCTCCGGATGCATCTCCCCCGGACCGTCGGACTGGTACGCCGACGGGCTCGAGCGGTCGTAGAGGTACACCTGCCCGACCGCCTGCCACGCACCGTCCACGCATGCGATCCGCACGCCGATCGACCCGTCGACCCAATGCTCCACCTCGCAGATATGGGGGTCGTACACGTCGTAGCGCCTGTCGGTCCGCACGTCCACAAGGACTACCATGCCCGTCTCGCGGTCCTTGTCCTTGATGGCGAAGCGCGAGAACAGCTGTGTCTCGTCGATCTGGCGCAGCACGTCGGCAGCGCCCGCGGGCGCGTCCGAGGGAGGCTCGTCGGCGAGCATCTGCAGCGGCGTCCTCCCCCGGCGCAGCGGACGCTCGAACAGGACCCATTCGGTGAAGCACATGTTGAGGTAGACGACGTCGCCCTCCGTCAGGCAATCCTGATAGCAGACGGCCGGATCGACGAACTCCATGAACTCCTCGTTGGCCTCGTTCAGAAACGTCCATTTCCGCTTGACCCACCACTCCGCAGCAAACTGAACGGCATCTTTGACATCTTGATAATTTCCCATGATTCGTTCCTTTCGCTTTGGATTAATTGGGTATCCAAAGCTTACGTGCCTGACGATGGAACGAACCGAGACTGGGATAATTAGGGATGTGGACGCTGACGCATCTCGCATGCATCCTTGCGTGCATCCGGCCCGCATCCGACAAGGACCCTACAAGCGCGGGTCAGACGATGAGGCCCGGCATCTCGCAACCGAGATGCCGGGCCCCGCCTCATGGAACCTATCGAATCTGCACGCAGGCACAAAATGCCGGCGGCGGTCAGTAGCCCATGCTGAGGGCGCGCCGGACGAAGACGTTGTTCTCGAGCTCGGCGGACACGGTCGTGTTGTCGTTATGGCCGACCAGGCAGAGCGTGTCGGGCGGCAGCAGGCGGAACATGTGCGCCAGCGAGTGCATGATGGTGGTCTCGTCGCCGCCGGGAAGGTCGGTGCGCCCGTGGCTGCCCGAGAACAGCGTGTCGCCGCAGAAGGCCACGTTGCCGGTCTCGGTCGCGGCGAACAGCACGATGCCGCCGGGCGTGTGCCCCGGGGTGGCGATGACCTGGAGGCGCACATCGCCGAACGCGACCACGTCCCCCTCGGCGAGCAGGCGATCGGGCGCCGGGGGCTGATCGGTCGCGATCCCCCACATCTCGCGCAGGGAGGCGGGATGCGTGGCCGCCGTCTCGACATCGTCCGCCGAGATCATGAAGGGGATCTTCTCGCCCAGGACCCGACGCAGTCCCGCCAAGCCCCCGGTATGGTCGGCATGGCCGTGCGTGCAGACGAACGCCACCGGGCGCACGTCGGGATGGCGCGCCGTGAAACGGCGCGCGAGCTCCTCGCCCTCCCACGCGGGATCGATGATCACCGCCTCGTCACCGGAGATGACGAAGTACGTATTGGTCTGGATGGGACCGTTCACGACGCGCTCGACGGCAAGCGAGCCGTGCGGCGCCATATCGAGCTCGAACGGCGTGGTATCCATGGAAATCCTTTCTGATGGGACGACGCGGCGGCGCTACCCGCGGCGGCGCATGGTGATGTTGCCCTCGCCCGGCATGAGGCGGCGCACATCGTAGACGCTCTCGACGGCGGAGATGGCGGAGAACAGCGGCTCCAGTCCGCTCGCGTCGGAGATCTCGACGAGGAAGCGCAGCGTCGCGATGCCCTCGCGGTCGGTGGCGGTCGCCGCCGACAGGATGTTGCCGCCCGAATCTCCGATGGCGATCGTCACGTCCTTGAGCAGCCCCATGCGGTCGAGGCACTCGACCACGATCTCGACCTGGAACAGGGCGTCGGCGTCGTTGTCCCACGCCACGTCGATCATGCGCTCGGGATGCTCCATGAGGCCCTTGACGTTCGGGCAGTTGGCACGGTGCACCGACACGCCGCGACCGCGCGTGATGAAGCCCACGATGTCGTCGCCCGCCACCGGGTTGCAGCAGTGCGCCAGGCGCACGAGCAGGTCGTCGCCGTGCTCGCCCTTGACCACGACGCCGCTTTTGGACTTGCCGGCGCGGGGCTTGCGGTTGGAGCCGCGCGGGGGCTGCTTCACGGTCTCGGCGATGGCCTCGGCCTTGCTGACGGGCGCCTCGGGCTTGGGGTCCAAGATCTGCTCGACCTTGTTGCCCACCATGCGCACGGCGAGCTTGCCCGCGCCGATGGCGGCGAATATGTCCTCGGGGCGCTTGTAGTTGAGCTGCTCGGCGACCGTGTTGAGCGCGCGCGTCGTGCGCTGCGTGGAGATGCCGTAGCCGCGCTTCCGCAGGTCCTTCGCGAGCATGTCGCGGCCGGCCGCCGCGTCCTCGTCCTTGGTGACCGTCGCGAAGTAGCGGCGGATCTTGGACTTCGCAGACGGCGTGCGCACGATGTTGAACCAGTCGCGCGAGGGCTTGGCCGCCTTGTTCGTCATGATCTCCACGCGGTCGCCCGTCGTCAGCTTGTGCGACAGCGGCGCCACCACACCGTTAACCTTGGCGCCGACGCAGTGGTTGCCGACCTCGGTGTGGACGGCGTAGGCGAAGTCGAGCGGCGTCGACCCGGCGCGCAGGCTCATGACCTCGCCCTTGGGCGTGAACACGAAGATCTCCTGGTCGTACAGGTCGGTCTTCAGCGTGTGCAGGAACTCCTTGGGGTCCTCGATTTCGTCGGAGGCGACCCAGTCGAGCGAATGGCGCAGCTGGTTGATCTGGTCGTCGAGGCGCTGCGCCTCGGAGGTCTTGGATGCCGACGAGCCGCCCGAGCGCTTGTACAGCCAGTGCGCGGCGATGCCGTACTCGGCCTGCTCGTGCATCTCGTAGGTGCGGATCTGGATCTCGAGCGGGCGCGCGGTGGGACCGATGACCGTCGTGTGCAGCGACTGGTAGTTGTTGAGCTTGGGCATGGCGATGTAGTCCTTGAAGCGCCCGGGCATGGGATGCCACAGGGTGTGCACGGCGCCCAGAGCCGAATAGCAATCGCCCACCGAGCCGGTGATGACGCGAAGCGCGACGAGGTCGTAGATCTCGGAGAACTCCTTGCCCTTGCGCTTCATCTTCTGGTAGATGGACCAGTAGTGCTTGGAGCGGCCGTTGATCTGGTAGCCGGTGAGGCCCACGCGCTTGAGCTCGTCATCGAGCGTCTTGATGGTGTCGGCCAGGAAGCGCTCGCGCACCTCGCGGGACTCGGCCACCATGCGCGCGATGCGCTGGTAGGCCTCGGGTTCCAGATAGAAGAACGACAGGTCCTCGAGCTCCCATTTGATGGAGGAGATGCCCAGGCGGTCGGCGAGCGGCGCGTAGACGTCCATGGTCTCGCGCGCCTTGAACAGGCGGCGGTCTTCGCGCAGGGCCGCCAGCGTGCGCATGTTGTGCAGGCGGTCGGCGAGCTTGACGATCACGACGCGGATGTCGTGGCTCATGGCCAGAAACATCTTGCGCAGGTTCAGGGCCTGCTTCTCGTCCATGGTGTCGACGTCGATGTTCGTGAGCTTGGTCACGCCGTCGACGAGCTCGGAGACCGTGTCGCCGAAGATGCCGGCCACGTCGGTGAGCGACGTCTCGGTGTCCTCGACCGTGTCGTGCAGCAGCGCCGCGCACACCACGTCGCAATCCATCTTGAGCTCAGCCAGGATGATGGCGACCTCGACGGGGTGGTTGATGTACATCTCGCCGCTGCGGCGCCGCTGCTTGGCGTGCTTCTCGGCCGCAAAGCAGTACGCGCGCTCGGCCTTGGCGCAATCCGCCTCGCTCATGTACTTGCGGCAGAGCTCAGCCAGACGGTCGTAGTTGTCCGCCATGATCTCGTAGGGCAGGTCGTCCGCATGGGTGTAGTGCACAAGTGCGGAGTTGGGCTGCAGCGAGCCCCGCTGGTTGGTGTGCTCGACCGGGCGCGCGCCCGTTGCCGTCTTGTTCGCAGAGGCGTCCATAGCGAATCCCCTCTTACATGGTTCGAGGCGTGATGGGTTTGTTCACTCGGTCAAGCATATCAGATGCAGGCGCGCTCAGCGCCCAACTCCTGAACGCGGCGAACTCCATGCGGGCATGGAGCCCCTCGAGGTAGCGGATCGAGCAGGTGAGGTCGACGCGCCCGGGATGCTCGGTCATCTGGATGCGCCGCCGCTCGTCGGCACCCGTCACGCGGGCGAAGCCGAGCTCCTCGAACACCGCGAGCCCGCACGACACCATCCGCTCCTCGACGGGGCGGCGGGCATCGATGGCGAGGCACATCTGGGCGATATCCAGATCGGACGCCTGGAAGCTGTCCTCGCCGGTGCGCGAGCGGTTCGCGCGCCACATGGTCTGCAGGGCGCGGTACAGCGTCACGAGCTCCTCGCGCTCGGGCGCCGCCGAGTCGAGCAGGCGCTCGTTGATGCGCGCGTCGCGCGTGGAATAGAGCAGGTGGATGCGCGCCGGCTTGCCGTCCCTGCCCGCACGGCCGCTCATCTGATTGAACTCGATCGACCCGAACGGCATGTGGTAGAGCACCACATGGCGGATGTCGGGGAGGTTGACGCCCTCGCCGAACGCGGAGGTCGACACGATGCAGGACAGCGCGCCGCTGCGGAACGCGTCCTCCACCCGCCTGCGGTCCTCGCGCGGAAGGCCGGCGTTGTAGAACGCGATCGAGGCGGCGAGCTCGGGGACGCGGCGGCGCAGCATCCGGGCAAGCGACATGGACTGCTCGCGCGAGTTGACGTACACCACGCACTTCTCGCCGGTCGCGACGATGGACACCAGCCGGTTCTCGCGGCTCGACAGGTCGCGCTCGTCCTCGAGCTCGAGGTTCTCGCGCACCGTGTCGTCCACGATGACCCGGTCGATGGGGATGAGGCGGCGGATCTCGTCGCACACGCGGTCGTCTGCCGTCGCCGTCGCGGCGAGCACGGTGGGGCCGCCCAGGCCCTTGAGGACTTCCGGGATGTCGAGATACGCGCTGCGCTCTCCCCCGCGGGCGAGCCCCGCGTGGTGCGCCTCGTCAATCACCACGAACCCGATGCCCGCGGCCTCGGCGAAGCGGCGGCCGTTGACGACCAGGAACTCCGGCGTCGTGAGGATGACGTCCACCTCGCGGCGCGCCAGGCGCGCGAAGGCGCGGTCGCGCGCGGGACCCAAGGTCTCCCCCGTGAGCACGACGACCCTGAGCCCGAGGTCGGCCAAGGCCGAGATGAGGTGGAACGACTGGTCGGCGACGAGCGCGCGCAAGGGGTACACCAGCACGCTCGCTCTCCGGCGGGCCAGGGCCTCGCGGGCGGCGTGTACGTGGAAGATGAGCGATTTGCCGCGGCCCGTGCCCATCACGGCGAGCACGTTCTCGCCCGCCGCGAGGGCGTCGAGGGCCTCGACCTGCGCCCGATGCGGGCGCGCCGTCCCGATGAACGCATGGATGAGCGTGCGCGTGAGCTCGTCGTAGGAAAGCTGGGACAGGATGGAGCGCCGGTCGAGGGCCAAGACGGGGTCCGCCTCGCGGGGCGCCGCGTGCACGCGGCACGCCTCCTCGAGCCGCCGCTCCGTCTCCTCGCGCTCCGACGCATCGGGGCTATCGCACGAATGGCACAAGATGTCCTTCACCATGAGCTTGGGCTTGACGCGCCCCTGCCAGTGCTCGGCAACCGCCTCGAAGACCAGGTCGACCACCGAGTCGCAGCAGACGCGCTCGGCGATATCGGGCACGCGGAACATGATGGCGGGCACACTCGAGACGCCATCGGTCGCCGTGAAGCGCATGTGCTCTCCCCCGCGGCCGACCTGGGCGCGATCGCACATGGTCACGCCCGTGGCGGCGAGCAGGGGGACCTTGTTGCCCTGGCCGAACGGCTCGAGCCGGCCGATCTGCTCGATGGTGTCGATGTCGAGCTCGGACAGCGAGACCGTCGCGGCGACCTCGTGCTTGTCCTCGAAATCCTCCGCGGGAAGCCGGCCGAGCACGTCGGACAGGCGGGCGCGCAGATCGTCCAGGCGGTCCGCCTCGACGGTGACGCCCACCGCGCCCGCATGGCCGCCGAACCGGATGAGCAGGTCGGAGCACTGCTCGACGGCGTCGAACAGGTTGACCGACCCCACCGAGCGCCCGGAGCCGCGCGCGACGCCGTCCGCGATGGAGAACAGCAGGACCGGCACGTGGTAGCGGTTGGTGATGCGGCTCGCCACGATACCCTTGACGCCCTCGTGCCAGCCCTCCCCGCCCACGACGATCACGCGGCCGCCGTCATAGGTGCGCTCGACGAGCGCCATCGCCTCGTCGGTGAGCTTCGCCTCGATGTCGCGGCGCTCCTGGTTGATCTGCTCGAGCTCGGCGGCAAGGCGGCCGGCCTCGACGGCGTCGGTCGCGAGGAGCAAATCGAGCGCCAGAGTCGGGTCGGCCATGCGCCCCGCCGAGTTCAGGCGCGGGATGAGCGAGAACGACAGGGCGTCGGCCGTGATGGTCGCCAGGTCGGTGCGCGAGATCCCGGCGAGCGCCAGGTAGCCGGGGCGCGAGGTGGCGCGCATGTGGGCGATGCCGTCGGCGACGAGCGCGCGGTTCTCGGGCGTGAGCGGCATCATATCGGACACGGTGCCCAGAGCCGCGATCTCGGTATAGGAGCGCCACAGATCGGGCATGCCGCGGCGCGCGCCGAGCACCTGCACGAGCTTGAGCGCCACGCCGGCGCCGGCGAGCTCGCGGCTCGGGCTTTCGGCGGCGAGCTTGGGGTCGGCCACCGGGATGCCGCGCGGGACGAGATCAGAGGGCTCGTGGTGGTCGGTCACGGCGATGTCGATCCCAAGCGCCGTGAGCTGCTCGACCTCCTCACGGGCGGCGATGCCGTTGTCGACCGTCACGATCAGCGAGGGGCGGCACTCCTCCGCCACGCGGGTGAGCGCGGCCGACGTGAGGCCGTAGCCCTCCTCGAACCGATGCGGGATGAACGGGTGGACCGTAGCGCCCATGGTGCACAGGGCCTCGGTGAGCAGGCAGGTCGACGTGATGCCGTCGACGTCGAAATCGCCGAAGACCGCGATGGACTCGCGCTCGTCGAGTGCGCGCTCGATGCGGTCCGCGACCTCGGCCATGCCGGGGATGATGGCGGGGTCGGCCCAGTCGCGCTCAAGCGACGGGGTCAAGAACAGCCGACCCTCCTCGGGCGTGCGGATCCCGCGCGCGACCATGATGCGCGCGACGAGCGGCGCCACGCCGAGCTCATGGGAGAGCTTCTGCTCCAGGTCGGGATCGTTTTGGGCCACCGTCCAGCGGCGCGATGTCTTAAGCGATGCCATGGCGCACCGCCGATGGCTGAAGCGGCATGAACATGCCGCGCGACGAAAGCATGCTGTGCATGGGAACACGTCCTTGGAATATGGCCCGCTGCGGCAGGCCGTGCTGTTGAACGCCTTCCATTATACGCATGGCGCGGACAGCTGCGCCGTACCTCCGGTCGGCGGTGCCTTTTGGGGCGGGGTCCGGCGCCCCGGGGGCAGATGACCCCATCCCAAACAGGCCCACTGAAAAATGTTCGCTGAGACAACGCGGGAACGGCGCGTTCGCGGCAGCGGTGCGGTAGCATGACTCTCGTTGCCCTTTTTCGCTCATATGGGAAGGTCATCCGTCCATGGCAAACCGCTATCAGCAGCTGGGGTCGTTTCTCCAGAGCCACATGACGATCTGCGTGCCCACGTGCGTCGCCGTCGGCGTGCTGCTGCCGCAGATCTTCGGCCCGGTCTCGGCCGTGGGCCCCCTCATGTTCGCCATCATGACGTTCCAGGGTTCGCTCAACAACACGTTTCGCCAGCTCATGCAGGTGTTTCGCCATCCTTTGCACCTGCTGATCATCCTCGGCGTCATCATGGTCCTCATGCCGGCGCTCGCCTTTGCGTGCGCGTCGGCGCTGTTCGCCGGCAACCCGGACCTCATCACCGGCATCGTGCTGGAATACAGCGTCCCCATCGGCGTGGTCAGCTTCATGTGGGTCGGCATGTACCGCGGCAACACCTCGCTCGCGCTGGCGGCGATCCTCGTCTCGACGGTCATCTCGCCGCTCACCATCCCCGCCACGCTCTCGATCCTGCTCGGCGCCACCGTGCACATCGATGCGCTGGGCATGGTCGTGGACATGATCTTCATGATCGCCGTGCCCGCGATCGCCGGCATGGCCGTCAACGAGCTCACCCGCGGCTGGGGCCATGAGAGGCTCTCGCCCGCCATCAGCCCGGCGTGCCGCGTGCTCATGCTGCTCAACATCACGGCAAACTCCACCAAGATGAGCGCCTACGTGCTCGACATGAACCCGCAGCGCATCGAGGCCGCCGCGTTCGTGCTCACGTTCGCCACGTGCGGCTTTCTGATCGGGCTCGCCGTCGCCCGCCTGCTGCACGGCTCGCAGGACCTGCTCGTCACCATGAGCTTCGACTGCGGGCTGCGAAACATCTCCTCCGGCGCGACGCTGGCCGCGCAGTATTTCCCCGGCGAGGCGGTCTTCCCCATCATGTGCGGCACGATCTTCCAGCAGATCCTTGCAGCGGCCTTCGGGCGCGCCATCGAGCGCATCTGCAGCGAGGACACCGCCGAGCGCGATCGCAAGATCGGGCGCGCCAGGGAGCTGATGAGCGGGCGCCGGCGCTAGCGGCGCCGCGCGATAGCACGAAACCTACGAGAAAGGCAGATGGACCCTATGGAGCAGTGGAAGCAGATGGGTGCGTTCATCGGCAGGCACATGGCCTACTTCGTCCCGCTTTGCGTGGTCGCGGGCGTCCTGTTCCCGAGCGTGTTCGGACCCCTGAAGGCCATCGTCCCGTTCATCTTCGCCATCATGACGTTCCAAGGAGCGCTCAACAACACGTTCAAGCAGCTGATCGCCGTGTTTCGCCATCCCTTGCGCCTGCTGGTCATCCTTGCGGTCGCCGAGGTCTTCATGCCATGTCTGGCCTACCTGCTCGGCTCCCTGCTGTTCGGCGACAACGTGAACCTGCTGACCGGCGTCGTCCTCGAGTACAGCGTGCCCATCGCGGTCATCAGCTTCATGTGGGTCGGCATCTACGACGGCGACGGGCCGCTGTGCCTGGCGTCCATCCTGGTATCCACCGTCATCTCGCCCGTCACGATCCCTGCCACCCTGTCGATCCTGCTCGGCGCCTCCATCCATATCGACGCGATGAGCATGGTCAGCGACATGGTGGTCATGATCGCCCTGCCCGCGCTCGCCGGCATGCTCGTCAACGAGTTCACGCGCGGCTGGGGCCACGAGAAGCTCTCGCCGGTGCTCAGCCCGGCGAGCCGCCTGATCACCATCGTGCTCATCACGGCCAACTCGACCTCCATGAGCGAATACGTCCTGAACATGACGTGGCAGCGCCTCGAGGTCGCCCTGTTTATCCTCGTTTTTGCCACGAGCGGCTTTTTCTGGGGCCTGCTCGCCGCCCGCATCCTGCACGGCTCCCAGCCGCTGCTCGCCACCATGAGCTTCACCTGCGGGCTGCGCAACATCTCGTCCGGCGCGGTGATCGCGGCGCAGTACTTCCCGGGCGAAACGGTCTTCCCCGTCATGTGTGGAACGCTGTTCCAGCAAATCCTTGCCGCCACGTTCGGCCATATCATCGAGCGGCTGTGCGCCGAGGACACCGAAGAGCGCGAGCGCAAGGTATCGGTCGCGCGGCGGCTCGTCGGACGCAAGCACTGAGCGTTCGATGCGCGTGTTGTCGGGCTTGGAGCGATCTGGGGGAGAAAAAGCCGGCCTCGATGGAACTCTGGTGCCAAAAATGACGGAAATGCGTATTGCCTCTATGTTAATAACATTTTAATCTACCAGTGTTGCGCAAAGGTCGTGCTTATATATTCAGTTTTGCTATGGCTAGGCCTGCTCTTGGGCACGTTGAAACTGCTACGTAACATAGAGCAATACGCATTTCCGTCATTTTTGGCACCGAGGCGTCAGATCCTATCAAACATGCACCAGCGCACCGCCTGATCCGCCGGTGGACGGTCAGGTGCTGCGCAGATGTTGCGCGCAACCCGACATGAACGCCGTCACGCAGCCGTCTCCTGGACACGCCTTCCGGCGGCTGCCTCATGCTGTCGAAGACCGCGTCGCACGGTCGTCCTTTATCCAGCGGTCGAACGTGCTCACGCACACGCCGAGCTGCCCCGCGGCGGCCTGGCGCGTCGTCTCCCCGCGCAGATACGACGCCTTGACCGCCGTGTACGACGCGGGTTTCGCCTTCCTCGGCCTGCCGAATTTCACGCCGCGCGCATGCGCCGCGGCGATCCCCTCGGCCTGCCGTTGCCGGATGTTCTCGCGCTCCACCTGCGCCACGTAGGAGAGCAGCTGAAGCACGATGTCGGCGATCAGCATGCCCGTCACGCCATCGTGCTCGCGGCGCGTATCCAGAAGCGGCATGTCCAGCACCACGATGGCCGTGCCCTTCACGCGCGTGATGATGCGCCATTCGTCGAGAATCTCCTCGTAGTTGCGCCCCAAGCGGTCGATGCTCTTGATCACCAGCACGTCGCCGGGCTCCAGCGCGTCGAGCAGCCTGCGGTAGGCCGGCCGCGCGAAATCCTTTCCGCTCGCCTTGTCCGCAAACACCCTCCCCTCCTCGACCCCAAACGCGCTCAGCGCGTCCATCTGCCGATCGAGGTTCTGCTCGCGCGTAGAGACGCGCGCGTATCCGTACACCCTGTCTGCCATGGTTCTTCCTTCCTTACGCGGTACACGAACAGGGGCGGTTGCTCGGCGTATTCGCCAAGCAACCGCCCCTGTGCAACAGCGTAGAAAGGGCACCTGCACTGGGTGGCATGGCAGTGAGGCAAAGGGATTGTCGCCCCGGCCGCTTGATTACTGGCCGGCGGCCTCGAGCAGGGCGGTCTTCAGGTCGGACTCGATCTGGCGCATACGGCCCGCGGCGTCCTCGCGGGCAGCGCGGCCCTCCTGCTGGATCTTGATCGTCTCGTTCAAGGTGTCGATCAGGCGCTTGTTGACCTCCTCGAGCGTCTCGATGTCCACGCTGCCGCGCTGGGTGGCGCGCTCGGCGTCGACCGCGCCCTGCTGCAGCGCCTCGGCGTTGGCACGCAGCAGCTTGTTCGTAGTGTCATCCACATGGTTCTGCAGGTCGAGTGCGGCGCGCTGGTTGGCCAGGCCGAGCGCGATCACCATCTGGGACTTCCAGAGCGGAATCGTGGTCGAGATGGTCGTGTCGATCTTGTCCGAGATGCTCTTGTCGGCGTTCTGCAGCAGCTTGATCTGCGGCGCCATCTGCAGGCTCACGATGCTCACACGGTCCAAATCGTCCAGACGCTTGTCGAACCGGTCGAGCTTGTCCTTGAAGTCCTTCAGCACCTGCGCGCCCATGGCGTCGCCGGTGGATGCCGCCTCGGCCTCGAGCGCGGGGAGCTGCTCGGCGCGGAAATCCGCCAGCGCCTGGCGGCCGGCGGCGATATAGACCTTAAGCGAGCGGTACTGGTCGACATTGCGCTGGTACATGGTGTCGTACATGGCGATATCGGCGATCATCTGCGCCTGTGCGCGCTCGAGCTTCTCCACCACCTCGTCGACCTGCGGGGCCACCTTCTGGTAGGTCCGGCGCAGCTTGTCGATACCCACCACGACCTTGCCGATGATGGGGATCTGCTTCACGCCGGAAAGCTCGGCGCTCTCCACGTCGACCAGAAGCTCGCGCAGCAGCGCCCCGGCCTCGCCCGTAGCCTTGTTCGACGTCTTGGCGAGCACGTTGTCGGCGAAATCCGACATGGACCGCTGGGCGTCGCGCGCATAGGTGCTCTCGATGCCGCTCTTAGTGAAGTCGATCGTGGCGGCGAGCTCGCGGGCGCGCTGCTGGTCGGCAGGCGAGAGCACGACCGCCGGCGGCTCGGCGGGGGCGACGGGCGTCGCCGCCGGCTGACCCGCACGCGCGGCCCCCTGCGAGGCCGCGATATCGGCCAAGCTGACCCTCTTTGCCGGCACTGCCTGCGCCTCGACGGGCATGACCTCGTTATTCGTATCCATAGCACTCCCCTTTCGCGAGAGGTTCTCCAGCGTATCGAAGCGGGCGCGTCACGACCCGCTGACCACCTCGATCAGGCGCTGCATGGCCGCGGGCGCGGGAAGCTCGACCGCCGCGGGCACGCGCTCGGCAATGCCTGCCACCTCAAAGCGCTCGGCGCCGTCGGTGCCGAGCTGGGACGCGCCGCGAAAACCGTGCCGTTCCCAGGCGAGCTTCTGCACCTCGTCGCTTATCAGAAACTCGCTGAGCTGCTCGCCCGCCTCGTCGAGCGCCATCAGCACGTGCGTCGACCAGACCGTAGGCGTGGTGTAGGCCACCACGAGCGTATCGGCCACCTGCTCGAACAGGTCCGGCTCGTTCACGGACAGGTCGAGCACCTGGCTCTCGTAGCCCACCATCATGGGTTTGGACCCCTCGCCCAGCGTGAGGAACTGGCGAAACGAGTCCTCTGAGCTCGTCTCCATCCAGCCGGATTTGGAGAAGACCTTGCGGATGGACTCCGCGTCGCGCTCGACGGTCTCCACCGTGGCGGGCTGCCCGCCGGCAAGCGAGTTGGCGATCAACGCCGCCCATTCGTTACCCGAGTTGGACTCGGCCGGGTCGGTGCTGTCGATGCGGAACTGCCCATAGCCTGCGGCGTAGCCGAGGTCGACCCATGTCTTGTCGGCGAGCATGGCGGAAACCGCCGCGTCGACATCAAGCGTGTAGATGTCGCCGTCTTTGGCCATGATGCCGGAGCCCACCAGCGCGTCGGCAACGTCGCGATAGGTGTAGATCACGATGGGCGAGTTGAGCACGATCTGCTCAGAGACGGGCTCGATCCCCCGCTCGTGGCCGTACTCGACCGCCGCCTGCGACGAGGGGAACAGATAGCTCATGCCCTCGATCGAAGCGTCCATCATGGCGAGCGAGCCCGCCTTGCGGTAGTCGATATCGAGCCCCGCAGCAGCTGCGAGCTCGGTAAACTGCGCGTCCTCAAACAGCGAGACCTTCTCGCCACCGAGGTATCCCGAAACCGTCGTGGGCTCCGCCACGGGCTCCGGTGCGGGCTGGGCCTGGCGCATGACGAACACACCGCCGATGATCGCCACCGCGGCGAGCACGCAGACCAGGCCGACGATCTTGCCCTTGGACCCCTTCATCATCTCTCCCCTCTGCCGGCACGCGCGGCCCCGGCAGCCGTATCGGTATCGCCTTTCACGTCGGCGCCGTCTGGTGCAGCCGGCTCGTCCGGGCGGTAGCCATCCATCTCCATCAGGCGTTTGATGGCCTCCGAGCTCGCCTCGAGATCGGCCGCCTTGGCGCCGGTCGCCCGCGCGAGCTCGCCTTGCGCCGCGCCTTGCAGCGCGCAGAGCGCCTCGATCGCGTCTTCGCGCGCACCGTGCACGAGCTCGGGCGTGGCCAGGCGCTCGACGCTCAGGTACCCGTCGAGCATGCGCACGCACTGCTCGCCGTAGGTAGACAGGAAGTGCGCGAGCCTACGGTAGGTCGCCGGCTGCTCCTCCACGCAGGCGATAAGCGCCTGGATATCGTGCTGCAGATCCTCGGTTTCGCGTCCGACCTGCGCATCGCAGATCTTGGCGCGACGCCGGCCGATCTGGCGATCGAGTTCGCGCGCCGCGTCGATGCGCTCCGTGGCGGCCTCGCCGTCGGGCAGCATGCTTGCCACCACGCCGCCGAGCTTGCGCTCGGGCTTCAGCAGTTGGCCCACGCCGACATAGAGCAGCGCGGCCGCGGCCAGACCGGCCACGATGCCGACCACGCCGCCCACCGCGACGATGCACGCCGCACCCGCGACAACACCCAGAAACGCCCCCAGTACGTACCCCACGGCCGCGTCCCTAGTTGTAGCCCTTGACCTGGCGGAACACATCGGCCAGGTCGCCCTCGCGCCCGTCGAACGTCCGCCCGTTGGTGAGCGTCGTCAGCTCGTCGAGCTGGGTGGGATCCGCTTCGCCGAACATGATGGAGAAGATCGGCACGTCAACGCCCGCCTGCTCGTAGGCGGACACGAACTCGTCGCGCGCGTATGTGTCCGACTGACCGTCGGTCATGAGCACAATCGCCACTGTGTAGCCACCGTCGGCCACAGCCTGGCGCGCCAGGTCGAGCGCAGTCGAGAGGCCCGAGTACATGTCGGTGCCGCCGATCGCCTCACGCGAGCGCGCGTAGTCGAGCAGCGCCGCCGTATCGGACCCGTTGGCGGTAATCGGGCTATCGACCACATGGGTGAACGGGATGAGCACGTTGACGTCGCCCTCGTTGGGCTGGATGAGCGCCTCAGCGGCAAGCGTCGGGTCGAGCGCCTGCTCAAGACCGGCGACGACCCCCTCCTTACCCGCGCCGAGCATCGAGCCGGAATAGTCGACCACCCACAGCGTGTAGGAGGGCTTCTTCAGGCCGGTCTGGTAGAGCGTGAGCGCCTGCGAGATCACCTCGCCCGCAGGCAGCGGGATGGACTTCAGCACACTCGCGTCCGGCACGATGCCCCATGCGGGGTTGAAGGCCGCCGCGACCTCGTCGTCGTCCGCGTGGACCACCTTGCCGCCCAAGCCGCAGCGCCTGCCCACGCGCTCGAGCTCGAGGGTCGCCGTGTCGTCGGCCAGCGCCTGCTGGATTGCGGAAAACGCCGCTTCGACCTGCTCGCCCTGCCCGTGGTCGACATAGGCGAGCGGACTGTCGGACACCGCGATGCCGTCGGCCGGGTACACCACGACCATCGGCTCGTGCCCGGCCTCCTCAAGCTCGCGATTCGCCTGTGACACGAGCGATTCGTAATTGACCATGGCCTGATGCGTGTCCGGATCGGCCACGACCATCTCCTTCAGCCAGTCGGAGGAGCCCGACGAGCGGTCCACGCCCGAAAGCAGGCTCGCAACCTGCTCGGTGAGCCGCCCGTTGGCGAGGTCCTCAGCGGTCAGCGGGCCGTCGGTTCCCGACAGCGCCGTCAAAAACGCTAGGTAGGCCGACGCGCCGCTGTTGGACTGCGTGGCCGATGTCATGGCAAAGGTGAGCTTGCTCTCCTGCACGGCGGCCAGAATCTCGGCGGTCGTGGGCGAGGTCGTCTCTCCGTCCTCGTCCGCCCAGCCGAGCTCGATCGCCTTCGATTTCGCGATGCCGAACACCACCGGCGTGGTCGAGGTCGACTGCGCGTCGCGCACGATATGGTGCGTGTCGCCCATGGTGATCCACATGGAGGACGCCGGCCACACCGCGTCGTAATCCTCGCCGCCCGCCTCGAGCACATCCATGATGTCGAGCGAGCCCATGTAGTGCATCTCGAGCGCCACGCCGGTCTTGCCGACCGCGTACTCGATGGCCCGCGCGGCCTCTTTGTTCTCCGATCCGGACGCGACCCGGATGCGCGTCTTCGCCGACCCATCGGCCGGTTCGAACAGCTGCACGGTGCCCGAGGTCTGCACGTCCACGTCGGCCACGTCGGCTTCCGCCTCGTGCGTGGCCTCCTGCTCCGCAGCCTCGGAACCGCTCGTATCCGGCGCGCCCGAGCACCCGGTCAAAAGCCCCAGCGCCAGACAGAAGACGAACATGCAGGCAATGGCGACAATGCGCGATATGGGCCGCTTCATACGAGACCTCCGAACGTTGTGGTCAGGCCATCGTATCAAACGCACATCAGGGCAATGTAAGCCGGCGTGACCGTAAGGCAGAGAAATAGTCACCCCGGGGCAGTCGGTTAGCCGCCCCGGGGTGACCCTTCCTCTGTCTTGCCGTCACGCCTCAGCTAGCGGATGTTGACGATCTTGGTTCCATGGGCCTCGGGCGCGCCGATACCGGAGACAACCTCGTCCACGTTCTCGTAGGTGATACCGGCACCCGGCAGGATGATGAGGCGGCCGGCTGCATACTCGGTGAGCTCGCGCAGGCGGTCGATGTTGCCCATGATGGGGGTTCCGGCCACGCCGCCGTGGGTGAGGATGCGCGTGACGCCGAGCTCGGCGAGGGCATCGATCGCGGGCTTCTGGGCCTCGGGCGGCAGCGCGTCGAAGGCCATGTGGAACGTCACGTCCAGATGCTCGAGCTCGAAGGCGTCCGCCGCGCTCTCGGCCACGGTCATCACACGCGCGCAGGCCTCCTCGTCCAGCCTATAGCCCTGCTGCTCGTCGCCGAGCAGGCAGCCGAACACGATGCCGTCGGCCTCCGCCTCGCATGCCGAGAAGATATCGGTCTCCATCATGGCGAGCTCGACATCGCTGTAGACGAAATCGCCGCCGCGCGGACGGATCATGCACATGACGCGGGCACCGTTCTCGTGAGCATAGGCCACCGTCTGCTCCACCACGCCGAGCGAGGGCGTGGTTCCGCCCACGGCCAGGTTATCGCACAGCTCGATACGGCGCGCGCCCGCCTCGATGGCAGCCGGCACGTCCGTGAAGTTCTCGGCGCAAAACTCGCGCAGGATGTCGCTCATCTGGATCCTTTCCTCATGTCGATCGGCAAAGCGGCAGGGCCGGCCTCAGTGCGGGTCGTCCTTCTGGTCGGCGACCCAGCAGATAGCCAGCGCGATCGTCAACACCAACCAGTACGGAACCATCGCGACCTCCCGCCTCTTTCCGACAGTGTAGCGCGAGTCGGCGCGCTCGCCGCGGTCAAGGGCGAACGGCGGCACGGTGTCGGCACCGGCGCTGGCGCAACACGACACCGGCACCGATGCCGAGCAGGCCCTCGCCCGCGCCAGCGCCCTCCAAGCGCACGCCCCTACCCTCACGAAAAACGCCCGCCGCCGCCCCATGAGGACAGCCGCGGGCACATGCACACCAAAAACGCGCCCCCAGCCGCCCGGAATCGGGCCGCTGGGGGCGCGTGTCGCGGCGGGTGGCAGGCGTGTCAGCCGCCGAGGTACGCCTTGCGCACGTCGTCGTTGTGCAAAAGCTCCTGACCGGTACCGGAAAGCGTCACCTTGCCGGTCTCCATCACGTAGCCGCGCGTCGCGATGGACAGCGCCGCCTGGGCGTTCTGCTCGACGAGCAGGATCGTGGTGCCCGCCTCGTGCAGCGCCTGGATGATCTCGAAGATCTGTTCGACGAGAATGGGCGCGAGGCCCATCGACGGCTCGTCGAGCATGAGCAGCTTGGGGTTGGCCATGAGCGCGCGGCCCATGGCGAGCATCTGCTGCTCGCCGCCCGACAGGGTGCCGGCGATCTGGCGCCGGCGCTCCTCAAGGCGCGGGAAGTGCGCGTAGACGCGCTCGAGGTTGTCGGCGATGGTCTCCTTGGGCTGCGTGTAGGCGCCCATGTCGAGATTCTCCTCCACCGTCATCTGCTGGAAGATGCGACGACCCTCGGGTACGTGCACGAGCCCGTGCTCCACGATCTTCTCGGCGGACATGTGCATGATGTCCTCGTCCATGAACTTGATGGAACCCGAGCGCGAACGCAGCAGGCCGGAGAGGGTCTTCAGGGTCGTGGACTTGCCGGCGCCGTTCGCGCCGATGAGCGCCACGATCTCGCCGTCGTTCACCTCGAAGGAGACGTTCTTGATGGCGTGGATCGCCCCGTACCACACGTTGATGTTGTAGACGGACAGCACTATGCCTCAGCCTCCTTCTGCTTGCCCAGATAGGCCTCGATGACCGCGTCGTTTTGCTGGATCTCCTCGGGCGTGCCCTTGGCGATGATCTTGCCGAAGTTCAGCACGCAGATGCCCTCGCAGATGTTCATGACGAGGTTCATGTCGTGCTCGATGAGCATGATCGCGATCTGAAACTGGTCGCGGATCTTGACGATGTTCTCCATGAGCTCAGCCGTCTCGGACGGGTTCATGCCCGCCGCGGGCTCGTCGAGCAGCAGCAGCTTGGGGTTCGTGGCGAGCGCGCGCACGATCTCCAGGCGGCGCTGGGCGCCGTAGGGCAGGCTGCCCGCCTCGTGGTCGGCCAGGCCCGCCATGTCGAAGATGTCGAGCAGCTCGAGCGCGCGCTCGTGGTAGAACTTCTCGCTCTTCCAGTGGTGGGGCAGGCGCAGGATGCTCGTCGCCATGCCGCAGTGGTGCTGGTTGTGCAGGCCCACGGCGACGTTCTCCTCCACCGACAAGGTGTTGAACAGGCGGATGTTCTGGAACGTACGGGCCACGCCGAGCTGGTTCACGCGCGCCGGGTTCATGCCGGCGGTGTCGTGGCCGTCGACCATGATGGTGCCGCGCGTGGGCTGGTAGACCTTGGTGAGCAGGTTGAACACCGTGGTCTTGCCGGCGCCGTTGGGGCCGATGAGGCCGCAGATCTCGGTACGGCCGACGGTGATGTTGAAGTCGTCGACCGCCTTCAGGCCGCCGAAGTCGATGCCCAGGTGCAGGCACTCGAGCGCAGGGGCCTTTCCCAGGTCGCGCTCGGGCATGATCGACACGCTCGGCACCGGGACCATCTTGGTGTTCTCGCGACGGGCGCGGGCGAAGTCGGTGAACTTACTCATCGGCCTCACCGCCCTCCACGGCAACGGCGGGCGCCTTGGGCCCCTTGCGCAGGCGGCTGCGGACCGCATCGGCCAGGCGCTGGTAGATCTTGGTGTGCGGCACGACCATCACGAGAATGAGCACGACGGCGTAGATGAGCATGCGGTAGTTGTTGATCGGGCGCAGGACCTCGGGCAGGACCGTGAGGAACGCGGCCGAGACGATGGAGCCGGAGATGTTGCCCATGCCGCCGAGCACCACGTACACGAGGATGAGGATCGACTGGTTGAAGTCGAACTGCGACGGCGTGATCGTGGAGTAGTTCATGGCGTACAGCACGCCCGCGGCGCCGGCCAGCGCGGAGGCGACCGTGAAGGCCATGAGGCGGTACTTGGTGACGTTGATGCCCACGCTCTCGGCGGCGATGCGGTTGTCGCGCACGGCCATGATCGCGCGGCCGTCGCGGCTGTGCATGAGGTTCAGCACGACGGCGACGGTGACGAGCACGAGCAGGATGCCGAGCACGAACGTCGAGATCTTGTCGATGCCGACCGCGCCCTTGGGGCCGTTGACGAGGATGACGCCCTGGTTCATGCCGAGCGACGCCGTGTCGGTCATGGAGAAGTGCAGGCCCGCGTCGTCAACGCCGATATAGAAGTTGTTCAACAGGTTCTTGATGATCTCGCCGAACGCCAGGGTCACGATAGCGAGGTAGTCGCCGCGCAGGCGCATGACCGGGACGCCGACCAGAAAACCGATGATGCCCGCAGCGATGGCGCCGACCACCGCGGAGCCCACGAACAGCAGGATCTCGGACTCGACGCCCATGCGCGCCAGGCAGCCGGCGACGACGACGCCGGTGAAGGCGCCCACGCTCATGAAGCCCGCATGGCCCAGCGAGAGCTCGCCCGACACGCCGACGACGAGGTTCAGCGACACGGCCAGCGACACGTAGGCGCAGATGGGGACGAGCTGTCCGGACAGCGAGTTGGAGATGAGGCCCATGCCGTCGAGCAGGGTGACGGCCACGAACGCCACGATCACGATCGCGTAGGTGATGATCGTGGAGCGCGTCTGGGGCTTTAATGCCTTGATTCCCATGTTCCCACCTACACCTTCTCGTTCACTTGCTTGCCGAGCAGGCCGGCGGGACGGATGAGCAGCATGACGATGAGCACCGCGAACACCACGGCGTCGGCGAGCTGCGTGGAGATGTAGGCGCGTGCCAGGATCTCGATGATGCCGAGCAGGATGCCGCCGAGCGCCGCTCCGGGGATGGAGCCGATGCCGCCCAGGACGGCCGCGGTGAACGCCTTGATGCCCGGCATGGAGCCCGTGGTGGGCATCAGCGTCGGGTAGGCGGAGCACATCAGCACGCCCGCGATGGCCGCCAGACCGGAGCCGATGGCGAACACCATGGAGATCGTCGAGTTGACGTTGATGCCCATGAGCTGTGCGGCGTCGCGGTCCTCGGAGCAGGCGCGCATGGCCTTGCCCATCTTGGTCTTACCGGTGAACAGCGTGAGCGCGACCATGATGATCACGCACGCGAGGATGGTGATTACTGCGGTGGCGCTGATGGTGAGACGACCGTCAAAGAGCTGCAGCGCAGGCAGGGCGATGATGGACGAGAACGACTTGGGGTCGGAGCCCATGATGATGAGCGCCGCGTTCTGCAGAAAGTAGCTCACGCCGATGGCGGTGATGAGCACGTTCAGCGACGGGGCGTTGCGCAGGGGCTTGTAGGCGAGACGCTCGACCAAGATACCGAGCACCGTGCAGCCGACGACCGAGAGCAGAACACCCGCGAGAGCTGGGAGCCCCAGGTAGCTCACGGCGCAAAAGCAGATGTAGGCACCGACCATGATGACGTCGCCGTGCGCGAAGTTGAGCATCTTGGCGATGCCGTACACCATGGTGTAGCCCAAGGCGATGATGGCGTACACACTGCCCAGGCTCGCGCCGTTGATGATGTTGGCGAGAACTTCCATGGCCCCTCCTTTCTTCCAATTCATAAACCGAAAGCGGAGGCCGCCCTGCGGCAGGCAGCCTCCGCTCAATCCGTACGTATGCGTTAAGCCTTAGGCATCGAGCGGCATGTAGACGCCGTCCTGAATGACCATGCCCATGGGCTGCTTGGAGATCTCGCCGGTATCGGACCAGGTGGCAGCCTCGCCGGCGGTGGTGAGGCCCGTGAACGAGAAGTCACCGGAAGTGAAGACCTCGACGAGCGCGTCGCAGATGTCGGAGTAGTCCGTATCGGGGGTGACACCAGCCTGCTCGAGCGCGCTCTTCAGCGCGTAGATGCAGTCGTAGGCGTCGGCGGCGAACTGGTTGGGGGTCTCGCTGGCGACCTCCTCGAACTTGGCGACGAAGTCCTGGGTGGCCTCGTCCTCGGCGGTGGCGACGAACGGGGTCAGCAGCATGCAGCCCTCGGCGAGCGAGGTGTCGAAGCCCTCGACGGTCAGCAGGCCGTCCATGCCGTCGACGCCGAACCACTTGGGCGCATAGCCCATCTGGTTGGCCTGGGTGAGGATCAGCGAGATCGGGGTGTAGTAAATCGGCAGGAACACCAGGTCGGCACCGGCGTTCTTCGCGTCGTTCAGCTGCACGGAGAAGTCGGTCGCGGAGTCATCGGTGAAGGTGGTCTCGGACACGATCTCCAGACCGTCGGCCTCGGCCTCGGCCTTGAAGCTGTTGTAGATGCCGGTGGAGTAGGTGTCGGAGTTGTTGTAGATGATGGCGATCTTGGTGCCAAGCGCCTGCTCGGAGATGTACTGCGCAGAGGCCGCACCCTGGTTGGGGTCGGTGAAGCACATCTGGAAGACGTTCTCCTTGCGCGGCGTGGAGATGTTGCCGTCCGCGTCGGGCTGGCCGCCGATGACGTCGGTCGAGGAGCCGGACGGGGTGATCTGGAACATGTTGTCGGCGTTGGTCTCGGAGGACACGGCCACGCACGGGGTGGTGGTGACGGTGCCCATGAGGATCTGCATGCCCCAGTCCTTGAGGTTGTTGTAGGCGTTGACGGAGCGCTCGGCGTCGTTCTCGTCGTCCTGGAAGTTGAGCTCGAACTGGATGTCGCCGCCCTCGGCGTTGATCTCGTCGACAGCGATCTGGGCGCCGTTCTTCACCGCGTTGCCGTAGATGGCCGCAGCGCCGGTGGTGGGTCCGATGCCGCCGATCTTGAAGGTGGCGCCGGACGCGGAGCCCGACGAGCTGCCGGCGGACGACGAGCTGTCGTCGTTGGAACAACCGGCGAGCACGCCCGCGGCGCTCAGGCCGACGAGGCCCGCGACCAGGGTCCTACGGCTCATCGACGGATTGAAAATACGGCTCGACATGTGCTTCTCCTCTCACATGAAGCCGGGCCTCATCGGCCCTGCGTTATCCCCTACAGATGCCACGGCGAGCCGAGAGGCCATCTTCCCGAAATCTCGCGTCTCGTGGTTCGGTTTACCTTACTCGTTTTGTGTAAAAAACGTAAGGTGGCTTTTGACAAAAGGGCGTGTCCGCGCAGGTGAGTGCTTGCTCGCACTAAAGTCGACCTGCGGTTTTGGCGCCCTTATCATGCAGACCCCCTGTGTTACATCTTGGTTACGCGCGCGCGAACCTAAAAGACATTTGGGCGCCGGGCCGCTCAAATGGGTATGCGGCACGCAACGCCGTCGTTACAATTACGAGGGTATCGAATCCGAGCGAAGGAGCACCTATGGACAGCACCGCACGCACCGTAAACGTCGGCCTCATCGGCCTGGGCACCGTGGGCGGCGGCGTTGCCCGCCTCATCGAGCGCCATCGCGACGAGTACCTCAAGGCCTACGGCATCGACCTGCGCCTCAAGAAGGCCAGCGCGCTTGAGCCCGGCCGCGCCGCCGAGCTCGGCATCGCGCCGGAGAACTTCACGACCGACTGGCACGACGTCGTCGCCGACCCCGATATCGACATCGTGATCGAGCTCATCGGCGGAGACCACCCCGCCACCGAGATCTTCGAGGCGGCGCTGACCTCCGGCAAGCACATGGTCTCCGCCAACAAGGCGCTGCTCGGCCGCCATGTGGAGCGCCTGGCCAAGCTCGCCGCCGAGCACGGCGTCCAGATCCGCTGCGAGGCCTCGGCGGGCGGCGGCATCCCCATCGTGAACGCGCTCGAGCACGCGCTCGTGGGCAACGAGATCCTGACCGTGGCCGGCATCCTGAACGGCACGACGAACTACATCCTCACGCGCATGGCCTCCGAGGGCCTCGACTTCGCCGAGGTGCTCGCCGACGCGCAACGCCTGGGCTACGCCGAGGCGGACCCCACGGCCGATGTCGACGGCTTCGACGCCGCAAGCAAGGTGGCGATTCTGTCCTCCATCGCCTTCCACACGCGCGTCACGACCGATGACGTGTTCCAGGAGGGCATCCGCAACGTGTCGGCCGCCGACATCGCGCAGGCGAAGAGCCTGGGCTACGTGGTGAAGCTCCTGGGCATCGCCCGCAACACCGCCGACGGGGTCGACGTGCGCGTGCACCCCACGATGATCCCCGCCGACCACATGCTCGCCAGCGTGAACGGCGCGATGAACGCCGTGTACGTGGTGGGCGACGCCGTGGGCGAGACCATGTTCTACGGCGCCGGCGCGGGCTCGTTCCCCACCGCCTCTGCCGTGGTGGGCGACGTGCTGGCGCTCGCCGACGCCATCTCCCACAACGACAAGGTCCAGGCGGAGATCGAGCCCTACCAGCGCGTGCTGCCGCTGCGCCCCATCGACGAGCTCGAGACCCGCTACTACGTGCGCCTGCTCGTGAAAGACGAGGTGGGCACGCTGGCGCCGGTGGTCGACGCCTTCGCAGCGCACGGCATCTCGATCTCGCAGATCAACCAGCTGCAGGACGGCGACGGCAGCCGCTGCTCGGTCGTGTTCCTGACGCACACGGCGCGCGAGCGCGACATGGCGGCCGCGCGCGCCGCGCTCGAGGCGCTCGACGCGGTGGAGTCCGTCGCGAGCGTCATCCGCATCGAGGACGTCGCCTCCTGGGCCGACGGAGCCGAGAAGAACAACTAGGCATGAGCGCCTGCGCCTGGGGCGTGACGATTCCTCCGTCTTGTCGTCACGCCCCGGCAAGACGGGCCGCCCCTGCATCCACGATGGCCTAGCAGAGGTTCGGGCGAAAGCGGCTGAAAAGGCACGTCCACCAGTTTTTACGCTTGATCCCGAAATGAGCCTCGTTCATTCATGAATGAACGAGGCTCATTTCGGGATTTCCGCAGGAAAAATATAATTGACCCATGCCTTCATTCATGAATGAAGGAAGTATACGTAAAAGGTACGTCCCCGATTTGCCGGTAGCCGGCGTGACGATTCCTCTGTCCTCTTGTCACGCCCCGACACAGCGGGGGCGTCGTCCGAATCGAGAGTACGCATACGGAACATCGACCCGCCGAGAGTACGCTATGGGAACGCTTTCAGCCGAAAAACGTTCCCATAGCGTACTCTCGATGGACCCGCGTTCCATATGCGTACTCTCGATCGACGACCGGTCCCCCTCTCCGCTCGCACGGTGCCCAAAGCCGGGCCGGGGCGGCGAAATGGGTTGAAACGAACCCGTCCCCAATCAACCCATTGTGGTACGCATAACAATTCCCGTGAGCCGAAGGGGGCATAGAATGGTCTCTTACTCTTAGGTCCGCACATCTCAAGGAGCACTATGGCCTGGATTCTCACCGCCGTCGTCTACGTGCTGGTCGCCGGCGCCTCGGCGTTCGCCGTCTTCTCCGGATCGCCGTTCAACCTGGTCACCCTCGCGGCGGCCTGCCTTGCCGCCGGCTTGCGCACGGCGTTCATGATGCACATCTACAAGATGCAGGGCGCGCTTCCCGCACGCCATCACGGGCTGTCGCTCAACGTTCTGGTGGCCGGCGTGTGGATCTACATCGAGACGGCCCTCGCCTGCGTGCTCGCCGTCTACGGCATCGGCCTGGTCTGCGCGCACGAGACCACGAGCTCGGCGGCCATCGGCGTCGCCTTCGCCGCGTTCCCGGTGGGCCTCATCCAACCCTGGAAGGCGCCGAGCGCGACCGAGGGATAAAGAAAGCGAATCGGAGACGGGCGCCTAATAGCCCATCGCCTCGAGAACCGCCTCGTCGTTGCCGAAGAAATGGCCGATTTCGTGGATCACGGTCTTGCGAACCTCGGCGTGGATGGCCTCGCGCTCCTCGAAACACCGCTCATGGGGCCCTTTGAAGATCGTGATCACGTCGGGCACGTCGCCTTCGCCGTAATACACGCCGCGCTCGATCAAGGGAATGCCGTCGTACAGGCCGAGCAGCTCGTCGTCGCACACCTCGGCCAGATCGCTGTCGATCGCGGCGAGCTGGTCGTCGTCCGGCTCGTCGGCAACCGTCACGATCACGTTGTCGAGCGCCTCGAACAGATGGTCGGGAATCTCGTCGAGAGCATCGGCCACGACGCCCTCGAACTCTTCGTCGGTCATGCGATACATCGGCATCAGTCCTCGTCCAGCCACTCGAGCGCCAGGTCGAGCCAGCGCGCCACGTGCGCATCCACGTGCTCCTCGTCGGCGCCGGTCTGGTCGGTCGCGAGCGACAGGCCGTGGCGGCCATGGTGGAAGATGTGGCAGTCGACGTCCACGCCCACGCTAGTGAGCGCCTCGACGTACACCAGCGTGTTGGACACCGAGACGAAACCGTCGTCGGCCGTGTGCCAGATGAACGTGCGCGGCGTGTCCTTCCCCACCAGCATCTGCGCCGCAGCGTATCCGGCGTCGTCGGTCAGCGCCTGCGCGTACACGTCGTCATTTGGCCAGCCGCAGGAAAAGTCGATCACCGGGTACCCCAGGATCTGCGCCGATACGGACAGGTCGCGCCCGAGTCGGCCCATCTCCAGCGCGAACGGCCAGTCATGGGCGACCGAGGCGTACACGGCGGCCAGGTGCCCGCCGGCGGAGAAGCCCGCGAGCACGATACGGTCCTCGTCGATGTCCCACTGCTCGGCGTTCTCGCGCACCTCGAGCACCGCGTGCGCCAGGTCGCGCAGCGCATAGGGCAGAAGCGTCTTGTCTTGGGCGGCCTCCGCCGGATCGAGCACGGTGTAGTCGAGCACGAACGCCTGGAACCCGCGCGCCGCGAACGCGAGCGCCACCGGTTCGCCCTCGCGCTCAGAGCACATATGGTAGCCGCCGCCCGGGCAGATGATCACCGCGGGGCGCAGCCGGCCCGCCTGGGCGGGGATGTTGTCCTGGAGATAGCAGGTGAGCGTCGCCACCTTGTCGCCGTAGTCCTGACGCGGCAGATCGATGGTCATGAAGCGCATGGGGTTTCCTCTCGTGTTGTCGACAGTCTAAGAATACCCGCTCGCGCCCCGCTCATTCCGAGGCTATTCACCCGTCCACATCACCTGTCCCGCCTCATCGATCAACCCGGTTGCCAGCGCCTCCCAATCACGCTGACGATACGCCTGGACGTGGCGCTCGACAAACTGAGCCGTGATGTCGTCACCTTCGTCATCCAGGACCTGAACGTCCCGTTCGGAAGCCTGCTCGAACACGATCTGCATCGTCTCGCGAAACTTCTCGCTCTGAGCAATCTCACGTACCAGCTGCTCTTCGGAAACGGTAGGCGGCTCCCACG
This sequence comes from Collinsella sp. An271, assembly GCF_002159695.1. Taxonomy (NCBI): domain Bacteria; kingdom Bacillati; phylum Actinomycetota; class Coriobacteriia; order Coriobacteriales; family Coriobacteriaceae; genus Collinsella; species Collinsella sp. An271. Next base: position 29,031 of record NZ_NFJE01000013.1, on the reverse strand, counting down.
TCTGCCGCGCGGGCGCAAGCACGTCGCGGGCCATGGCGCCGAAACCGATAACAATGGCGACGGCGATAAGAATCCCTATGATCGATTTCGCACGTTTCATCATCTGCCCCCTTAAGCGAGATCTCCACTCATTCTGCCGCGCAAACACATCTCTATGATGCAAGGGCTCATCGACGACCCTGTTCGACCATGTACAGCAATGCCTCGGCAAGCTGATTTCTAGAATGAACACCCAGCGTGCGATATGCCGATCGAAGCTGGGACTTCACGGTGTTCTTGCTGACAAACCTGTCTGATGCGATGCCGTTTGTCCGAGTTCCACTGGCGTACGATACCGCGACTTCAGCCTCCGCCCGAGAAAGGCCTGCCTGCTGGGCGATCTCGACGAGCGCCGCCCGACCACGCCTCACTAAATCGCTGCGCACGCCCTCTTCTCTCAACAAGGAAACCAGCGCCCAGCATCCCATGGGCACCGCAAGCGAGAACAGCACATACACCGCATTGCCGGCGCTTCCGGCAAACCATCCGAGAACAAGCGTTGCGAATGGAGAGGCTGCGACACCTACAAGAAGGGGAATCAGCATCGGAAGCATGACCGCCCGCCCTGCGCCCTGAGGCATACTCTCGAATGCAAGGGCACCCTGAAGCACGGCCCCCATCATCGCAATGGATATGATTCCCCATCCAAAAGCATCGATGAAGCCGCCTGATGCGCCTAAAAAGATGAGCGCGCATGGGACCGCCAACAGGGAAACGAGCGCTGGGCGCGTGCGGAGCAGGCTCGTCTGAGCCAGCCGACCCTGAAGGAGAAGCATGACGATGCGGGTCATCAATCCAATGACGCATGCAACGAGCAACGAGCCGATATCCGAGCGAAACGGCACCCCACCCCGGGCAATCGCCAATCCGACGCACCCCTCCCACATTCCACATGCAAGCAAGGCGAACTGCCGAAGCGCATCGATGCGCTTCCATTCCGTGAGACGGCACGGCATCGAACCTGTGGGCGATGCGGTCTTGTCCGCACAGTCAATCCCGCCTTGGACGCTGTCAATCCCGCCGCAAGCGATGAGGCGAGCCGCAATCGAGCACATTCCAGACAGGGCGATACACGCGACCGAAACGAACATGTCTGAAGCGCCAAGCGCTCCCGCGATCAGCAGGGCGATAAAGGCAGAAGGGATGGAGGCGATCCAAGCCCAACAAGCATGGCGTAACACAAGCGCATTCGTGCGGATCACAAAGGTGGCGTGGAATCCTATGAGAGCAATCGACACCAGTGCAGCCAGCAGGCTTATCCCCGAGCGCACATGCGATATGTCAAAGAGGTTGCGCACGGCATCTTGCGTATCCAAGGGTCGATCCTCTGGAAGCAGCAATACCCATACCACCAGGCAGAGCAGCAGACAGCACCCAAAGCATCCCATGAGGCGGAATCGACCAGCACTGTCACCCGTGATAATCTTGCCTCCCGCGCGCTTCGCGGAAACAAAGTCCCTACCAAATATCGAGCACGCAATCACGAGAAGCATAAGACCGACCGGCACCTGCTCTGCAATAGCGCGGAAGTAGGAGGCCCCCTGCAGCGAAACTACGCGCATCGCCGCAGCAAGCCATGAAACCGCCAGCGCTATCACCGCCGCAGCGGAAAGGGCTTGCCCAACGCGCGTCGTATTCTCTGGAACCAGCGTTTCCCTTGGTGAAACGAGGTTCTTCGATGCCCCCTTGTGCCATTCGGGCGTACGATCTTCGATGTAAAGCGAAACGGCATCTTGTGGGATGTCTCTCGTCATCTTATCGATCGCCTCGGCCCGGTTCTTCACACCGAGCTTTACATAGGCGCGCGACGCATAGCTCGCCACGGTCGACTTTGCCAGGCCAAGGCTCCGCGCGGTAGCCGCGAGCGATTGTCCGTCACCGATGCAGGACAAAACTCGAGCTTCTCCGGAAGACAGCGCCCAGTTTTCCCTCATCCATTGCACACGCGACCCATCAGCGCCCTCTCCATCCGGCCCGGCCGTTCCCTCAACGTGATCAGGATCATCAACGCAGCCATCGGAACGACGACGTAACGCAAGCATTCCTATTGCATACAAGGCCAAAAACACAATTCCGCAGCTCAGGATATCGCGCGTCGTCGCCGCATAGAGCGCGGACGTAAGAAGCATCGCCGCAACTGAATATACGGGAAGCAGTATGAGGGCGCGCGCAACCGCCGGAGCGTCAATCCCGTCAGACTCGCCATGTACGGCAAGCCGCATCATCGCTACCGTCACTAACGAAAGAGCCGCATGAACAAGCGCGGCGTCGTGCCCGCCGCAGAATCGCGCCACTTCGATTCCAAACGTCCACACCGCCACACAGCAAAACGTGCGCAGAACCGATGCGCCGTCCACCTCAACGTGCCAATAGCGAGAAGACAGGGTCATCGGCATGACCACCAGCAGCGCTCTGAGAACGATGAAAAGATACGGATGCGATTCCGCTCCCCACGGCATTTGTGCCGTGGCGTTCACCGCATGTGCGACCTCACCATATGCAGCGCAAAGCATGAGCAGCGGGAGGCTCCGCAGCATGATATCGGGCACGTGCAGCACATAGCGAATTTGACCGTCAAGCGGCTGAGCGCGCCTCCGTCCCGCACCAATAGAAATCGCTCGGCACGCAAAACCGAATCCGACCACGTAATACGCCGACATTCCGCCAAGGAGGAGGAGAACGAACAGCCCTATGAAAAGGGTGGTCGCCGCAGTCATCAAGAAGCGCGGTCCACGCCCCTTCGCAATTGTCACCACGTCGCAAACCAGCACGCCCAACGTCAGCACGCGCAAGATTCCAGTGACCGCAACCATGCAGCAGGCAGCTGTCAGCGCCGAACCGATATGCGCTGCAGATAGCAGCACATACACAAACAATCGCGTGGCAGAAGCCGAGCCCCACGTCCTCACGCGGTACGAGCGCCACCAAAGCGTGCAGACGAGAAGAGCCGTCAGTCGAACGACAACATGGTAGGCGGGAAAATCAAGGTCGATGCTCCACGCCACAAAACCCGACAGGAAAAGATCCTGACCGGAGAGATTGACAAGCCCCACGCAAACCTGCGCAAGATATCCGACGGCGAGGGCGAGATATACCGCATCGGGAACGTTCGACAACTTAGGCGACACTGCCCGAATCGTTCTCATGCTTTCTCCGCCCTTTCCAAAGCGCGCCATGATGGTGACAACACGCCGCCGATCGAGCCCCCTATCAATATGGCGAACAGGGGCCCTTCATCTTCTTCAAAGTGTATTGATGTTCCAGCACGCGTATGCCGTACGGCAAGGGTGAAATGCGGTTTTCCCAGACCTTTGCGAGATCTGCGAGTGGCCACCGTCCTTGACTATCCGAAATCCCGCCTTGCAGATACATCTGCTCCGGCTCATCCCCGTGAAACACCGGGCACCGCATGGGCTCTCCGCGCGAATGTCCGTGCGGGCGCACCGTGCCCGTAGCATCTGTCGTATCATGAAAGGGTTATCAAACCGCATGGCTGAAGGTACCGGGCGCCCGCGCGCCATCCGGCATCCGCTGCCCGCGGGACATGACCGCATCTGCACAGGAAGGCAGGAATCAATGGTCCAACGCATCTATGTGGAGAAGAAGCCGGGCTTTGACGTCGAGGCCGCGCAGCTCAAATCCGAGCTCGTGGGCATCCTGGGCGTCGCGCGCCTCGAAGGGCTCCGCCTCCTCAACCGCTACGACGTCGAGGGCGCCGACGAGGAGCTGTTCGCGCGCTGCACGCCTGTGGTGTTCTCCGAGCCCCAGGTCGACGTCACCTATGATGAGCTGCCCGAGGTGCCCGGCGCCACCGTGTTCGCGGTGGAGTTCCTTCCCGGCCAGTTCGACCAGCGCGCCGACTCCGCAAGCGAATGCATCCAGCTGATCTCCCAAGGCGAGCGCCCGACCGTGCGCTCCGCCAAGGTCTACATCCTCACCGGCGAGCTCACCGATGGCGACGTCGAGGCCATCAAGCACTACGTGGTGAATCCGGTCGAGGCGCGCATCGCCTCGCTCGACAAACCCGAGACGCTCACCACCGAGATCCCCGATCCCGAGCCGGTCGAGGTGCTCCATGGTTTCTGCGAGCTCGACGAGGCGGGGCTGTCCGCGATGATCTCCGACCTGGGCCTTGCCATGGACGAGGCGGACATCGCGTTTTGCCAGGAGTACTTCCGCGGCGAGCATCGCGACCCCACCATCACCGAGATCCGCGTGATCGACACCTACTGGTCCGACCACTGCCGCCACACCACCTTCGGCACCGTGCTCGACGAGGTGAAGATCGACGACGCGGTGGTGCAGGCCGCCTTCGACCGCTACATGGAGATCCGCCATGAGCTCGGCCGCGACGAGAAGCCGGTGTGCCTCATGGACATGGGCACCATCGGCGCCAAGTACCTGAAGAAGACCGGCCAGCTCAAGAACCTCGACGAGTCCGAGGAGATCAACGCCTGCACAGTCAAGGTGACCGTCGACGTGGACGGCGAGGACCAGGACTGGCTGTTCCTGTTCAAGAACGAGACCCACAACCACCCGACCGAGATTGAGCCGTTCGGCGGCGCGGCGACCTGCATCGGCGGCGCCATCCGCGACCCGCTCTCCGGCCGCAGCTACGTCTACCAGGCCATGCGCGTCACCGGCGCCGCAGACCCCACCGTCCCGGTGTCCGAGACGCTCGCCGGCAAGCTGCCGCAGCGCAAGCTCGTGACCACCGCCGCCGCGGGCTATTCGTCCTACGGCAACCAGATCGGTCTGGCAACCGGCCAGGTCTCCGAGCTCTATCACCCCGGCTACGTGGCCAAACGCATGGAGATCGGCGCCGTCGTGGGCGCCACGCCCGCCGACCACGTGCGCCGCGAGTGCCCCGCGCCCGGCGACAAGATCATCCTGCTCGGCGGCCGCACCGGCCGTGACGGCATCGGCGGCGCCACCGGCTCGTCCAAGGCGCACAACGTCGAGTCCATCGAGAAGGACGGCGCCGAGGTCCAGAAGGGCAACGCCCCGATGGAGCGCAAGCTGCAGCGCCTGTTCCGCCGCGGCGACGCGTGCCGCCTCATCAAGCGCTGCAACGACTTCGGCGCGGGCGGCGTGTCGGTCGCCGTGGGCGAGCTGGCCGACGGCCTGTACATCGACCTGGACCAGGTGACCAAGAAGTACGAGGGCCTGGACGGCACCGAGCTTGCCATCTCCGAGAGCCAGGAGCGCATGGCCGTGGCCGTGGCCGAGGACGACGTCGACGAGTTCATGGGCTATGCCGCCGAGGAGAACCTCGAGGCCAACGTCATCGCCGAGGTCACCCATGAGCCGCGCGTCCGCATGGCGTGGCAGGGCGTGGCCATCGTCGACCTCACCCGTGAGTTCCTCGCCTCCAACGGCGCCCCCAAGCACCAGGCCGCACATGTCGGCGCCCGCTCCGTGTGGCAGCCGGCCTGGGGCGGCGAGACGCTGTCCGAACGCATGAGGAACCTGGTCGGAGACCTCAACGTGTGCTCCAACAAGGGCCTCTCCGAGCGCTTCGACTCCACCATCGGCGCGGCGACCGTGCTCATGCCCTTCGGCGGGCGCACGCAGCTCACGCCGGCCGAGGCCATGGTCGCCAAGTTCCCCGTGGACGGCGAGACCACCACGGCGTCCGCCATGGCATGGGGCTTCAACCCCTACCTGATGGAAGCCGACCAGTTCGCCGGCGCCTACCTGTCGGTCGTCGAGTCCGTCTCCAAACTCGTGGCCGCGGGCTTTGCGCACGAGGACGCCTACCTCACGTTCCAGGAGTATTTCGAGCGCCTGCGCACCGAGCCCGAGCGCTGGGGCAAGCCCGTCGCGGCGGTGCTCGGTGCCCTTATGGCGCAGGTCGACCTCGGCATCGGCGCCATCGGCGGCAAGGACTCCATGTCCGGTTCGTTCGAGGATCTCGACGTTCCGCCCACGCTCGTCTCGTTCGCCGTGGCCGTGGGTGAGGCCTCCGGCGCCGTGTCACCCGAGTTCAAGGGCATCACGCACCGCGTGGTGCGCATCGCCCCGTCCGTCTACGGCGAGGACTGGCGCCCCGACGCCGCCCAGCTGCTCGACACGTTCAAGCTCGTCGAGAAGCTCGCCGACGCGGGCTGTGCGCTCGCCATCTCCACGCCGGGCTACGGCGGCAGCGCCGAGGCGCTGTTCAAGATGTGCCTCGGCAACCAGATCGGCCTGGAGCTCGCCGAGGACGTCGACATCGACAGCCTGTTCGAGCCGATGTACGGCAGCTTCATCGTCGAGCTTTCCGACGACGCCGACGAGGTGCTCGCCGGCGCGCCCGACGACCTCGTGATCGAGCCTATCGGCACCACGGTCGAGGCGTACGTGCTCGACACCGCCGACGAAACCATCGACCTCGCTGAGCTGCAGGAGGTCTGGGAGAGCGCCATCGAGGGCGTGTTCCCCTACCGCACGCCTGCCGACGAGGCCTCGCAGCTTCCCACAGTGGAGCCTGTCACCTTCAGGGCTTCCGCGCCGCATGTGTACACAGGCGAGAAGTTCGCACGCCCGCGTGTGATCATCCCCGTGTTCCCGGGCAACAACTGCGAGTACGACACCGCACGCGCCTTCCGTGCCGCAGGCGCGGTGGCCGACACGTTCGTCATCAACAACCTCACGCCCGAGGCGGTCGCCGAGAGCACGCGCGAGCTGGCGCGCCGCATCCGCGAGAGCCAGATCGTCATGATCCCGGGCGGCTTCTCTGGCGGCGACGAGCCCGACGGCTCCGCCAAGTTCATCACGGCGTTCTTCCGCGCGCCTGAGGTAACCGAGGCGGTGCGCGAGCTGCTGCAGAGCCGCGACGGCCTGATGCTCGGCATCTGCAACGGCTTCCAGGCGCTCGTGAAGCTGGGGCTCGTGCCCTACGGCGACATCGTCGACGCCACGCCGGATGCGCCCACGCTGACGTTCAACACCATCGGCCGTCACCAGAGCCGCCTGGTGCGCACGCGCGTGGCGAGCAACCTGTCGCCCTGGCTTTCCGCCTGCACGCCCGGCGACGTCTACACCGTCGCCATCTCCCACGGCGAGGGCCGCTTCGTCGCCAACGACGAGGTGCTCGCCAAGCTCATGGCGGGCGGTCAGGTCGCCACGCAGTACGTGGACGAAGCCGGCGTGCCCTCCATGAACCTCGACGTGAACCCGAACGGATCGGTCGCCGCCATCGAGGGCATCACCTCGCCCGACGGGCGCGTCTTCGGCAAGATGGGCCATGTCGAGCGCCGCGGCGAGGGCCTGTACGCCAACGTCCCGGGCAACAAGTTCATGCCGATCTTCGAGAGCGGCGTGGCGTACTTCGCGTAACGAGACGTTCCTGCCCGCAAGGGTATTGTTGGAGCGCTGGGGCGGTCCGGAAGTGAATCCGGGCCGCCCTCTTTTTGGCACATCGGGCCCGCAGCACCGACCCTGCGCAATGGGTTGGTTGGGGACGGGTTCGTTCCAACCCATATCGACCCCGGAAGGCGTCCAGAGGTGGCTCCGCCGCTCAGAATTGCTGAAAAATCGACGTTATGAGCGGGTGGGATCCGAGGGCCGATGAATCCGCACCCGCCGCGCGGCCGCGACCTGCGGAAACCCCGGAGCGGAAGGCGCCGTTTCCGGCGGGTCCGGAATCAACCCGCTCATAACGTCGATTTTTCAGCGATACTTCCGCCCGAAACCGCCGCTGGGTGCCGCGGGCGGCATGCGCCCCGCCCCGGGCATCCCGTTGGCGCCGGCCGCCCGCCGGACCGGCTGGGACGAGACGGATCGAACAGCGTTTCCCAGACTGGGGCCGATGACACAGGGCGGACGGTCTGACACGCTAACAGCAATTTGCAGACCCCCTATAGCGTGTCAAAGCGTCCGCTCTGCAACATCGGCCCCGTGGTGAAAGCCTTAAGTCAGTGTTTCCCAAGGACATCGTTGAACACGCCGCCCCTTCTCAGGGCGGGAATCGATTCGGAAACACGCGCCTGCTACCATCGTGATCAGGGGCCAATGTTGTGCCCGTTCCACACGAGAAAGGACGACCCATGAGCCTGTGGACCGAACTCGACAAGCTGAAGAACGCCACCTGGGTGGAGCTTTCCCATCCGCTTACCGACGACAGCCCGTACTGGGCGGGTATCCCGGCGGGGTCGGTGGAGCTCTGCCGCACCGTATTCGACTACGACGAGGAGATGCTCTCCTGCCGCATCCATACCTATAAGTTCCCCGGTCAGTTCGGTACGCATGTCGACTTCCCCAACCACTTCACGCCCGGCGCTGCCGGTGCGGAGGCATACGGTGCCAACGATATGGTCATGCCGCTCGTCGTGATCGACCTTACGCCCAAGATTGCGGCAGAGGGGCCTGACGTGGCCATTACAGTCGCTGACATCGAGGCATGGGAGGCCGAGCACGGTCGCATCCCCGCCGGCGCGTTCGTGGCGCTGCGCACCGACTGGTCGAAGCGCTGGCCCGACAACGATGCGCTCAACAACTTCGACGACAAGGGCGGCGAGCACTGCCCCGGATGGTCCATGGAGGCGCTGCAATTCCTCTACAACGAGCGCGACATCGCCATGAACGGCCACGAGACGTTCGACACCGACGCGAGCTATCTTGCCGCCGAGGCAGGCGACCTCGCCTGCGAGCGATGGGTACTCGACAACGGCCACCTGCAGGTCGAGGTGATGGACAACCTCGACAAGGTGCCGGCGACCGGTGCCATCGTGTTCGTGAGCTGGCCGCGCATCGAGGGCGCCACCGGCCTGCCCGCGCGGGTTGTCGCGGCTTATTAGTTTTTGCTTTGGTGAGATTGAGGACCGTCCCCGCCTCCGGAGCGCTTGATGCCGCCGGGGCGGGGCTTTTCATGGTTTGGGGCTTCCGAAACGCGTGAGGGAATCGCTGTACCCGCCCGTGCACGAAACCGCACCTTGGTAAAAGGTTTTAGCAAGGTGCGAGAGCACTTCGTTTTGAATTTGGTATCAACTCTTGGGCAATAAGGGCCGCTTTTGGGCGAATCGGAGGCGCCTCCCGGGCCCCCTGAGATAAACCAAGCAGAGAACCCGCAGGTCACAGGCTTGTCAGATATGGCCGTTTTCCATCTATACTTCCCGATTTGATACCAAATTCATTTTCTGAATATAGTAACCCCCTCTGTCCTGCGGTTTTGCGGCGCGATTTCCCCACCGCGCTCTTAACGGTAGCTTCGGATAGGCCTACAAGCCCTTTTGAACATCGCTCTCAGAAGCGATGTTCGGTTGCGACCCCGCTGCCCCATCACGCCCTCCGCTCTGCATACAGATCCATACCCAGCATCGTCAGCACGTTGAGGGCTTTGCCTATCTCGGCGGTCTCCTTGCCGTTTTCCAGCTGCGAGAGATACGTGATCCCCACGCCCGACACATCCGCAAGTTCCGTTTGGGTCATGTGCTGCCGTTTTCGCTCGTCTCTGATAAGGCGGCCAAGGTCGGCTGTGTCGGAAAGCGGGATCATGAGGACTCCTTATGCGTTCGCATAAACTGGCAATGATACGAGTTTGCCTTATGCGAACGCATAAGGCAAACTGATGCGTATTGGCTGTTGAGATGCTCCGGGATCCTCGGCGAAGTCTGTTGCGGTCCTCGTTTTATCAAATCTAACAGTCTAGAAAACGGGTGATGAAAACAAGACGGTGAGCTGGCCCTTTCGCGTCCGAAGAAGGCGATTGCGCAGCAGAGGCTTTCAAAACTTGTTTTCAAGAACTAAGAATCAGCAGGTTGTCGGCTGATATCGCTAAATATAATCACCCATGTCCTTGACTGTTGGATTATCATAATAGCCTTATGCCAACAATTCATTTTGTATATACTGCCGCGCGCGACGGCAGCTACGTCCGCCAAGCGCATGCGAATCGAAGTTCACCGATTCTGGAACATGGAGCACCGCCTGCCCAGAAATGTAATGGCATCACGGGCGATCTCACGCGCCGACTTCAATGAACAATCGGCTAACTGATTGACACCCCATATCAGTGGTATCATGCTAACGAGTGCCCCGGTGCGACCGCTGCTTGCAAGCCCCCGGGGCCAAGCGCTATCTACAGGAGGCGCCTACATGCTGGAAGCAACCGAAATCGAGCAGTAGCCCAATCTGGTAACGCCAATCAGCTCGAACGGTACCGCGAGTAGGCTCCCGTGGTACCGATGCGACTTCCTCCGCTTCGCGAAGTACTCGCGCATGTTCGGCCCGTCGAGGTCGATGCGGCGCGTTCCGGTCGCCATCTTGTTGAGGATGGAGTCGGCCGTCAGCTCGCCCTCGATCCTGAGGCATCACTCGTCGGGCTCGGACTGGGAGGCGATGAGCGGCCGCGTGCCCTTCCTTGGCCTCCATGATCTCGAAGAGGTCCATGGCGCTCCGCATCGAGATCGGCGCGGTCGGGAAGTCATCCGCTATGAGCAACTGCACCGTTTTGTACAGGTCCATACATTCGCAGTGGCCACCATCACCGGTGGATCGGCACCGGTTCAGGTCGCCCATCATGTCGGCCAACCTGGCGTAGCACGCGGTGAACAGCCCGCGGCACACGGCGTCACCGAGCGTCCGCCCGAGAAAACTCTTGCCGCACCCCATCTTCGAGATCATGGCGACGACCTCGCAGACCTCGACCCGCTCGCACGCCGAGAGGCGGGCGACGCGGTTGTGGCCGAGCTTTCGCTCCCTCGGGAACGCGACGCCCTCGAAGCAGGTGGAGGGGGGCTTGAAGTGGGCGTCGCGCACGAGCTTGGCGACCTTGCGGTCGCGACAGGCGGAGGCCTCCGCCTCGATCGGCATCTCCATCCGCTCCTCGAAGGCATGGCGATCGCAGAAGTCATCCTCGACCGTTTCGCGGAGCCTGTCATCCATCGCTTGAGTGGCGATATTGGCTGTCAATCAGCTCAATCGGTTGTTTCTGATGCATATACATAGTGATTATAGGGTAGATTGCTATATAGTTAAAATAGTCCAGTAGAAAGAGCTGACCATGAGTACAACCACCATCACACTTGATGACGACGTTAAGCGCCAGACCGTCGAAATTCTCGACTCCATCGGCATGTCGCTGAGCGGCTACTTCAACCTCGCCGCGCGCCAGCTCTGCATCACCCGGCGCGTACCGTTCGACATCGTCGCGCCCGAGCCCGAGCCTACCGAGAAGACGAGGCGCGCACTCGTCGCTGCAGAAGCCAAGTCCCTCGGCCTTATCCCCGACGACGCCCCCGGCTTCACCGATGCAGACGAACTCATCTCGTTCCTCGACAGCCAGGGAGAGTAACCGTGTATGAGGTCAAACCCGAACCACAGTTCCAGACCGACTACCGGCGCGTGATGCGCGAGCACCCCGAGCTGAAATCTGAATTCCGGGCCGCCGTCCGCGAACTCATGCAGACGGGCAGCGTCTCGGAACAGTACCGGCCCCACGTGCTGCAAAACCCCGGAGGAAACTACAACGGGCATATTGATTTCCATCTCTCCGACGGCAAGACAGATGTGATCGTCCTCTACGTCCCCCACAAGACGAACCCGATAATCCGTCTCGTCCGCATGGGATCGCATGACGAGCTGTTCCATAGCAGGGTGAAATAAGTGGACGGCGCACGTCGATGCATGCATCATCGACGTGCGCCATGGGAAAACCCTCCGAATAATACAAAAAAGGTCGTTGGATGGAGCGCTCGCAAACGCCATCCAACGACCTGTATACTGAATGACTGTCGGACGGGCTTAAGCCTGATGCCGACGCCCGCTCATAGAGCTCCGTCTGCCCACGGAGCTCTATCTCACTCTACGGACCCTGACCCTACTGGTCACGCGAATGCGCAACGGCATCATCCGGAACCGAAACCTATATACTCTCATAACCTCTCACCTCCCTCACACTGATCGCGGTTCAGCCCTTTCAGCTGACTAATGGTGGCGGGCCTTGTGATTTGCAAGCGTCCTGCCATCCTTCGACTTCTGCTTAGCCGAAGTCGAAGGCGTTGCCAAGCGCTTTGCCGCAGCTCCGACCTTACCGCCAGAATGACGAGCCATACCAACCTCCTTTCTTCTCGAGACGGATGTTGCACTACCACTATAGCAGAAATCGTTTCTATTATTCAAGAATACGAATACATTCTGTCTCATTCTGTCTCTAGCTGCTATACTCTTATTTGAGGAGAGGAGATATCATGAAGCGCGCTGATATTGTCAGGCTCATTCGTGCCCACTGTGACCAAGATAATGTCGAGTTCAACAGTATTGCCCATACCATCGCCCAGGAATTCGATGCCGCCGGTGCTCATGAGCTTGCTTCATACATCATGTCGCTCATCGCCCAAACAAGAACTTTCGTTCCGCAGGACTTTGGCGAAACGCATACCTATCTCCAGCCAGTGGATATCGATGGTGGCCCTCTGCCGATTCCCGCTTGTATCGCCGATGATTTGATGGGAATTATCAACGCCGCCAGCAGAAACATCGGTGTCAACACGTTTTTGTTTCAGGGCCCTCCCGGTACCGGCAAAACCGAATCTGCAAAACACCTGGCAAGAATCCTTCGTCGCACGCTCTATATGGTGGACTTTAACGCGGTGATCGACAGCCGCCTCGGAGAGACTTCGAAGAATATTTCCGCCCTGTTCGAGGAAGTCAATCAGACCGGAGGAAGCGCAATCGTCCTCTTTGACGAAATCGATGCACTTGCTCTCGACCGCATCAATCAGCATGATGTTCGCGAGATGGGTCGTGCCACGTCAACACTGTTAAGAGAGCTTGATCGTCTGAGCGAAAACGTCGTGCTTATCGCAACTACAAACCTTTATGAGAGCCTCGACCGCGCGCTTGTAAGGCGTTTCGACACGTCAGTGGATTTCAGCCGTTACACGCATGAGGATCTCGAAGAGGTCGGGAGTTCCGTCATGGTCCAGTACGCCTCTAAGGTGCCGTTCGTTCGCAGCGACCAGAGACTATTTAAGAAAATCCTCCATTGCGCGCCCAAGCTTCCCTACCCTGGCGAACTGTCAAATATCATCAAAAGCTGTATAGCCTTTAGCGCGCCCGACAATCCATACGACTACCTTAAGCGCCTTTACATGGCTCTGATGCCTAACCCCGATCTGTCCGTAGAAAATCTCTCCGCACTTGGATTCACTCTACGCGAGATTGAAACCCTCACGGGAATTCCGCGCAGCACGGTCGCCCGTATGACGACAGGAGGCAAAGCATGAACAGCCTACTTAATCTGCAGAGAGACTTCGAATCAAAGTCCGCAACGGCACCCTCACATCCGACCATCTCCACCAAAGCGATTGTGTCATCAGCCACACTGCGCAATCTCGCGATGTCTTTACGCAGCACCATCGACGCATGGCCGCAAGACGCCCCACTGCAGTGGATGCTCATCAGTGTTGTCTACAACAGCATCGTCGCCAAAAGCAATCGAATCAAACGTATCTTTGCCGAAGGGTCCAAAGATCCTGAAACCAGTATCCGCGGAGCACATTACGAAGGGCATTCGAGCGAGCAACACCATGTTATCACCCACTATGTGCCTCAAGTTGTTGCCGAATCCTCCGTGCGGGAACTCGAACTTGCTGCAGCACTGGTCGACCAGCACTTCGGCGGGGCAATCAATAAACAGAAGCTCGACAGCCTATGGGACAAAAAAGCGGGCAACACCAACGAGTCCTGGAAAAAAGCCACGGGTGAAGCGCTTTCACGCATCAACTTCGCGCGCCTCATTCACGACGCATGCTACGTTGATCGATTCGAGATTCCCCATCCCCCCAGCAAGGAAGGGGACCAGATTCTCACAACGCTATACCAGACGGACAGCTCCGCATTTGAAATGCTCAGGACTCTCGGCATCGACGTTCTGTTCCTCAACACACTCGAGAACAGCGCCGTGCTTACCAACGCCCAGTATCGCCAGCTCTATTTGCGCGCCCCATATCTCATCGCAATGTCGACGGTCGACTTCTCACGTCTGGACGAGATTGACCCCGCGGACCCCTTGGTGTATAGAGGGCCGCTATCGCTGGGAAGTCCCTCGAACGAACCGACCATCGGAGTAATCGACACCCCGTTCGATTCTGAATATCCCCCCTACTTCAGTGCGTGGGTCGATGTGCGCAACGAGTTGCCCAATAATCTGCCACCGCGGCAAAAGGACTATGTACACGGAACCTGCGTTACCTCCCTCATTGTGAATGGTCATCTTATGAACCGGCAGCTGGATGATGGCTGTGGCTGTTTTAGGGTCCGACATTTTGGAATAGTCCCCGCAGAAGGCATGAGTTCATTTGCGATTGCGCGCAAAATCAGCGATATCGTTGAGGCGAACCCCGACATACGGGTCTGGAACCTCTCTCTGGGTTCCGACGAGGAAACGGAGTACTTTTGCATATCCCCAGAGGCCGAGGTTCTCGATCGGATTCAAAACACCAAAGATGTATTGTTTGTGGTCGCTGCGACAAACAGCCGGACCGGAGAGGCGCGCAGAATCGGTGCGCCGGCGGATTCGGTCAACTCCCTCGTAGTCAACGCCGTAAGGCCTGATGGGGTCCCCGCGAGCTACGCCCGCAGCGGTCCGATTCTTGACTTCTATCGCAAGCCCGATGTCTCGTACTACGGAGGAGACAAGGGCTGCGAGTTGAGCACCTGCTGCGGAACGGGAGAAAAGCGATGCATGGGGACTTCATACGCTGCACCCTTTATAGCTCGCAAGGCAGCATATCTCATTGAGGTGATGGGGATTCCGCGCGATGCCGCCAAGGCTCTCCTCATCGATGCGGCCTGCGGATGGAGCAATGGTGAGCCCAATCCTGTTACCGGCTACGGGATCGTACCCATCAACATCCGAGACGTTCTAAAGACCTCAAACGATGAGATCAAATTCTATGTGGCAGGCAATGCCAAGGCGTACGAGACGTACACCTACAGCCTCCCTGTCCCAAACATAGGATCGTCGTTCCCGTTTCTGGCGCGTGCCATGCTGTGTTATGCCCCGCCATGCAACAGGAACCAAGGGGTCGACTACACATTGACAGAGCTCGACCTGCACCTCGGTCGCCTCAGATCGGGTAAAGTTGTCTCCGTCAAACCCAATACACAAGGCGAAGAGCAGGACAGGACCACCGAGAAAGATGCGCGAAACTATCTAGGCAAATGGGATAACGTCAAACGGATCTGCGACAAGGTCGTCTCACGCCCGCGTGCGAGAAAGATGTATGACAGCAACCTATGGGGCATCAAGATTCGCAAGACATCACGTTTGAGCACCGGAGATCGGTCTCCCCAGATATTCGGTCTCGTAGTAACACTCAAAGAAATCAACCATGTCAACCGCATCGAGAGCTTCATCCAGCATTGCATAGCCGAAGGCTGGCTGGTGAGGCCTATCGACATTGACACACAGGTGCGCATCTACCAAGACGAGCAGATCGAAATCGAGTTCGAGTAGCCGCATGATGTCGCAGCAATCATTGAGGCACGTGCACTGGCCGCAGCTTCTATCGCTGAAGCAGCGTCGGAAAGCCATCGAAAAGAGATCTTGAACTACAACCAGCTATAAAGTCTTGAATCAGGACCACCCCTAAAAGAGGTGGTCCTGCTCTTAGCTCTTAGGGTATAGCCCTTGGGGCGCCGGCGCACGTCTAAAGGCACCGGCCTTCACGGTGCTCGGGCCGCATTGCGATTTGACCCGTGACTAGCCGGTCAAACCGGCATCAGTCCCTCTTCTTCGGACCCCTTGAGAACGGGCCCTTTGCTCTTTGACGCTCAACCGGTCCAGGGCCATGTCGGCCGCCTCCTGCTCTCGGATGCACTTGGCGATCGTCACCTCGTTCAGCCCCACGGTAGAGGCGCTGTGGCCAGTCGACCAGAACCTCCTGTTGCCGAACTTGTACTTGAGTGAGCGATCGTCCTTTTCAGTACCGGGTGCAGCGCGAATCGGTTCCGTTCACAGCCCCGACCATTATTCCTGTGAGCAAGGACCCGTAGAGCTATCTGGGCGTGACACTGCTGGACGCGTAACACCCCGAGCCGAGCCGCGGGACCGCCGGAAAACTCGCAAGAATCTTGGCTGACCCGATGGGAGGTTGGATTTGCGAACGGAAAGACGAAGTGGAGGTAGCCGCATAAGGAGCATAGGACCTGTGGGCAGGCGGTGAATCCAGCATCACGGGTATAATCTGCATCAAGGCATTAAGGAGGTGGCGTCGTGCTCCAGATTTCGACCATTCGCGACGCGGCAAGCCGCACCGCGCAAAAACACGGCCTCGCGAAGGTGACGCTGTTCGGAAGCCATGCGCAAGGAGACGCCGACGATACGTCCGATGTCGACCTCGTAATCGAAACGTCGGCGCCGTTGGGATTTGCGCGAGGCGCGATCTATAACGAGCTTGAGCAGGAGCTCGGATGCCCGGTCGACCTCATTTTCGGTGCTTCCAACCTCTACCCCTTCGTTCGCGAGACATACGACAGAGAGGGCGTGACCCTCTATGAGGCGTGAGCGCTAGGCTCCTGAAAACGCAAGGGCATTCATCATTCAGGAGGTTATCCGCAACGCCGAGTTGATTAATCGCAGGATTGAAGAAAACTGCATCACGAAGGGCTCCTTCGCGCGTTCCACCGATTATCGAGATTTGCTGACCATGCCCATGCTTAGATTCTGCGAGCTCGCGAGCGAGTATACGAACGTATCTGAAGATATCGATCCCGAATATCCTTGGCGCGATGTCGCAAAGATGCGGAGCAAGATCGCGCGCCCCTATGGCGAATTCGACTTTGACTTAGTATGGAAGGCAATTCAAGTTGATTTGCCGGGTCTAGTCGCCGTCTGCAAGCGGGCAATATGCTGAGCCCGAAAACGAAGCGCCGGAACGCACAGACTAGGCGCGCCAACACTCCGCACGCGCGAAAAGCAGCTGAGAACATCGTCGATTCGCAACCGGAGCTCTGGGAAACGCTGATTAATTCCACCCGGCACCGATGCCGAGGGCGGCCCGCCGAGACCGACAGCGGGAATAAATCAGCGTCTCTTTGGCATAGGTAAACCGTGTGTCTCAGATGCACTAGCTCAACTTCTTAACCGCAGCAGATAAAGGCCCGCGAAGGCCGCGCCACACACTCAGAAACCCAACGCAGCGTCAGGGCATCGGATGCATAGGTCAATTAGATGTAGTTGGTCGCGATGCGAGCAGCCCTGTCGACACTGTAATTCTTCATCGCAGCGCTCTCGTGCATGAGGACCGCGGTTTCTTGACGAAACCCATTGAGCTGCTCCTCCGTCATAGTGAAGCGGCTGCCGATCCTCTCGGGCTTGGCCCCTGCATATCCCGCGGCCTGTAGTCGCCGCGTTACGAAATCTACCGTACCTGCCATGTGTAACCTTTTCCGAGCGCGTGAGGCACTCTTTCTCTTCCGATGCATAGATAGATGCATACTTTAGCGCATCGGTGTATATGAATCTATCCCTATATTAACTAAGATTATTTTATGATAAATAAAAATCTTAGGGTAATAATACTCTACACGATATACAGATTTTCCTGTTGATGTCAAGACATGTCTTCTCAAACGGTCAGATTGCCTAGCATCCTAAATCGTCGCTGGGGATGACATCCATCCATCCCAAATCCTAGATGCCTTTTAGATTCTGATCATAAGGCGCTACTCCGCAAAACGCATCACAGACCGCCCGATTGGTTATAGTGTGGGAGCCTATGGAATCGTCCTCGTATGACGAAATCACGTATACCTCCCCATCGGGATCCCGATATGCTACCCGCTCAGGAAAGTTCCAGAACACAACAGCGGTATCAGAACCCCTGTTCTTGCCATAAGTTGCATCCACGACAATTTCGGCAAATGCATGATTGCACAACTGGGCCGTACCATCTTCCACAAGATACAACTCACATACCCAAAGGAAATGCGGAAGCACTACGGACGAGACAAGAGTCGAACGCAACAGATCGCCGGAATTGTAATACGACCTCGAACGAGTGGCTTTGTATCTTCGAGATGACGCGAGGAAAAGGCGCATGGCAACCGTAAAGTCGCTATCGCCAAACTTATTTCGGAGATACTCGCCACCCCAGTTAAAGAGGCCCGTAATTCCATTAGATAGATTCTGCACCACAACGTCTTCGGCATCGCGTGCGTCGAGCATGATGCCTTTATGAAGCGCTACAAGCACCACGCTATTCTCCATGGTCTCAAAACGAGATAAGCTGTCGAAACCACGCACACGGTATGGAGCCTGATTGTCATCGACCACGACGTACTCATTGCATAAATCCGCTGTCATGACAACGGAACACACAGGGGATTCGTCCCATTCCTGCAGAACTTTACGTGCGTCGTCAACGGCAGACGCTCCGTCATCAGACTGTTTTGCCGCACGGACCGCCTGAGCATAACGAGAGCCCGGGCTCGTATCTCGGAAAGTATATGCCGGATCGCAACCTGTAATCGAAGCGTCTGCCAGTACGCCGCCCGTGCCGATACAAACAAGCGAATGGCCAACAGAACCTGCAGAATCAGATAGGTTCATGGCAACCGGTATGCCAGACTCGATATAGTGATGGAATATTCGCTTGAATCTGATTCGCTCGTCAGAATCCTTCATGGCACCATGCAGCGACGCTTGAAAACCAAAAGTTGACAGCAGCTTCGACGCGGTGAGATAGCTTATCCCCTTAGCAGGAATCGTGCGTTCGTTCAAAAACTCCGCCTCCGCCTCATGAATCCTGCTTGGAAGTACGAACCCATAATCACCATACTCGTTTGAGTAGTATTCGATCATGTTGACAAGGGTGATTTCGACGCACCTCAGAAAGAGGCCGTCTTGGCTGCGATACGGAAATGCATCCACTTCCAGAGGAATGCCCATAATGGTGGTCTTAAACCGCGAGGTGCGAACGGCGGCACGAGGAATCTCCTCGTCATCAAGACGGCGCGACAAAAGGTACTTCGGCTGGATTAGCGTACGACCGATAGAGCCCGATGCGACAGGATTGAGCACGACCGACCCGATAAATCGTTCCTGCAAGCCATCGCCGTCACCAAGCAATAACTCCTCGCTGAGCCCGCCCAAAAAGAAACTGAGCCGCTGGGAAAACCGTGGCGTATCGAGATGCTGCCGCGAATAGCAGGTGTAGTAACAATCGCGGTAGACCGCATCAACATGAAAGCGCTCGCGCACGATGGTAAGACAACTTTCCTCACCAATGATAGACACCGAATATGCCACGCGGGCAATGATGGCACTCAGACATGCCGCTCCCCCGCCAGACATAGCGCCTGTAACATCGATTGTCGGAGATGCAGGAGCGCCGTTGGAACCAACGGAGGATAATCCCGGCAACCAGAATCCGTCCTCACGCAAATCCGTAAGCAGCTCGGCCAGTTGGGTAACGAGCGAGGCTGTAAATTCCGCCCACCCGGTCTTCTTCGTATCGACGTAGTAGAGGTACCTGCCCCCTTGCGACGGAACCTCTTGCGCACCGACCTCCTCACGGACAAGGCGCCCCATAGCCAACACCCCCGTTCCTTACACGTTATACCGGTATGCCTTGAGCTTGCCCTCATGCCCCTCTTGTCGGAACATCCCTATCTCTTCAAGACGTTTCAATACGGATGCGCATCGTCTCAACTGTTCATCCGTAGACCCACTCTTAAGGGAGAGCGAGTAGTCGATTGTTTCAGACGTAAACACCTCATAACGCTTGACAATCATCGTGATGGCCTCGGAAATCCCTTGAGCAGCAGTCTCCACATCCGGATCGGCCATACGTTCCGCTCCTATCAACCCACTCACATAGTCAAATGCAACGCTATCGGGTGAATCTTGCAAATCATCGCCATCGGAAGCCAGGCAAGCTTCCATGAGGCTTAAAGCAGTGACGGTCTTTGTGTGAATGGCGAACCCAAACGCATTGCCGCAGGACAACTTCACCGCCATCCTGACAAGCGGATAGTCTCCTGCAGGTATTTTGTTAACACCTTTCTTGAGATCCGAGATGCTAGGGGTACCCCAAGCCAACGTGACACCTTCTGAAGCGAAACCGATGGCATCCACTGTTTCTTCGGGTAAACCAATGACCCCCTTGAGCGCGCTCTGCACCATGCTGCTGCAACATAGGCCAGCGAAGAAGCGGAGCCACAACCCCACTCGTACGTTCCACGACCCCAACAATAGCTTGCTTCTCCCGACAGGTATCCCTTTATCACTATCGCGTTCGGCATGGGGGCCATCAGGGAGAGAAAGACCGGTCGGAAGCTGAACTGCAATAGAGCTATCAGGCAATTCCAAGCATAGTCTTCTGGCCATTTCCATGCCCTTATCGAGCTGTTGAACACTTCCGGAAGCCTTGCTGTCGCTAAGGGAGCAGGCCAAAGCCTGTAAGCGGTCGAGCAGCACTTCGGCATCGGCGCGCAGCACCAGCTCTTCTGATCGAATTACCTCATCGGGAATTATTTCAACAGCCATTGATCCTCCTTTTTCTCTCGTCGGATTCTCAAATTATATATTATGGATTATTGGCTGAATATCTTTATCTTATATGAGAGTTCATATCATCGATAATAATTCGACGAGTCGAACTATCGGGATATACCGCCATGACGCGGCGCATCAAAGCACGCGACGGGAAGCTTCGGGAAACCCCGGTCTAGACGGAGATTCCAGCTCTCCCCGAAGCCCGTCTAGTCATTCGCTTCCCCGGCCTCGTTATCAGCGCTGTCAATCCCGCACATTTTCAGAAGGTCGTTGAACGCATCGTCATCCAGTCCGAGAATCTGGGAAAGCTCGACATGCTCTCCTCGAATGAGCTTGTCGACCAAACTCGCGGCAATATAACGCCTTCCATTTGTAGCAACTGGCATATCAACCACTCCAGCCCATCAATCAAATCGACCGTCAAACGAGTCGTGAATCATCAGCTCGCATCAAGTTCGGAAAGACGGCCCTTAACCCTGTCGATGAGCTCACGAACTTTAATCACATCTACATGTTCGTCGCTTTGATGCCTTTCCAAAAGTCGATGCTCAGCAGCTGTCCCGCATTCCAAAGCCATTCGCAGATATTCAGCACGTTTTAACTGGCAAGCCTCAGAGGCTGATTCATAGGCGAACGCAAGCCTCTGCATGCAGCGTGCGAATTCCGGATGCCGCTCCTGGCCCTTTCGCACAATATCGACCCGCACCAACTCCAGCTCCTGGATTGCCCGCGCGTAACGGCCCTCGGTATCCCATGGCCTATCCCCCAATCCACGGGAAATCTGCTCGAACGTACAATCGGCATGCGTGATGCGCGCCGACCATGTATCACGCACCTTCAGGCTCAACTGGCAGAGCTCCTTTGCACGCTCGAGAGCTTCGGAAACGCTGCACGCCAGCTTTTCGAGCCGGGGCGTGCTGCCCGACGACACATGGCAAGTTCCCTCAGTATCAAAGTCTCTCACATAGGCAAGATAGGCGGTGGCACCGCTTCTGAGCGCCCTTGCCTTCACCTCATCCTCGATATCATCGAAATGGCTCTCGATTAACGAGCAGCAGATCTCCCTCAATGGAAGGCTTACATCGTATCGTCTCAAACGATACTGAGAGATCGACATCGCGTTCAGCATGTTGCACAGGAGAGTAAGGTCGTCTGGGGTCGCAAGGCGGCCCTTACCGATGACATGGCCAACGATACTCTCCGCCGCCTCAAGTTCGTACTGCATCGAATTCACCTGATAGGAGTAATCCGATGTGAGCTTGTACATCTCGGTTGCGACCGCCGCAAACTTGCGCAAGCGCGCCGCGTAATCCAGAAGGACCGCCTCACGCCGCATGTTCCCGTCCTCTGGAGAAAGCGTCCTGCGGAACCACGAATTCGCAAAGTCCACGATTCTCCTGCAAACATCGATAGCGTCTTGGGCTCGCTGGAAAGAGAAAGTCGGATCAACGTATTCGTAAAGCAGAGCATAACGCAGCTCAACCTCGCTGTAATCCAGCAGGGCCTCAAGATAGGAATCGACAGCGGCGCGGCAACCATCATCCATCGCCGAATAGTCCATAATCCCGATGAGATCGAGGATATCGCCGCAAGCGGAGAGCGATATTGACTCGTCCAACGGGTTGTTGCGAAGGATGAGCTTACGGCACAGCGCGTGGACGCATTCTCTCACACGATTGCCCGCGAGAGCCACCAAGGCCTGGGTAAGAGCTGTCACCTCTTCCGCTCCTACCGATCTGTCGTTTAGTCGGCCCTTGACCTGCCGCTCGAGTTCTCCGTTAAAATCAGATTTGCATATCTCCCGAATAGCCGATGCAACAAGCGCATGGACGGCATATCCTCCTCTTGCGGATGAGCCGACGTAACTCAAGTTGGCGAGTTCCTTTTCGGCGAATTCGTCAAGTATGGGAATAGAGGGTATACAGCCGCTTCGCCAGCTCCCAATCCATGCCATGGCCTTGAGTTGCCGAGCGACGTGCTCGTGCATCTGGGCCAGCTGGTCTCTCATAAAGCGTTTTAGAACCTCGAACTGTCTTTTCGGGTCTCCATCGCCTTCTATTGAGAGCTCATCGAACATGCCCCAATCGCCCATGCCAGTTTTCGCGATGATGACCCCGAGACCGGGAACTTGGTCGCAGGAGCGGGCAATTTTCTTGGCATCTCCCCTGTTTAGACCGCAAACAATAAGGCCTTCGGCAAAAGCCTTCCGATCAACGGAACCAAGATCGAGCTCAACGCTTTTTGCTAGGTCAAATTGCTCTGGAACGCGACGACCGGCCACGACTAGAAAAAGATTGGGTTTTCCTGCAAGCATCTCGACCCATTTTGGGCTATCATCCACTTTGTCGGTGCCGTACACGACCTCGAAAGAATCGATGACCAAGCAGATCCTACCCGGAGTAGCATCCACATCCTCTGCGAGATACGCTGGAAACTTGGAATACACCTCTCTGAGATCAGGTGAGCTGAGAGAATCCGATGCCTCCCTCCACTCTTGCTCTGCCCTGCGCAAATCCTTCTCTCGCCTATAAACCACCTTGGCACCTTCTATTGCCACTCTTGCAATAGAAGCGCCAATCGCTCCCGCCACGGGGTTAGCTCCAGCAAAGATCGTGCTCACCATTCCGTCGGCTACGCAATCGAAGAGCTCCTTCGGCACTTCAAGCTCGCCGGACCCGAAGCGGGACAGGCCGCCATGAGTCAAGACGTTGTATTTCCTCAAACCTTGATCGAGTACTGGAGTGGGAACTTGATGCCTGTTAAGGGCGTTTCTGATGAGAAGCAGCGCCTCGATCTCGCGAACCTCGTGCTTCCGCGCAACATCAAGGTCGCAGTACACATAATGAAAAGCAGCGGTCCTGTCCGCCCTATTCTCTGCACCAACCAACTCCTGCCGTGCCTCATTGAGCAAGAAGCTCGTCTTGCCTGTCAGACCGTTTCCGCAGATGGTGACCACCTTGGCTGGTTGCGGGACAGTGTCGAAACGGTTCCGCCATGCGAGGTATCGGCTGGCAAGCTGGCGGGCCGCAATCGGGCGCTCAACGTGAAGCGCTTTGAACCTTGCGTCCAGCAGGACTCGATTGATCGGATTGGATGACATGAAACGCGCCTCCCAGATTAATGAAACCGATAATTCCAGATAATCACTTGTTCGAAAGCAAGCGCTGGGCTATCCATGCAAACAATCTCCGCCCATCTACAACCTCGCACTCATAAGTGAGGAACTACCCCTGATGAGCCATCGGTTGAAATGATGGCTGGCGGACGGTTGAGGAAACAATCGTTTTACCGACAACTCGTAGCCTGTCCATACATAAGGACAGAAAAGATAAATCAATTTGCATTGGATATTTGACAGATATCCGTGGAAGTGCGTCTGATACCCCTCACACGTTTCCGAAATATCAAACAGCAACAAAGAGAGAAAACGAATTGGCTATAGCGACGACGTTGTGATGGTGTCGAGATGCTTAGCGCACTCTCCAACAATAATCCTATCCCCAACCGTGTCGTAATAGACGCGCACAAATGTCCCGCTACCAGGGTTGCCAGTACCAGATTTCAAGTGCCGCTCAATGGCAATTGGTTTACCGTCATACACATCATCGCGCTGCTTCATCAACGCCGGGTTGGAACGGGTTTGAGCGCTTTCACGTGAAATCTCAAACGCCGACTTCTGCCTAAACAGTTTTCCGACGTTTTCTCCAGGTTTGTCCACGTACAAAGGCTGCAAGACCACGCACATATCGTAAAGTGCTTGCCAAAGGACAAGAGGGTTTGTGCAACAGTCCTCGAGCGATTTCCAGCCACGTTTGGTAAAGTCGATGCGGTTGGGGAACAGCAGGACGATGAGCTTTCCGACTGTCTTGCAATCAATCTTCTTGGCTGTTTGAAGCAGAGAACGAACCTCATCGTTGACGACACTAGAATTCTTTCGGCTATTAAGAGCCCCCTCAAACGCATCGCATTTGGCTCTCAGCGCTGCATTCGTTGCTTCAGATTCCTTAACCCTTCTCTCTAGTGCTTCCTGCTCAGCGAGGAGCTCCTCAATCTGATCTTCGTATCCGATCATGTCTTCGAGTATTTTGTCCTGATTTCCTAAGTACTGGAGCCTGATTTCCTCGATCTCTCTTCTTCGATAGGACTCCCTGTTGAGCCGTCGCACATCCTCGATCCGGACCATGGACTGCCAAATCGATACATCTTGCGCAATAGCCTTTCTGAGCATGGAAACTAACCAGGGACCCCCTCTCCGCTCAAGCTCCGAAGATGGAATGTACCTGTGCCTCAGGTAATCAGATAGATTCCCGGGATGCGGCCTCGCAGCATAGACACGCACCGCTCCCAAATAGCACTCCATCCCAACGCGTCCAAGCTCGTCGTTAAGTTTCCTCACGTACGCCGGATCGTCCGCATAGTACACAAGGGCATTGGCAGACAGGGTTTCGCTTAGCAGCTCAGGACTGACCGGAACTGCGCCATCTCCGCTACAACAAACGAGGACAACGGGCACTTCACGGTCTTCTTTAGTTATTATGGACAAGGTTTCGGCTAAAGTGCCGTCATTCACCCTGATGAGACGTTCCCTAAGATCGATTCCCGAGATACTGCTTCGAATGGAGTGGTCGCTTAGGAGGTTTTTCACAAGGTTTGGAACGCTGTCTTCCGGCTCATCTTGAAGCGGTCCGATAAAGCCCGGGCGATCCCCGTAGGAAAGAACAATCGATAGGCTGCCCTCCGAAAGCCCCCACCCCTCGAAGCCAACTTCCGTTACCCATTGTCTCGGTGCCGTACCATCACGCAGGTCCACGTTTTCAACCAAGCGGCATGCCCAGGAGCAGTTGTCCCCGTCCTTGTGGAAACAGGAATCAAGTGAAACATCAGCGCCCTCTGCCTGCAGTTTCCCGCTGTTTTTGATGCTGGTCCATACCCTCGGATCGAGGGGAATTGAGTAGCCAGATCTCAGCGCCTTTCTGCGAACCCATTCGCGCACCTGGAGAACAACCTTCCAGAGAACATCACCTCCATTGACATCCCGTACATCAAATTTGGTACGGAAGAACATGGTTCGGTTCAGGTCGACTACGCTCATGGGGAAATCCTCCTCGATTATTCGAATTGATAATCATCGGATAATCCTTCATATCAACATATGAAAGAGCTGCCGCTTCCAACAAGGAGCGAGAAGCCGAGTTTGCGGATGCCGAAGCGGCGAACTTCTCTTTGGTGCACTACGAACAGCCCACCAGTCGTCAAGCACTCGTCGCTTTCGCAGCCATATCTGAAGGGATTACCCTGTTGACCCCGACAACGGTCGCACCGGGGCGTCGATGTCCACGGACACGCAAGCGTTCGCCCCGATCCTGACTCCATCCGCTATGACCCCCCACAGCTTCGCGCCGGGGCCGATGTAGCACCCGTCACCGAGACGCGGCGCCGCCCGCTCTCCCGGGCGTACTCCGATGCTCACGCAGCTGTTCAGCGTGCAACGGGCCCCGATCGAGCTGTGCCGGCTGACGACGACGCTCCCTGTAATGGAGGATGGTGAGCCCGGGACCGCACACGTTCAAAGGGACGGAGAAACCCAACCTCGCGCTCTCCCTCTGAAAACTCCACCTGAGGAGCGTCCGGACTGGCTTCCACAGGGCCCCTCTGCGGCAGTTCTCCCAGTACTCGGCCCTTCTGGGCAGTCTCTTCCACCTGGCTATTGGGTCGGTGAGCCCGCCATGGAGTTCTCCGGCGCCACGAGCGGGAACCGTGAGCTCACCCCGAGCGCCTCCATGTCCTCATGGACGTAGCTCCTGTAATCTGCCCTGGGCTCGATCACCGATCGGCCCCTTGCAGCAGACGGCCCGTTCTCGCCCATGAGCCAGCGCGCATACTCAAGGTCGACCGGCTCGTTTATGTCGAGGGCCTCGCGCTCGTCTATGACGTAGGCGTCGACGTTGTGACCGAGGACGCTGCGCGTCTCGCGGAGGGCGTCTGCCGCCGTGATGTACAGGCAGCTGTCCTCGACGTACACGGGCCTGCGCCCCTGGCGGCGGCGCGGCTCGTCGGGGAAGAGCCTGCGGAACCCCGCGTCGTCGCGGACCCAGTGGTCGGCGACGCTCTCGTGCAGCGTCAGCATGGCGTCGCACCCGCCCTCTTCGCGCAGCTCGGCCCAGCGGGCCAGGAAGCCCCGTACGGTCCCCGGCGTCCTGAACGGCGAGGTCGGCTGCACGGTGAGGACCGCGTCGTAGGGTGCCCCCGTCTTCGCCTCCATGCGGTCGAGGGCGTCGATGAGGGCGTCCTCGGTCGCGGCCCTGTCGCCGCTGATCGAGTCGGGGCGCCTGAGCGCGCGCACGCCCCCGTACTCCCGCGCGACGTCGAGGATCCGCTCGGAGTCCGAGCTCACGGCGATGTCGAGGTCGGCCCCGGAGTCGAGCAGGCACTCTATAGCGTAGGCGAGCAGGGGCTTGCCGGCGACCGGCTGTATGTTCTTGCCCGGTATGCCCTTCGAGCCCCCGCGGGCGGGAATGACCGCCAGGCAGCGCCCTTCCGCCTTCACGTCACTCATCGCCGCCCTCCTCCAGGTACGAGATGACGTCCGCCGGCGTGATCACGTCCACAAGCCCGAACGCCTCGTCGATCACGGGGATGAGCGTCACGCCCTTCTCCTTCACGAGGTCGCGGGCCGCCGCCATGTCGCGCTCTCGGAGGTAGATGAACGTCGGCGAGTACAGCCCCTCGATGGGCTGCAGCAGGTCGGCCCCCCGGCAAAGCGCGCGCACGGCGTCGCCCTGGCTGAGGATTCCGACGACCCTGCCGCCCTCGACCACGAAGACGTTGCGGTTTTTGCTCTCTGTGATCTGGTCCAGCGCCTCCCTGAGCGTGTAGCGCGGGGTCACGCAGTACATCGACAGATCCATTCCAGCCCCTTTCAGTAGGTGAGCCTCTTGACCATCCAGTGCGAGTCGGCGACCGTGCCCATCAGCAGGTCGAGGATCCGCTCCGAGGAGTGCCCGTCCCCGTAGGGGTTCTCGCAGCCCGCGAGCGACGCCTGGAACTCAGGCGAAGTTGCGCGCGCCACCGCCTCGAGGATCGCCCCCCTCTCGAAGGGCACGTCGATGACGTTCGAACCCCTGAAGCGCATGTCCTGCCTGCGGCCGATGTTGACCGCCGCGGTCTTGAAGGTCGGCGCCTCGAGAAGGCCCGAGCTCGAGTTTCCGACGATGCAGCGGGCCTCCTTAAGCAGCCCCAGGTAGTCCTCGCGCGGGATGTTGGAGAACAGGTGCCAGTCCCCGCGCCGGTTGGCGGTTATCGCCTGGCGTACGCTGAGCGAGCCGGCGTCGTTGTTGGGCAGGATGGCCATCTTCGGGGCGTCGAGCTCGTTCAGGGCCTCCACGAAGACGCGCGCCTGCTCGCCGGCGCTCGAGGCCTCCTCGGTCACGGGGTGCATGACCGCGAGGTAGAACCCGCCCGACAGCGACACGCTGTACTTGCGCTCCAGCTCGGCGAGGCCGGTGTACTGCGCGGCGACCATCTCGTCGACCTGGGGGGCGCCGACGTTGAAGACGCGGAACGGCTCCTCCCCCAGCCTGACCAGGCGGTCGGCGGCGTCCTGGTTCGCGGCGAAGTGCATGTGGGCGAGCTTGCCGATGGCGTGCCGCGTCATGCCGTCGATGTTGCCGGAGAGCTCGCCGGCCTGGATGTGGGCGACGGGCGTGTAGGTGTAGGAGGCCGCGATGGCGCCCATGAGCTGCTCGCCGCGGTCGCCCGCGAGCACGACCCAGTCGGGCCGCTCGACGTCCAGGATGTCGGGCAGGGCCTCGAGGCACACGCCGAGCGACTTCGCGTGCGCGACGTGGTCGCCCCCCTCCACCGCCATGCGCACCTTGTGGTGGATGGTGAAGCCGTCCGCCTCTATCTCCCGGTAGGAGCTCCCGTAGGCGGGGAGCAGGTGCATGTTGGTGACGACGAGGCGGTAGTCGACGTCGTCGCGCTTCTGTATGAGGCGCAGGATGGGGCGGATGTAGCCCCACTCCCCGCGCGAGCCGGTGAGGAACAGTATCTTCTTCATCGCACTACACCAGGTCCTCCCACGAGACGAGCGAGTTCGCGGGGATGTCGCGCGCGGCGGCGCGCCCGACGACCTCGTCCATGCGCCACGAGGGGATGCCGGTGCCGGGCCGCTTGCCCCAGACCATCTCCTGGGTGATGGCGGTGCCGGCGGGGATGTCCTCGAGGGACACCACGCTTCGATGCGCCCACTCGCGGATGCCGCCCTCGCTCTCGTGCACCCTCTTCTCGCTGCCGAGAGCCGCCTCGACCTTCCTGGTGCCGTCCACGAGCGAATGGAGGTCGGTGAAGTCGATGGACACCGACTGGTCGGGGCCGGGCGTGCGCTTGTCGAGGATGATGTTACCGCTAATCTAAGATTCGCCGTTTAGGCCAACGGGCGGCGCCGATTCCGCCAACGTATATCCGCCGATCGCACCAACGTACTTTCACCGATTCGACCAACGGGC
>NZ_NFJE01000012.1:0-65154 GCF_002159695.1 Collinsella sp. An271 | reverse complement strand
GCCGAACGGGGGTGGTCGGCGCGCGCATGCTCAAACCCGAAAGTTTTTCGTGCTCATTCCCGAAAGGTCCCCGCGCTCAAACCCGTAAACAAGACGCTATCAAATACAGTTGAGCGCGTGGATGCCCTGGTTGTAGTGGACGCCCCACTTCCTCAGCTCCCTGGCCATGCGCAGGGCGCACCCGGTGTCGAGCAGGATGGGACGGGACGCCGCGACCGCCCTCGCCGCGTCGTCGGGCTCCGCCGCGGCGAGGCGCACGAGGGAGCGGACGAGGTCGGAAAGGCTGATGCCGAGCCGGTCGGCGACCTCTTGGGCCCGGGCTTTGTCCCCAGGGGCGAGACGGACGAAGAGCCTGTCGGGATACCGTTCCACGTCGCTCACGCCCCTTCGTTCTCGACGGCGGCCGTCGCGGACGGCCCCTGAGGGGAGCGGGGGATCCCCCGCAGCCCAGCCGGCGCGCCTACGAGGCGCGGCTGCCGGCGGGGCTCCCGCGGGCCCGGGCGAACGCCAGGCTCGGTGCCCGGGCGGGCGCCGAGGGAGCGCCGCGGGTCGCTGTTCCGGGCGCTGTGCGCACGGAACAGGCTACTTGCTAACCCAGTGGCTAACGTCCCTCTCTGGCTTTCGATCTCAGCTGTCGCGTCGTGGGTGTGCCGCGCGCATCACGGCGCGGCGGGCGTCCTCCTTCATGGCGTGCTCCTTAGCATCAGGTTGCCCCGGCCCATCCGGGGCGCTTGCGCGGGTCGGATCCGCGACATGACATCAATTTACCCTTTTCCCGCAGCCCCTCGTATGCAAGCTAATTGACTTGTGTAGGTCGGTCTATGCATCACTTTGCTCATAGGAATTAAGGCTCTTGATTCTATCTATCCAGCCCTCAAAGTGACTTTCTGCCTCAGAATCCGATATGTGGGCGAGTATATGCTCCTTATTAAGAAGATAGATGAGGCAGAGAGCCTCCCGTATGGACCGGTCGATTCCCTCACTTGAGAACGAATCTGGCGTTTCGATAGACCCCTCGCTATTTATCGGGTCTTTGAGGTGGCTTTCCTGATGCATGGCTAGCTTGAACTGGAAGTCGTGGAAGTATTCGTTCAGGAAGGGGTCATGGGTTAGCGCCCGATCACCTTCCTGCAAAGCGAGTTCATCAAATGGGCGATTGTATTCGAAGGTCGAAAATGCCTCCATCATTCTTCTGGCAGCGTTTCCCAAGCCATCGCGTGTTTCGTCCGAGGGGTTGAGGGTGTGCGCATACGCTTTATTCAAGAGAGTGTCATATGCAGCGTCCTTGTCATCCCAGTCAACGAGGGTGAACCGTCTGAGCTCCTTCGGTTCCTGTCCCCGAACGTTTTTGAGCTCTTGATTGATGTCCTTATATGCAGAAACGAACGATTTCATCGTGAGATAATCGTGTGTCATCAGGATGGCACGTGACTTCGGGTTACCTTGAAGCGTCATCCTCACGAATCTCTTTACGAGTGAAAGAATGCCGACTTTGTTCTCGAAGTCGAAGCTTGACACGGGGTCATCGATAACGAGCAGCGTCTCATCCCCGTACTCTTTGCCTCGAGCCTTTCCTTCGCCGATCTGCGTGAAGAAATAACAGAGTGCTATCGCATTTCTCTCTCCCGAAGAGACGTCTTCGGGCCTGACGTGCGCTCCTCGGGAAATGAGCCTATAGGCTTTTTCGTTTTCTATGATGGGTTCGAGCCTGAGTCTCTCGCAGTTCCCGAAAACTACTGCGAGCATGGTGTTGAGCTTCGAAAGGGCGATATTGGTGTTATTAAGCCTAGCATTGAGCGAAGAGAGCTCTCTTTCGAGCGTAGTTTCAGTCTCTTTGGCATGATTTAGGCTGACGATGCAGATCTCTTTGTTTTCGGTAGAGCCCTTGTAGGCGATAAGCGGCTGGTCTATCTCGACGCGCGCCATCATGTCGCTCAATGAGCAAAGTTTATCCTTCTGTTTGTCGGCCTGGTCGACCCTTTCGTTCCAAGCGGCCGTTTCTTTCCTTAGATTTGCTAGGCTTTCGGAGAGCTCGCCTAAGGCGGTGCTGAGTCCGAGCGAGGCGCTGTCGACGGGGGTGAAGGGGTCTCCCTTCTTTTGTTCGAGAAGGCTCTCGTATCGAGTGATGATATCGAGGCACTTTTCGTAGGCGATTCGGCATGAATCGGCCTCGCGGCGGAGCGAGCTGGCATACGGCTCCAGGTCAAGCTCTTGTCTGTTCTCTGGCAGTGCACCCCCAAGTTCAGCGACGTGCTTCTTTACCTCATCGGCGAGAACGGCGGAGACCTCATCTCCGATGTCTGCGATTTCCTTGCTTGTGATGGGCCTCAGGCAGTATGGGCAGAGGTCAGGCTGGCTGCTCGTAAGGTCGCTTTGGGCGTTCCTCACAAATGGGAGCCCCCTGTTTTGGATGACGGAGAGGATGCGCTGCTCCCGTTCGGTGAGCTCGGGCTTTTCGATGGGCTTGCGTAGGAGGGAGAGTATCTGCTCTTCGTCGATGAGACTCATCCAGCTTGGTATGGTTGGACAGGCGGGCAGCTTCTCAGCGCTCCCGCTCCCTATGGATTGGTAATCGGCAAGTTCCGCCTGGAACCTCTCAGCCAGTACCGAGAGGTCGGAATCGGGCTTTTCCAATCCGATAATTCGAGTGAGGATGCGATCATCGACTCGGGCATTCTTCGTGCCTCCGTCGATTTGCTTCTTGCGGGAAGCCCAGTGTGCGTCCCCTTTAAGTGCGGCAAGTAGTTTTGCTTTCCAGTAATCTGGGCACAGCTCGTCCTCCGGGTTCTCGCTTCTCTCGAGCTGGGTTTCGAGGGTCTTGCGTTCCTCCGTCGCTGTCTCCTTTTGCGCTGTCTTATTTTCTATTTCGTCCTTTATGTTTCCAGCGTCGCCCAGCATGACGATTGAGCCGAGTCCATCGCCCTCAACTCTCAGCTTCTCGTCAACATACTTCTCATTGAAGACTTTTACCTTCAAAAGGGCTTCGTCCATGTTCGGGATTTGGTTGCCGTCGCCATCGAGAAGCTGCAGATCGGCGATGTCTTCCAAGTGGTGCCCAAGCGATTGTTTTCGGAGGGTTTCCGAAAGCGTTGTCTTCCCGCTTCCGTTTCTTCCGAAGATGAGGGAGATTCTGGGCCGCGCCTTATTCCCAGACTTCTTCACGAAGATGTCGAGGTCGGTTTGTGGGGGAAAGCAGCGCCCCGAGATTCTAATTGTGGTGAGCTCTTCGAACATTTCGACCTCCATAGGATCGGCTATCATGAATCATATCAACGCTGCTGGCATGTTTGCGAGTACTGAGTGGGAGGCCATCTCGCAGGCGTTTTTCTTCGGCTCCCCTGCAACCGGGATGGGGATGCAAGGGGGTGGGCCCCTTGCCCGGGGCCGGGGCGGGAAGCCCCGGTCGCCGAGGGCGGCCCGGCGTCGCCGCCGGGCCATCCCCCCTGTCAGGACGTCATGCCCGACACCTCCTCGGCCTCCTCGGCGTCCCCGCACCACGGCCCGAGGTCGGAGCACTCTCCCGCGAGCGGGCAGCCGCCGCACGCCGGGAACGGCCCCGGGGGCCATGCTCTCGTCGCCGGCCATCCCGGCACGTCGAAGAGCGACGCCTGTGCGCCCCGGTGCCACGTCCGCCCGCGCCCTCGGAAGCTCTCGTTCGAGTAGAGGCAGCCTCCGTCGGCGACCCAGCGCCCGAACGTGAGGACGCGCGCGTCTCCGGTCATGAGCAGGAAGCGCGAGCCCTGTGCGGTCGCCTCGACGATGCGTCGCTGGGCCGCGCCCGAGAGGCCGCCGCGCATCCCCTTGAGCGGGGCGAGGACGTTGCGGGCGTACGCCATGCTGTCGGACACGTCCGGCGAGGTGTCGAGCCCGGCCAGCGTCCCGTTGTGCATGAACCCCGCGGCGGCGCTGGCGGATTCCGCGCGCATGGCCCCGTAGTCCTTGCACACGGCGAAGGGGTGGCAGCACCCGGGCTTGACCCTCCCGTGCGTCGCGATGCGGAAGTGCAGGGCGACGGGGAGCCCCCGCGCGTCGCGCGGGAGCTCGCTTGAGAGCGCCGATTCGAGGTCGCCCCACCCCATGAATCCCTTTCGGAGCTGGACGCGGCCCTTCTCGGGCCACATGAAGCCCGCGCCGTCCGGGTTCTCCTCGAAGCATCGGCGCAGGGTGTCGGCCGGTGGCATCTCCGAGCCCTCCGGCTTGTAGACGATGATGCACATGCTAGGCTCCCATCGCGGTCGCGGTGCCCGTCGGCGGGGCGGCGTTCGCGAGCCCCCTGTCGGCGAGATACGCCGCGAGCTCGCCCGCCCCCTCCGGGCACCTTTCCAATATCTCGTCGCACAGCGCGTACCACGTGAGCCGTTCGAGCTGCCCGGGGGTGAGACCCCTCACCACGGCGCACATCCCCGCGACGAGCGCGAACGTCGCGAACAGCGTCTCCGGCCTGAGCGTTCCGCGGAACATCCTCAGCTCGATGGTCGCCTCGTTCTGGATGTTCACCGCCTGGTAGCGGTCGTGGCGGGCCGTCCTGTGGACGAGGCGGGCGGTCGCTATCCACCCCTCGTTGCCCTGCGGGGTGTCCGGGCGTCTCGCCCATCGGTTCAGCTGCTCGCGCCTCCTTCGGCTGAAAATCGCAAGGGGCTCGAACAGCCGATCGACGAGGGCGAGCATCTTGTACTCTGCGAGCGCCTGAGCGGTCGGGCTCTGCCCGAAGTACGCCCGGCTCACGTGCACGTGCAGGCCGCATGTCCTCGTGTCGTGGCTCCTCATGCCCGCGTCCTCGGCGGCGGCGCATATCGAGCGCCAGAGCGCCTTGCCCTCCGGCGACAGGAGCGTCGCGGGGCTCATCGGGTGGGTGACGAGTTCGACGCCGTCGTCGAGGCTCGAGTCTCGCTTGAAATAGAGGTAGTCGCTCCCGGCGACCGCGAGGATGCCCCTCGCGGCACGTTCCGGCGAGCCCCCGTCCATCTCCAGCTCGATCCCCAGCGCGAGCGCGTTCGCGTCCTCCCCGTCGGCACGATGGAATATCGGCTCCGGCTTGTACGAGTAGGGGTGGATGAGCCTGCTCCCCCGTCTCGCGGCGCACCTGCGGCATAGGTGCTCGTCCGCGTCCTCGCCCTCCTCGAGGTCGTCTGCGGGGAAGTACTCCCCGCATTCCGAGCACGCGTCCCAGCCGTCCCAGCACGACGAGCAGACGGTCTGGCCGTAGGCGTCGACGAGGAAGTCGGTCGAGGCGCGCTCGTGAAGCTCCCCGCACTCGCGGCAGGTGTAGCAGAGCCGCTCGACGCACTCGCGGCAGAGGGTTCGGCCTGACGACGGGCGGCGAGCGTCGGCCGCCGGCACGGTCGCGCCGCACTCGTCGCAGCGCGTGTAGAGGCGCTGCGCGCACTCCGGGCAGACCCCCTCGACGCCGCCCTCCTGTGGCGTGTAGTTCCCGCCGCAGTGCCGGCAGAAGTGGAACAGGGGCTCGATGTCGGACGGGGGCACGTATCTTCTCCTTGGCATTTTTCACTCCTCCTTCCCGCCGCGCTTGGCGGCGGTCCCGCGCCCGGCGCGGTGCCGGGCGCATGTCCTTTGCGGTCGTATGCTGCTGTCAAGGTGCGCGTCCCCTCGGCGGGGTAGAATGCTGGGAACAGGAGTTTGGCGGCGGCCTCGGAAGGGGGACGAGATGGGCGTCTTCGAGCATTTCAGGGAGCATCCCGGCGACCGTCCCTACCGGCGTTGCCCCGCGTGCGGCGGGGACCTCCGCATGTTCCGGTACTTCCGTCGCCCGGGGGAGATTGCGTTCTACTGCCCCGCTTGCGACTGGAACGCGTCCGTCACCGACGTGGACGAGGCGAGGGGCGTGCCCTCCGACGGTCCCATGCGCTATCTCGACGGGGACTCGCTCGTGACGCTCGGCGGCCGCTTCGGCCTCGTGGAGAACACGGCCGACCTCTAGGCTCTTCCTCATCGCCCTCACGCTCCTTCCCTGGCCCGGCTATGCCTCGTTAGCTGCCGACCGCCCGGAGCGGGAGCGGAGGGCGCGCGGGGCCCCGCGCGCCGCAAGGGGGGAAGCGAAGGCGAAGCCGCTGGTTTTTCGGCAGGGAGGCTCCGCCGCCCGGTTGTTTTGGGCGAGCTTCGCCGGCACCGCTCTGAGCGGGGCCGGCCGAGCCCGAAAGAAGCCGGAAAAGCATCGCGGCCCTTGCGGGGGAAGCGGGCCCCGTGACAGGCTGCGCGCACGAGGAATAACCGGCATCCGCCGGCCTCGGCTCGTCGTTATTTGGTTGTCTCTGGATTTCGTTCGATCGGCTCAGCGCCTGGCCGAGAGGGAGAAGTCGGTTCCTGCTCTGACCACTCGGACTTGCTCTTACCCGGACTAACCTCTACGTGGAATGACGTGCTATGCGCCTGAGCTGCGGATATTATGCTGCGGGTAGCCGGGTTGCTGCTGGGCTACTCGGAACTACTCGGACTTACTCGGAACTACTCGGACTTACTCGAACCCAGTAAAACGGCTTGTCGAAATGGCTACCGAGGTGTTTTACCTGCGATTTTATCGGATTACGGCGCAAGATGGGCCAATCGTCGCCCTTACCTACTCGGAACTACTCGGACTTGCTCTTACCCGCTCGGCCCCGCAGGCCCGGGAATCTCGCCGGGCCTGCGGAGCCGTCTTATCAGTCTTAACGGGGGCGGGGGAAGGAGTAGTACTGGGACGGGTCCTTGGGGCCGGAGCCGTGCCATGAGAGGATGCCTTTGCCGACGAGGCCCCTCAGGGTCGACCTGGCGAACTTGGCGCTTCTTCCGAGGTGCTCGGACAGCTGCTTGACGGTGACCTTGCCCCTTGCATACACGATCTGGACCGCTGACAGCTCGGGCTCGGTGAGGGCCCTGTACGCGTCCTCGCCGACGATGCCGGAGACGGTGTCGCTCTGCCGGAGGACGCGCGACGTTATGCTGTTCTCGAGCGTGAGCAGCACCGAGGAGTCGTTCGGCTCCGAGAAGACGGGGTCGTTGAGGAAGAAGCCGGCCATCTCGTCGTAGATTCTCTGCACCCCCTCGTTGAGCTCCCTCACCCAGCCGAACTCGACGAGGGTGCGGGCGATGATGGGGTTGCGCGACCAGCGGGTGTGGCGCATGTTCTCGAGGGTGACGATGTTGGGGAGCTTTCCGGGGCTGAGGATCTCGAGGCGGTCGTCGTACATCATGACGCGGATGTAGTCGCCAGAGTAGGCGTAGTTCCTGTGCGTGACCGCGTTGACGAGGCCCTCGAACCACGCGAACTCCGGGTACTCGGGGATGATCTTGAACTTCCCGTCGTCCCCCAGGAACTGGAACTCCCGGAGCTGGCTGGAGATCATCTGCTTGGCACCCTCGATTACCTTGGGGAGGGGCCCGTCGAAGGTCCTGTCCTTCACGATGTTCAGGCGCCGCCCGGTCTCCATCCTGCTGCCGTCGAAGCGCATGACCCTCACGCGGGCGCACGGGATGAACTGCGTGGGGTTCCTTGCGAACAGGAGAACCCCCGCGTTGGTGAGGTGTCCGTCGACGAGCATCCCCCTGCTCCTGAGTATCTGCTCGTAGGGGGCGTCGGTCCCGAGCTCCTCCCGGTAGCGGTCCATCACCTCGCGGTCGATGTCGTCGATGCCGGACCTGTCTGCCAGTTCGTCCTCGAAGCGCCTCTGGTTCTTGTCGTACTCGAGCGCGCGAACCTGCTCGCGGTCCAGCCGGACGCTCTCGTCCTTCTGCCTGAGGAAGACCTCGCCGTCGCGCTTTCTCGCGATGACCCGATCTGTTGAGGCCTGGACGTCGAGGACGAGGATGCGATCGCTCTCCCCGCTCGAGTTGGTGACGTTGACCTCCTCGGCCCTGACGGCGGGGACGGGGTCGCAGCACGTGATGGGGGCCTGGAGGAAGTCCTCGATGTCGTGGGCGCCCCTGCGCCTGAAGCCGGTGATCTCGCCGTCGTCCTCGATGCCGATGACGAGCTTGCCGCCGGATGCGTTCGCAAAGGCGCTGATGTGCCTGGAGATGTCGTTAGCGTCCTTCCGGGCGCTCTTGCGGTCGAAGTACTGGTTCTCCTTCTCCGAGGAGAACCGTTTCGGATCGTTTTGTTCGATGGGGTGCTGCATCGGGCCCTCCTGTCCTTGGGCGATATTTTATCGTACGGTTGCGGCAGGCTGACCGATGAGGTTTGCCCCTCATCTCCGCGACATGCCGAAGATGAGGGCGTCCTCCCGCTCGACGTCCGAGGGCTCCTCCTCGCCGCGCATGGCGGCGAACTCCCGCGCGAGGAAGTCGACGGTCCAGGCGAGCCCCTCGTCGACCTCGCCGGCGGACCGTATGCGCCTGAGCTCCCGGTACACGCGCGCCATCTCGTCGCGGAGCATCTTGTAGACGCGCACGTCGGGCCTGACGACGACCTCCTCCTCGAGGGCCCGCTTGTAGAGGTAGTCCTGCTTGGTCATGCCCGACGTGCGCGCCATGAGGTCGATGCGCCTGGCCTGCTCGGGCGTGACGCGGAAGCCGATGGTGACGCTCCTCTCGCGGGCGGAGTTGGGGCAGGGCATGTCAGTTCTCCCTTCTCGCCCCGTCCAGGGCGCGGGCCATGTCGGCTTGGACGCTGGGGAACAGATGGGCGTAGCGGTAGGTGATGTCGGCCGCCTCGTGGCCCATGCGGTCCGCGATGGCGAGCGCGGTGAAGCCCATGTCGATGAGCAGCGACACGTGGCTGTGCCTGAGGTCGTGGACGCGGATCGGCTCGAGGCCCGCCGCCTTGCTGCCGCGCGCCATCTCGTGGCTGAGGAAGTACTTGGTCACGGGGAAGATCCGCTCGTCGGGGTCGAGGTCGAGCGCGGAGAGGAACGCCTCCATCTCCTCCGCGTAGAAGCGCGGCATGGCGATGACGCGCTTCGACTTCGGGGTCTTCGGGTCGGTGAGGACGTCCTGTCCGTCGATGCGCTGGTAGGACTCCGCGACGGTGAGGGTCCCCCGCTCGAAGTCGAACCTCCGCGGCTTCAGGGCGAGCAGCTCCCCCTCGCGCACGCCGCACCAGTAGAGCGTCTCGAAGGCGTGGAAGGAGAGCGGCTTGTCCATGATCTCGTCCGAGAACCTGAGGTACTGGTCCTTGGTCCAGAACCTCATCTCGCCGGCGGACTTCGACCCCATGGACTCGGCCCTGCGGCACGGGTTCGACGAGAGGCCGTAGAATCGCACGGCGTGGTTGAAGAGCGCGCAGAGCTGGTTGTTGACGGTCTTGAGGTAGGTCGCGGAGAACCCGCCCCCGCTCGGCTTCTCGAGGGCCATCAGCTCGTTCTGCCACCTCACGATGTCGACCGGGGCGATCTGGTTCATGCGCTTCTCGCCCAGGTAGGGGAGGATGCGCTTCGTGATGATGGACTCCTTGGTCTTCCAGGTGTTCAGGCGCAGGCGCGGCCCCATGTCCTTCTTGTAGAGCTCGAGGAAGTCGACGAGCTTCATGTCCATGTCGCCCGCCTGCACGGCGTAGAAGTCGCGCTCCCACGCGAGCGCCTCGGGCTTGGTCTTGAAGCCCCGCTTCACCTTGTGGGCGCGCTTGCCGTCGTAGGTCTTGTACCAGGCCTGGACGTACCAGGTGCCGTTCCGCTTATCCCTTGTCACCGACATCGGAATCCCCCTCGCCCTCGAACAGGCGCTTTTCGAAGTACGCGCGGCTGACCCGCCCGGGCACGGTGATGCACCCCCGCTCCTCCATCTCCTTGTTGAGCCGGCGGATGAGCTTGTAGGCGTAGGCGCGCGACATGCCGAGGGCCTCGGCGACCTCGTCCGCGCCGATGGTTCTGCTCTCCATCTCTCTCCAATCTCGCGACAGCACGAAAACGTGCTGTCAGTTCGGATACTAGCAGCACGAAATCGAACGGTCAACATGACAATCCTTCATATCCTGATGCGTTATCCTGAGATAAGCAGGTACACCAGATATACGAGAGAGACAGGGGAGACATGGCGGACGGCAGCAGGATACGCGAGCTCCGGACGAGGCGCGGCCTCCTGCAGCGCGAGCTCGCCGAGATGGCGGGCGTGACCGAGTCCGCGGTGCGCAACTACGAGCTCGGGCTCAGGACGCCCCGGCCGCAGCACCTGGAGGCCCTCGCGAGGGCGCTCGGGGTGGATCCGGCCGCGCTCGTCGACTACGGGCTCGAGACGGCCCGCGACGCGCTCGAGGTTCTGTTTCGCCTCGAGGAGGGATTCGGCGCGAGGCCGGAGGTCGACGCGGGTGGCGCTCGGGTCGTCGTGGACCCTGCGGCGCCCGGCGCCCAGAAGCTCGACGCGGCGGTCAGGGCGTGGGCCACGATGCGCGCGAAGCGGGACTCCGGGGAGATCTCCGAGGAGGAGTACCTCGACTGGAAGCGCGGGTTCGGTAAGAGAGTTGGTTGAGATCGGAGGGGGCATGGGGCTGCCTCAGGGTGCCAAATTATCCATTCTGAAGAAGGATGCGATTTCCGTCGCTGCCGGAATTGTAGCCGCGGTGGAGACAGCGCTTGCGGTTTCTGGTATTTCACTTCATGACATGATTCCCGGTCAAGCATGGTGGGTCTACCTGCTCATTGTGCTTGCCGTGTTCGCGGCGCTCGTAGCATCTATCCGCTTTATTCTGGCCTGTCTCTACAGAGAGCATATCGAACTAGAAATAAATGGCAATCGAATTGAGATCGTTGAAGGAGACCTTTTTGCCCAAGATGGGAAAAAGGTTATTCCGTTCAATGAGTACTTCGATTCCGATGTCGACGACATCGTTATCTCTCATTCCTCGCTGAACGGTAAGTTCATCGATCACTATGTTGATGATTTGGCTGAATTGAGAAGGGGAGTTGAAAGCGAAAGGAGTTCGCCCCTTCCTGTACGTGATTGCGAAGGTCGCCGTCAATATGACCTTGGGACAATCAAACGGTTTGGGGAGGATTATCTCTTACTCGCATTTTCGCATTTCGATGGGCAAAACCAAGCTCGTCTGACGATGGCTGAATACGAGAGATGTCTCATGAACATGTGGCAAGAGCTTTGTAGGACGTATGCGGGACGGCCAATTTCGCTTCCGCTCTTGGGGTCGGGAATTACTCGATTCGATGATGTTCGGCAAAAGAGCGAGAGCGAACTGTTGAAGTGTATGCTGTGCACTTTGAGATCGACTGGCTGTTATTTCTCGCAGCCTATCAGCATCGTTCTCACCAGTGAAGCAATGAGCAAAGTTGATCTTTATGAGATGAAGGGGGTTTCACGGTATGGCCTATAGGACGAAGACGTATATCGCTGGGGATTGGGACGGGGACAAAGACGCAATTGACCAGCTGTACAAATGGAAGGAGAGCAAGTATCTTTCGCTTGACTTCATCGATGCTCACGATCTTCATCAGGCTCGGGACACGAGTTTGAATTGCAGTATCAAAAAGTCACTTAGCCAGCGACTTAATGTCTCGAAACGTTTTGTGCTCGTTGTGGGAGAGAAAACTAAGGATCTCAGGAGTGGCGGCTGTCAACTGTGCTCGAGCTATAACAGCTGGACCGGGGCTTGCGCTCGTGACTACCATGTCGATTATCGCAGCTATGTTGAGTACGAGTGCGAGAAGGCGAAAAGTGGCGAGTTGGCTATTGTTGTCCTTTACAACTCGACGCACGTTGATAGGAATAGGTGCCCGGATTGTATCAAATGGTCTGGGAAGCACGTGGCAATGCAATATTGCAAAAACGGAAAGTATTATTGGGATTATCAGGCCGTAAAGGAAGCTCTGAGCTGAAGCAAGATTGTGCTGTTATCTTAAGGACAGTTTGACAGTGGGCTATCGAGTGAACTTGTAGTCGGGTTTGGCTGTGCGGGTTTTGAAGTACCCGTCTTCGCGTGTATGCGATAGCCTCCTGGACTCTCGTCGTGTGCACAGCGCGTGGCCCTTTCGTCCCGGAAGCCGCCGACCGAAAAACCGGTGTTGAGTTCATTTTGAGTTCAACTCGGGGACGTGAAATGCGGCTGATTTCGGTTAATGGGGAGACGACGGTACACCACGTAGACGAACGGTGATGAAAGGACACATTTTGATTACTGAGTGGGAGTAGCAGGTTCCGCCTGATTTTCTCCAAGCTTGGCTTTTTTACGGCCTTATTTTCGCCAACTAATGCGAAAATAAGGCCGTAACCTGTTTGTGAGGAGGAAAGCATGGACCGGTTCCTCATGAATGAGCTCATCGCCTGGAAAAACAGGCCCCGCCGAAAGCCGCTTATCCTCAACGGCGCGCGCCAGGTCGGCAAAACGTGGCTGCTCAAAGAGTTTGGAAAAAGGCACTTTGACAACGTCGCATACGTGAACCTGGACGACAACCCTAGCATGCGCGAACAGTTCGAACTCGGCTACGACGTCCCCCGCATCATCTCCGCTATCCAGTTCGATACCGGGCAGGCTGTGTCCGAGGGCGGCACCCTCATCATCCTGGACGAGATTCAGGCGTGCCCGAAGGCGCTTACTTCCCTCAAGTACTTCTGCGAGAATGCCTCCGGGTACGCGGTCGCCGCAGCGGGATCGCTTCTGGGCATCACGGTTCATGAGGGCAGCGGGTATCCTGTTGGCAAAGTCAACACGCTAGACCTCCACCCTCTCCATTTCCGAGAATATCTCGTAGCTACGGGCAATCAAAACCTTTGTGATCTGATCGACTCTGGAAACGTTGACCTGATTAATTCCTTCTCCAGTAAGCTCATCCCCTTTCTTCGCCAGTACTATTACGTCGGGGGCATGCCTGAGGCGGTGAGCGCCTTTCTCGACCGAGGTCTTTTGAAGGACGCGCGCGAGGTGCAGCTCGAGATACTCCAAGGCTATGAGCGGGACATCTCGAAGCACCTGAGTAGGACCGAGAGTGAGTATGCACTCGCCGCGTGGAGGTCGATTCCGTCCCACCTTGGGAGAGAGAACAAGAAGTTCGTGTTCAGCCACATCGCTTCGGGTGCACGGGCGAGGAACTACCAGGCGGGCATTACGTGGCTCACCCAGGCGGGGATTACGACCCTCGTTCGTAGGATATCGAAGCCTGGAATTCCACTGTGTCCCTACGCCGACGACACGGCGTTCAAGCTCTTCCTAGTCGACGTTGGTCTGCTGGGGGCGATGGCGGGGCTCGACAAGGAGACGGTCGTCGGGGGCAGCGAGATCTTCGAGGAGTTCAAGGGCTCCCTTACCGAGCAGTACGTCTGTCAGCAGCTCGTCTCCGACTGCGGGCTCGTTCCATATTACTGGTCTGCCGAGAATTCCTCGGGAGAGGTCGACTTCTTGGTGCAGAGGTCGAACAGCGTCTATGCAATCGAGGTGAAGGCGGAGGAGAACCTGCGGGCAAAGAGTCTCCGGGCGTTCAAGGGGGCGCATCCGGAGATAAGGTCCGTGCGTTTCAGCCTTTCCGGCTACCGCGAACAGGACTGGATGAGAAACGTCCCGCTGTACGCGATGTCGAATGCGGGGCTGTGGGGATAGGCGCGGGGTCAAGCGAGCGAACTGGTGAAGAGTGAGGACGATAGACGGTGTCTTCATATTTCAAGCATGGTGTGTGGGAAAACAGGGGGCGCAAACAGAAAGAAGAATTCGGGGAAGGGGCCATATTTTTCTGCTGACAGGTCTCATCGTGAAGGATGGGCAAGGGTGTCTTCGCGCCAAACTGCACGCTCCTTGCGGCTCACAATCGGAAGACGTTTTGCTATAGTCGGCTCCATGGACTGCTTGCATGAAAAAACCGGGGTCATCCTGATCAACACGGGATCTCCCGCATCGCCGGATCCCGAGGACATCCGTTCCTACCTCATCGAGTTTCTCTCCGATAGGAATATCGTCCGCGTTCCCCATGCGATATGGCTCCCCATCCTCCATGGAATCGTGGCGCGCAACCGTCCGAAGAAAACCGCCCCTCGGTATCGGCAGGTGTGGACGCCTGAGGGCGCACCCCTGCTTGTCGAGTCGCTCAAGCAGCGCGACGAGCTCAACGAACGCATGTCTCGGGAGGGGCTGCCCTTTGTTTCCGAGGTCGGCATGCGCTACGGATCGCCTTCCATCGAAGATGCCGCAGCTTCGTTGAGGCGCCAGGGGTGCACGCGGCTTCTCGGGTTCCCGCTCTTTCCGCAGACGGCAACCTGCACGGTGGGCACCTGCAAGGAGCGGTTTCTGAGCGTTGTCGCCCCCTCCGAGGCGGTGGGGGTCGTCGAGGGCTATGCGGACAACCCGCTCTATTGGGGCGCGCTCGCCCGGTCGATTGCGGAGCGGTGGGAATGGCGCCCGGGAAGCAAGGTCCTGTTCTCGTTTCACTCGGTGCCCCTGAACGACGTCGAGGCGGGCGATACCTACCTCGATGAGGTTCGGGATTCGATGGGTCAGGTAGCCAATCTCCTGGGGCTTTCCGCCGACGACTGGGCCGTCGCGTACCACTCGCGCTTCGAGGATTCGCGCTCGTGGGCGACGCCGCATCCCAACACGATTCTGGATACCTGGGCAGACGAGGGCGTGGACCGAATCGCCCTCGTGACGCCGGGTTTCGCGTCCGACTGCCTCGAATCGCTGTACGACATCGCGTCTGTTGCCAAGGGGCGCTTTGAGCAGCGCTGCCGTGCGCGCGGCGGGAATCCTGACGTTACCTACATCCCGGCGCTCAATCACCGGGATGACCATATCGACCTGCTGCTCGACGAGATCAAGCGGGCGCTGCGGTAGCCAGGGAGTTGGCTGGCGCGGCGCGGCAGGCGCGGGCCATGCAACAGGTTGTTGCTCGACGTGCCGGGCACCGCCGGTGACAAAGGTGGTAGACCCGACCGAGAGGAGTCCTCGATGATCATGCTGAAAGATGCCCTGTCACGCCTGCGCCGCGAGCGTGGCCTCACCCAGGAGGAGCTGGCGCGTCGGCTCTACATCACCCGTCAGGCCGTGAGCAAGTGGGGGACCGACCGCACCTATTCGGAGAACGCCTGTACGGCTTGTGGAACATGCTCGCCGAGCGTATCGACGCCCTGTACGACATGGACCGCATCTGGGATTCCGGCGGCAAGGGGTGGAGCTATGAGCTCAAATGGCGCAGGGGCGGAAAGACCTTGTGCGCTCTCTACGCGAAAGAGGACAGTATCGGCTTCATGGTCATTCTGGGCAAAGCCGAGCGTGAGAAATTCGAAGCTCTCCGCGGTGGTTTCTCTCCACAGATCTGGGCTGTCTATGATGCTGCCCGGACCTACCATGACGGCAAGTGGATTATGTTCGAGCCAACCGACGAGTCCCTCTTTGACGACTTCATGCGTCTGCTCGCCATCAAGCGCCGTCTGAACAGAAAGTCCCGATAGTCCTCCGTCTCGAAAGCATCCTTCTCGTCTGCGCGAACCATCGCATCAACTGGTAACCAGCCCCTGCTTGAGATGTCGCCAAGCCGAATAGCGGCCTCTGCGCCCATGAACAAATCCCCAGCTCAAAGCACCTGACAAAAACTTTTTGCAAGCTGAATTCGTCCAAAACCGTCGCTGTAAAAGCGTTTCGATGGTACCTTGTT
Organism: Collinsella sp. An271; assembly: GCF_002159695.1. Taxonomy (NCBI): domain Bacteria; kingdom Bacillati; phylum Actinomycetota; class Coriobacteriia; order Coriobacteriales; family Coriobacteriaceae; genus Collinsella; species Collinsella sp. An271. Next base: position 49,642 of record NZ_NFJE01000012.1, on the reverse strand, counting down.
CGCGACCTGATAGACCGTGGGCCAAAGGGAGGACGCGTGGAGCTCGCAAGGCGCATCAAAGAACACCGCGAGCGGCTCGGGATGTCCCAGAGCGAGCTCGCCAAGAAGGTGTTCGTGTCGCGTCAGACCATATCCAACTGGGAGACCGACCGCACCTATCCCGATGTGCAGAGCCTGATCATCCTGGGCGGCCTGTTCGGCGTCAGCATCGACGCCCTCGTCAAGGAGGACTCGCGTGAGATACGCGATGCGCTGGCAACGGGGGCAAAGAAGATGAGGCGTCTCGGCGCCGTCGCGACGGCATGCGGTCTTGCCTGCTTGGCGTGGGTCATCGTGGGCATCGTCCTGGACCTGGACATCGCGGCCATCGCGGTGCCTGCGGCAGCGCTCTTCATCCCCGCGATGATCGCGGCGTTTTTCATCGACAAGATGCGGCACGACAACCAGCTGTACGCCTACCAGTCGGTCGAGGCGTACCTGGCGGGCGAGGATCCCGAGGTGGGCTGCCGCTATAACCAGCGCGCCGGCAGGCATTGGGTCGCGCGACGAGTCGTGCAGACCGTCCTTGCCGTCATCGTCGGCCTTTGCTGCGGATGGGGAGCCGCCGGCATCATCTTGAGGCTGGTGGAGGGCTAGCCCCGCTCGATCTCGCCGCCGACCAACACCGGTATCAATCAAACATGTTTGAACGATAGCAAGCAACCGATCACTCAGAAAGGAACGGCTATGGCACACGACCGCTTTGTCGAGGTCTACTCCCAGGGAGTGACCAACGTCCGCAAGATCATCGTCGATACGCAGACAGGGGTGAACTACCTGCTGATGTCATCCAATATGACAGGAGGCAGCGGCATCACCGTGCTGGTCGACGCCGACGGTAAGCCGTTGGTCACGCCGCTGGACGGGAGCGATCCCGTCGCGATGGGCCAGCTGCTCAATCGGGAGTAGCGGCCCTCCAGGTGCTTCAGGAGCCCGCGATGCCGGCGAGGGAAAACATCTCGCCGGCATCGCGGAGTCCGGGCTTTGCCGATGCGGACGGGGTGCGGTTTCGCCCTCTTCGATCGGGTCTCGAGGCCTTACCCGCTAACAGTACCCGCTAACGGTACCCAGAACTGGCAGTGAGGGCCTCAAAATGCGCCCTCACTGCCAGTTCTGGGTACCGTTGGAGGGTGTTCTACACATTATCCCGGCGTCGCGGCCGTCGCACGGCGGATGCCGCAGAGGACATCCCTCAGGGCCGAGGCGTCGGCCTCCTTCTCCTCAAGCGTGCGTTGCACGAGCTCTTCCGCCCGTTCGAGCTCGCCGGATGCCGCGAGCGCCGTTGCCTCCATGATGCGCGGGTCGGCTTGGGGTGCCCGGATGGAGCGGGCCGCCTCGAGCGCCTCGTCGTGCCTGCCGACCAGAACGTACTGTCCTGCAAGAACGAAGGCGGCGGCTTCGCGTTGCTCGAGGGAGCCCTCTTGCCGGCAGCGTTCAAACAGCTCGATGCTGCGCGCGAGCGCGGTCTTCGCGGCGCCTTCCTGCGCCGGGGACCGTGCAGGGTCGTTCGCGGCGCAGGCTCCCTGTGCGATCTCCATGAGTGCGGACGCCACGGCGAAGGCGAGCGTGATGCTTGCGGGGTGGAGCCGCAGTGCGCGCTCGCACCGCTCGATGGCCCCAGAGATGTCGCGTCGGGCCAGCGCGTCCCGGGCGGATTCGACCAGCTCCTCGGCGTGCTCCTCGCTCACATCGGGATCGAATCCCAGCAGCTCGTCCGTCGTGATGCCGAGCATCGCCGCAAGGGGACCGAGCATCGTTACGTCCGGAAGCGTCTGGCCGGTCTCCCATTTGGAGACCGCCGCCGGGGTGAGCCCCAGCGCTTGGGCGAGGCGCTCTTGGGTGTAGCCGCGCGCCCGTCGTTTTTCTCGAATGGTCTTTGCTATGTTCAACATGGCTTTCTCCTTCTGTGGACGGTGCGCGCACGTTTGAGCTCGAAATCATTATCGGATGCGCCGCGGACGCGGGGTAGCGATTGTCGCTCCAGTTTGCGCCGACTCTTGTCGAGTGCGGCTCCAGTCGACGTACCCGTCTTCCGATTGAAATGCGTTCGGGGGGGGGTGCTATCATGCTGATCAACATGTCGACCGCATGTCAGGAGGAGTTTTCCATGGGGCTTCCCTCTCATCGCCTCGATCCGCGCATGCTGCGGGTTTGGTATGCCAGTTCGCTCGCGCTCATCGCCGGGACCGTCGTGGTGGGGGCTGTCGCCACGCTGATCGTCCAGCGGCTCGGCGGGCCCGTCCTCATCCCGGTCGCCATCGCCGCCGCTCTATTGGTCATCGGGCTGTGCGACATGGCGATCAGCCCGCGCGTTGAGTACGCGACCTGGCGCTACGAGGTTACTCCCACCGAAGTCGACCTCTACCACGGCGTGTTCGTCAAGAAGCGCGCCATCGTCCCGCTCGTGCGCGTGCAGCACGTCGAGACCAAGCAGGGACCGTTTCTCAAGGCGAGCGGCCTGGCCGCCGTGCGCATCTCCACGGCGGGCGAGAGCTTCGAGATTCCCGGCCTTGCCGAAGACGACGCCAACATGCTGCGCGATCGCGTTGCCGAGCTCGCCCGTCTCGCCAAGGAGGATGTGTAGCCATGGGCGAAAAGGACAGGGCGCCCCGTCGGGCCGAAGGGGCGCCGGCGCCGCCTGCTCCCAAGGCACCGTCTGCGGACAGCGACGCCGACGCGGGCTTCGAGCAGGAGATCGAGCAGCTGGCAAACCCCGAGCGCTCCCTGTTCGAGGGCGCAGACCCCCAGCTGGCCGGCGTGCACCGTGGAAGCGCGCTCTCGCTCGTGTCGGGTGCGGTGAGCGGCATCGGTGCCGCCCTGGGCGTCTCCCTCATCGCAATCGTCCAGGTTCTCGGCGGCTCGACGCCTGAAAACCTGCCCGGGATCTTTGCCATCGCCGCGCTCCTCATCGCGGGAAGCGTGGTGGGGTCGGTCGTTTCCTGGCGCACGCGCACCTGGGAGCTGACCGACGCGGGCATCATGCTGCGCCACGGGCTCGTCACCGCCAAGCAGCTGCAGGTCCCCTACGAGCATATCCACACGGTGAACATGTCGTCGAGCCTGATGGAGCGCCTGTTCGGCCTCATGACGCTCGATTTGGACACGGGCGCCGCGGATAGCGAGGGCGAGGCGACGCGCATCACGGGCCTGCAGGCAGGCCTTGCCCAGGCGCTGCGAGACGAGCTGTTCCGGCGCAAGGCCGTGGTGCTTTCCGAAAGGCCCGCGGGCGATTCCGAAGCAGGCGCCCCGGGGGCGACGGGGGAGGCCGCCGGGGACGCTTTCGCGCCTGCTGCCTCCGACAGCGTCCCGGACGCATGCTTTACGCTCACGCGGGGGCAGCTGGTGGTCGCGGCGCTCACGGAGACGCGCATCGTCGCGCAGGCCGTGGCGTTTCTCATCCTCATCGTGCAGGGGATCAACTTCTTGCAGGAAAGCCGGCTCGTCAACCTTTCGGAGGCGGCGGGAAGCGTCGCGGCGCTCCCCGTGGGCGTGCTTGTGGGCAGCGCGGTGCTCTTGCTGGTGCTTTCGATTGTGGTCGGCTTTGCGGTCTCGTTCGTCTTCAGCCTGATCGGCTTTGCCGGATACCGCGCGGAGCGCACGGGCGGACGCATCTCGGTTGAGCGCGGGCTGCTCAACCGCACGTCGCATATGGTGGCGCTCGAGCGCATCCAGTCCATCAGCATCAATCAGGGGCTGATACGCCAGCTCATGGGGTACGCGGAGGTCTGCGCCTCCGTGGTGGGGAGCATCGGGTCGGCGGACGAGACGTCGTCTTCCGACGGGGTGGTGCTGCACCCGTTCATCCGCATCTCCGATGTCGACGCGTTTCTCGAGGCCATCGCCCCCGAATGCGCCGGGGCGCTTTCCGCATCGCATATGGTGCGCCTTCCGCCCGCGGCTGCGCGGAGGCTGGCGTTTCGCACGGTCGTGAGGGCGCTGCTGCTTGCGGCCGTGATTGCCGGCGCGCTGTGCTGCGCGGAGCGAATGCTGCCCGCCGGAGGGGCGTGGGATGTGCTCGGCACGGTGCTTCGCGTGCTGCTCTGCGCCGTCGGCGCCGTGGCCGTCGTGAGGATGGCGGTCGGAGCCGTGCTGCGCTACCGGGACAGCCGTGTCGGGCATGACCGGACGCGGCTTGTCGCCATCGTGGGCGGCATCAAACGCCGAACCCAGGTGGTGCCGCGATCCCGGCTCCAGCACGCGACCGCCTCGACGTCCCCTTTCCAGCGCCGCCTGCAGCTTGGGACGTTCACCACGAAGACCGCTGCGGCAGGCGATGTGGCCCTGCGCGATTTCACCGCGGCGGACGTCGAGTCGCTTCTCGCCTGGGTCCGGCCGCATTCGTGACGGGTTGACGCTTTTGGGGACAGTCCCTTCTGGACCACGATGGCACATTTGTGCCATCGTGGTCCAGAAGGGACTGTCCCCAAAAGCGTCAACCTTCGAGGTACCGAGGAGTTCATATGGATTACCGCATCGTCGATATGCCGGCCTTTCGTCTGGCGGGGGTGGTCGCGCGCGTGCCCATGCAGTTCGAGGGGGAGAACGCGGCCATCGCCGAGCTTGCTCGCAGCATCACGCCCGGGCAACGGGCGGAGATGCATCGCTTGATGGATATGGAGCCGCGCCGTGTGATCAATGCGTCGTGGAACTCCGACGCAGACTTCCAAGAAGAATCGGGGGAGCTCACGCATCTGATCGGCGTGGCGACGACGTCGACCGAGGCGGCGGAAGGGCTCGACCTCGTTGAGGTTCCTGCGCTCACCTGGGCGGTCTTTTCCAGCGACGGCCCCTATCCCCAGGATATGCAGCAGACGACGGCGCGCGTTTACGGTGAGTGGCTCGCGGAGGCGCCCTACGAGCTCGACGGCTTCCGCATGTTCTCGTTCAGCGACGTGCGCGAGGACAACACGGCCTACAGCGAGATCTGGATGCCCGTGCGCCGGAAGTGACGGCGCTTGTTGGGACGGGCCCTTTTCATGCAGAGAGGGGAAGGCGCATCGTCGCCGTGGCGCCGAGGACCGCTCCGTGAGCGTCGATGCGATTCGCGAGCGTGATCGAGCCTCCGTGGGCGCGGGCGGCCTCGGCCGCGCCGAAGAGCCCGAGACCGTAGTGCCGCTCGCCGCCGGTCGTGCTGCGAGAGGAGTCGTCGGTGAAGAGCCGCTCGCAGCCGTGCTCGAGGGCGGCGGGCGAGAAGCCCGCGCCGTCGTCGCCGACCTCGATGACGAGAGAGCCGTCGTCGAGCATGCAGGAGATCTCTACACGGGAGCGCGCATGCTCGACGGCGTTGGAGACGAGGTTCGAGACGGCGCGTGCGAGCATGGTGCGGTCGAGCAGGGCGTCGGGAGCCCCTGCGACGTCGGGCTGGATGCTCGATGTGAGCTCGATTCCCCGCGCGCGGGCGACGGGCTCGGCCTCCAGGACAACATGGCGGCAGAGCTCGGCAGGCGAGACGGGGGCCTTCGCCGCGCTGCCCGCCCCGTGTGACGCCTCGATGAGCAGCCGCACATAGCCGTCGAGGCGCTCGGCGCTCACCGCGATATCGCGGGCGGCGGCAGCGATATCGCCGCGATCGCCTTCGCACGGCGCCTCGTCGCACTCGAGCTCCTCTGCCACGAAGTCTGCGTTGGCCCGCAGGACCGTCAGCGGCGTCTTGAGGTCGTGGGCGAGCGACGCCATCTGCTCGCGTTGCGCCCGCTCAGCCTGCCAGCGGGCGTCGAGCGATTCGGCGAGCGACGAGCGCATGGCGTCCATGGCGGCGAGGATGTCGTTCACCTCGCGCACGTTGGTCCGCCCGACGGGAAAGTCGAGCTCCTCCTGCCCGATGCGCACGGCGGCGTCGGCGAGCGGCCGCATCTTGCGCGAGATCACGCGGCTCGCCCGGTGCGCCACGAGCGCAAGGGCGAGGGCGCTGCCCGCGATTCCGATGACGAACATGATGTTCTGCGGGTTGGGGAGGGTTTCGGCAAGATCGCGCGACGCCCATTGCGGCAGGTATTCCGATACGAGGACGCAGGCCCCGCCGCGGGTGACGGAAAACGAGGCGAACGTGAGCCCGCCGCCTCCGCCCTCGATCGCGATGTCTTCGGACTGGGCCCCAAGGGCCGCGTCGGCCGCCTCCGCAGCATGGCCGAGCTGCGCCCCCTCAAGGTCGGTCGCCACCGTCCTCCCGGAGGCGTCCACGATCAGGTAGCGGTAGGAGGTCGGAATGTCCACAGGCTCCAGGGAATCCGCGTCCATAAGCTCCGTTGCGACGGCGCGCGCGTTGGCGGGTCCCCAGCTCGCTTCGACCACATAGCCCGTATTGATGGCGGAGGAGAGCAGCATGAACGCGGCGACCCATGTGATGCCCACGGCGACAAACGAGTAGACGAAGTACCGGGCAATGACGAATGCGAGCGGCATGCCCCGGCGTTTGCCGGCAGCTTGCGCAGATGTCAGAGCTGCCATTTGTACCCCATTCCCCATACCGTCGCGATCGGGTCTGCACCGACGGCGGCGAGCTTCTTGCGCAAGCGGCTGACCTGCATGGATATCGCCGCGTCGTCGGCGTCGCTGCTCCATCCGAGCACGGCTTCGCGAATCTGCGCGCGGCTCATGACCTGACCGGGATGGCGCGCCAGGTGCTCGCAGATGGCGTACTCGGTGGGCGTGAGCGGCACGGTCGTCCCGCCGACGGCCAGGTCGCGGGCTTCCAGATCGAGGCGCACGTCGCCGAACGAGAGGGCGTGCGCATGGGGGCGGTGCTCCCGACGCAGGTGCGCGGCGACCTTGGCGCGCAGCTCGGACGCGCCGAAGGGCTTGCGGACGTAGTCGTCTGCGCCCAGGCCGTAGCCGCTGACGGCGTCCTCTTCGGCGACCTTGGCGGTGAGGAAGAGGATGGGGCCGTCGAAAAGCGGCCGGATGCGCCGCACGAGCTCGAAGCCGTTGAGGTTCGGCATCATGACGTCGCACAGGATGAGGTCGAAGCGGGCGAGGTTCATGTCCAGGACCTGCACGGGATCGCTTTCCTTGACGATCTCGTGGCCGTCCTTGCCGAGTATCCGTGCAAGGACGTCGAGAATCGCGCGTTCGTCGTCTATCGCCAATATGCGCGCCATGCGCAACCTCCCTGAATTCCTGTCGAGATTATACGTGCGGACGGGGTGCGGAGGGCAAGCAATCGGGGTGCCGCCCGCCGATGCCGCGATCGGCCGCGCCTCGTCCTTACCGCCATCGTTCGAACGCTTGGCCCTGATAGGGCCAAGCGATGGGGCTGGGCCCATGCCGTCCTGTCGCCTTGCGGATGACGCCGCCGGTGAACAAAACGGCCCGATTGCAGCTTTAGCCGACCCTCCGCCCCGGCCGACCTCGTCCGGATTTCGATTGGACCGGCCCGCATGGGGTGAGTCGCCGGCGGAGCCGGCCGGGACGGCCGTTTGCCCCGTCTCGAAATGTGTCAAAAAACATGTATATCGAGTTTGGTGCGATTTTTCGGTGCCCTTCGCCCACATGCGCCGCACCCCTCGGCATTTGCCCAGTTGTTTCCTGCGGAAATGCTGAGGGGTGTAGCGCTGGTGGGGAAATGGGCCTCAAAAATCGCACCAAACTCAGCCTACTCTCCCTGTGGGTTTTGCCCGAAACGGATTTTTATGCAGTTTCGTGATGAGAATATACATTCTGCACCTACTTCAGCGGATTTGAACGCAATCAAACAATGTCCCCCGGATTATCGGCGTCCGCCGAGTGCTGCGACGGCGTCGTCGGGCACGGCCATCTCCTCGCATGCCCGGTAGTGCACGCCCGACCCTCCCCGCGCCTCGATCTCGAGCCAGCCGCTTCCGCTCGACTCGGAGCCGAAAAAGATGAGCTGGAGCTCGCGGGTGTCTCCGTTCGCGTCAGCAGCCTGCACGTCGTAGACGTAGTTCGAGCCGGCTCCCGTCGCGTCGGCATACGTGCTCACGTGGCTTCCCGGTTCAGGGGCGGGTGCCCACATGGTCACCTCGGGATAGGGGAGGATGCGGTCGGCCACGGACCGAAGCGCCGGAGCCCACCCGGTGCTGGCCAGCGCGTTTCCTCCCGCGATCGCGCCGGCCACGAGCAGCGCGATCGCCAGCAGACGGAGCATTCTGCCCTTACACATGGAGCCCCCGATCCTCGAAACGGCGGAACCACCAGGTGAACAGGGGGATGACCACTGCCAGGAGCGCCGCGCAGGCCACGGCGGTCTCGATTGCCGCCGTGCTCACGGCCGCCGCCTGCACGGCGTCCCGCCTGGCGGCGATGGCCGACTCGATGCCGAGCGAGCCCAGGCGCGCGGACCACGAGAAGGGGATCCAGCCCAAGATGCTCGGAAACGCCCCGGTGAGCTCTCCGGTCATGAGGCCGTGGGCGAGGCCGCCGATGGAGAAGAACGCGAGGAGCGTGCCCGCGGCGCCGACGCCGATGGTCGCGTTCCTGCCGAAGCGAAACGCGCAGGCGAGCTCGAGCGCGTAGAGGGGAAGGCTCCCCAGGACGCAGCCCGCCCAGGCCGTTGCGAGCACGTGGGCGCCGAGCGTCAGCCGATGCGCGGCGGCCAGCACGATGCCGAACGTCCCGAACGCCGTGGCGAGCGCGCAGGCGCCCAAGAGGGAAAGCGCCGCCCATGCGGCGAGCACGGCCCTGCCGCGCGAGGGGATCGCCGTCAGGTTGGCGAGCTTGCCGGCCGAGCGTTCCTCGTCAACGGCCAGACCGCAGACGATCGACGTCATGAGCGGCATGAGCGCTCCGAGGAACTGCGCGTACGCGTCGGCTCCCATGGAGGCGTCCCATGCGGCGACGGAGAAGTACTCACCGCAGGCCAGGCCGCCCGCAAGCCCGCATAGCAGGTGCAGCCAGATGAGCGGGGATCGAGAGAGGCGCAGAAGCTCGGAGCGCAGGGAGCGCGCAAGCGACATGCGCGGGATCGCGTCGTTCGCCATGTCCATCACCTCTCTTCCGAGTGCGCGAACCAGGTTGCCGTCGCCGCCGTGAGCGCCGCGAACGCGATCGCGCACACGGCGAGGCCCGCAACCGTGAGCATGCTGTCGGCGGCCAGCGCCCCGCCGAGCGCCATGTCCGCGGAGAGCGGCTCGCCGCTTGGCAGCACGGGAATGAAGCTCGTCGGGATGACCGTCGATGCCGATGGCGGGAAGAGCTGCGGCAGCGGGATGACGGACCATGCGAATGCGCCGACGAGCTGCACGGAAAGCGGTATGAACACGCCCGCGAGCATGCCCGCGCGCACCGTGAAGAAGAGCCCGGCGGGAATCATCCACGCTGCGGTGAGCGTGTTGACGCCCGCGCAGCAGAGCATCGTGGCGGTTCCCGCAGCGGTGACGCCCTGCGCCGAGAAGGCCGAGCAGGCAAGGTACAGGGCGAAGACGACGAGGTTCGAGAGCGCGAGCAGCGCCAGGCACCAGACTGCTTTCGCCCACCACGCGCGCCCGAGCGGCACGCCGAGGCCGAAGGCACCCCTCATGCGCATGCGCGCGTCGGCTTGGGCGACGCAGGCGACCAGAAGCGAGAGGGCGATGGGCAAAAACAGCGTGTACCAGTAGTTCCATGCGCTGAAGGACTGGTAGCCGTGGACGGGCATCGCGCCCAGAAGCGGCATGGGCAGCGCCATGAGGACGGCTATGCGCGCGGGCGCGGCGTGACGGAACTTCAGCGCCTCGGCGCGTAAGGTCGATGCGAACGTGACGCTCATGCGGCATGCACCCCCGATCCGGCGGCGCGGCCCGCCCGGCAGACGCTCATGAAGAGCTGCTCGAGGTCCTGGTCCGCTCGGAGCCGGTCCTCGTAGGCGAGGCGCCCGCGGTAGATGATGCCGACCGAGTCCGCCATCTGCTGCACTTCGGAGAGGATGTGGCTCGAGACGAGCACGGTCGTGCCCGCTGCCGCGAAGCCCCGGATCTGGTCGCGCAGCTCCTCGATGCCGATGGGGTCGAGCCCGTTGGTGGGCTCGTCGAGCACGAGAAGGCGCGGGCGGGAGAGCAGCGCGAGCGCGAGCCCCAGCCGCTGCTTCATGCCCATCGAGAACCGGCCCGCGCGCTTGTTCCCGGTATCGGCAAGGTCCACGAGCCCGAGCACCTCGTCGATGCGCGATGCGGGCAGGCCGAGCATGGTCGTGCGCACGCGCAGGTTCTCGCGCGCGGAGAGGTTGGGGTAGAGCGGCGCCTCCTCGATGAGGGAGCCGATCGCGTACAGGTCGTCGCGGCACCACGGGTGCCCGTCGACGATGATCTCCCCTTCGGTCGGGCGGAGCATGCCGCAGATCATCTTGAGCGTGGTCGATTTGCCCGCGCCGTTGGGTCCGAGCAGGCCGTACACCTCGCCCTCGCGAATGTGCAGGTTCACGTCGGTCACGGCTGCCTGCGCGTCGGCGTTCCGTCCGAAGCGCTTGGTCAGCCCGCGTGTCTCGAGCATAAAGCCCATGGGAGTCTCCTTTCTCCTTCGGTTCATCTCCCATGGTGGAAGCCGATTCTAACGAAGCCATAACGGCTCTGCTGCTTTTGGGGACAGTCCCTTTTGGACCGCGATGGCGCACATGCGCCATCGCGGTCCAAAAGGGACTGTCCCCAAAAGCAGCAGGCCCCAAAGGAAGCATTGCGGCTGTCTGCGCGCGCGGGTATCCTAATTCAGCTCTACACCCGACACCGGAGAGGCATCCCGTGGATATCATCGCGACTCTGGCCGAGGAGCTCGGCCTCAAGAAGATGGCGGTCCAGGCGGCCGTCGACCTGATCGACGAGGGCAACACGATTCCCTTCATCGCGCGCTACCGCAAAGAGGCGACGGGGGGCATGGACGACGTGGCGCTGCGCGCGCTCGAGGACCGCCTCGCGTACCTGCGCAACCTCGAGCAGCGAAAAGAGGACGTCATCGCGCTCATCTCCGCGGCGGGAAAGCTCACGCCGGAGCTCGAGGCCGAGATCCGCGCCGCCGAGCAGCTGCAGCGCGTGGAGGATCTCTACAAGCCGTACCGCAAGAAGCGCATGACGCGCGCGTCGAAGGCGCGCGAGGCGGGCCTCGAGCCGCTTGCGAACATGATCATCATGCAGGCGGCGACCAAGGGCACGGCGCTCGAGGCGGCTGCGGAGTACGTGAACGAGGAGGCGGGATTCGATACGCCCGAGCGCGCGCTGGCGGGCGCCTCGGACATCGTGGCCGAGGTGGTCGCGGAGGATGCGGAGAACGTCGCCGACCTGCGCTCCTTCACGGAGGGGACGGGCGAGATCGTCTCTTTGGCAGTCGATGCGGACGAGAAGACGCCGTACGAGCCCTATTACGATTTCGCCGAGCCGGTGCGCAAGATCCCCAACCACCGCATCCTCGCCATCGACCGCGGCGAGCGCGAGGACAAGCTCCGCGTCCGCGTGCGGGTCGATGTCGACGCCGCCATCGCGCGCCTGGGGAGCCGCTGGCCGCGCCGCTCCGGCGTGTTCGCGCCGGTGCTGGACGCCGCCGTCGCCGACGGCTACAAGCGCCTGATGGCGCCCGCCCTCGAGCGCGAGGTCCGCGCCAAGCTCACGGTGCGCGCCCAGATGGACGCCATCAAGGTGTTCGGCAAGAACCTCGAGAGCCTGCTGTCCGCGCGCCCGGTGCGCGGTGCGCGCATCATCTCGCTCGATCCCGGGTACCGCACCGGCTGCAAGGTGGCGGTGCTCGACGAGACGGGCAAGCTTCTCGACCACGGCGTCGTGTACCCGACCCCGCCCCGTCGCGACGTCGCGGGCACCAAGCGCGAGCTCGCGCGCCTCGCCAAGAAGTACGCCATCAACACCATCGTGATCGGAAACGGAACGGCGAGCCGCGAGACCGAGGAGGTCGTCTCCGAGTTCATCTCCGAGTCTGATCTCGCGCTGCGCTACACCATCGTGAACGAGGCGGGCGCGTCGGTGTACTCCGCGAGCGCGCTGGCAAGTGAGGAGTATCCCGATCTCGACGTGACGACGCGCGGCGCCATGAGCCTGGGCCGCCGTCTGCAAGACCCGCTCGCCGAGCTCGTGAAGATCCCGCCGCAGTCCATCGGCGTAGGCCAGTACCAGCACGACCTTGACCAGGTGGAGCTGGCGCGCACGCTCGGCAACGTGGTCGAGGACGTCGTGAACCGCGTGGGCGTCGATGTGAACACGGCCAGCGCGAGCCTGCTCGGTTACGTGTCGGGCATCACGCCGACGGTCGCCAAAAACATCGTCGCCTACCGCGAGGAGCACGGCGCCTTCACCGACCGCAGGCAGCTGAAAGACGTGCCCAAGCTCGGGCCGAAGGCATTCCTCAACTGCGCGGGCTTCATGCGCATCGCGGGCGGCGACAACCCGCTCGATGCCACGAGCGTGCATCCGGAGAGCTATGCGGTGGCGCGCGAGGTGCTCAAGCGCGCGGGCGTGACCGCAGCCGACCTGGCGCACGGCGGCATTCCCGATATCGAGAAGCGCGTGGGAAGCGTGTCGGCGCTGGCCGGCGAGGTGGGCTGCGGCGTGCTGACGCTGCTCGACATCATCTCCGAGCTGGAGAAACCCGGCCGCGACCCGCGCGACAACGCGCCCGAGGTCGTGTTCAGCAAGGCGGCGCGCACGCTGGACGACCTCGAGGTCGGCATGGAGCTCACCGGAACCGTGCGCAACGTCGTCGACTTCGGCGCCTTCGTCGACGTGGGGGTCCACCAGGACGGCCTGGTCCACATCTCTAAGCTGTCGCGTTCGTTCGTGAAGCACCCGAGCGATGTGGTCGCGGTGGGCGACACCGTCAAGGTCTGGGTCGAGCGCATCGACCGCGAGCGCGGGAAGATCTCGCTGACCATGGTTCCCGGCAAATAGCCGGCACTTGTTGGGACGGGTTGGTTGACGATATGTTCATCGGGTGACCAGGTCGCAGCCGCCCCTGGCCGAGGGGGAAGCCCCGTCGCTCGGAGCGTGGGTTAGCATCGTCTCGTGTCGGCAAGGCGGCCGCCAGGGCCACAGAGAGAAGGGGGCTTCCCGATGAGCGAGTATACCACCCAGGTCGGCATGGACGTGCACGCGCGCAGCGTGTCCTGCAGGGCGCTGAGGCCCGACACCGGCGAGTGCTGGTCGGGCACGTTCCGCGGGGAGGGCTTCGAGCGCGCCCTGCTCGAGTGGCTGAGGGGGCTCCCCCAGCCGGTGAGGTGCGCGTACGAGTCCGGCTGCACGGGCTTCTGGCTGAGCCGGTTCCTGGAGGGGGCCGGCGTCGCCTGCGGCGTGGTCGCCGTCTCCACTATGCCGCGGTCCCCGAGGGACAGGCGCCACAAGAACGACAGGCGCGACGCCGCCGTCGTGCTGCGCGAGATGTGCAACCCCGCCAGCGACGTCTCCTACGTGTGGGTCCCCGACCCGCAGACCGAGGGCGCCCGCGACCTCGCCCGGGCCGCCGACGCGGCCGCCCGGGACGTCCGCTCCGCCAGGCAGCGCGTGAGCATGCTGCTGCTCAAGCACGGGTTCGCCTGGTGCGAGAGGACGCCCTCCGGCAACCTGAGGAAGACGTGGACGCGGGAGTGGCGCAGGTGGGCGCTGTCGCGCGACCTGGGCGACGCCCTGTCGAACAGGGCGCTCGAGATGGAGTTCGGCGCGGTCGAGCGCCTCGAGCGCGAGGCCGCCGGGCTCGCGGCGGCGGTGGCCGAGGAGGCCGGGCGCCCCAGGTGGAGGCCCTACGTGGACGCGCTCGTCCGCCTCAAGGGCGTCGACGTGCAGACCGCCTTCCTCGCGTGCGCCGAGTTCGGGGACTTCTCGCGGTTCCGCAGCGGCAGGGCCGTCTCCCGCTGGATCGGGTGCACCGCCTCGGAGAGCTCCAGCGGCGAGGCCGACCGCCGGGGCCCGATCACCAAGGAGGGCAGCTCGCGCCTGCGCCGCGCGCTCGTCGAGGGCGCGGCCTCGATGCCGCGCCGGAACGGGCGCCCGAAGCGCGTGCGCCCGGGCCACGAGGTGTCCCCCGCGGTCGAGGAGATGGCCGCCGCCGCCAACGAGCGGCTCCGGCGGCGCTACGAGCGCCTCAGGGGCGCCGGCAAGCACGCCAACGTCGCCAGGGTGGCGGTCGTGAGCGAGATGGCGCGCTGGATCTGGGCGATAGGCCTGCAGGTGCAGCGCGAGCTCGCCGCCGCCTAGCGCGCGGCGCGAGACAGGGCCGTCCCCTCCGCCGGCCGGGCCCGCGGCGCGCGGGGCAACTCGCGTCCGTCCCCATGCGCGGCCCCGCGGCAGCCCGCCGCCGGGCCATGCGCGTCCGTTGACTCCCCGCCGCGAGGCGGGGGCTGCGACACTGCCCGCACCGAAGAGAGCCGTACTGCGGGCCGGGGCCCTCCCCGGCATCCGCGATTCTGTGAGTGGAACGCGTTGGGCGTCCGAGGTTCCCCGGGGCCGCCGGGCCCCGGTTCGAGGACACGCCCGCGGCCCGCCGGCGGGGGTGGGGGAAGTCGGCCCCCGGGCCAGCTACCCGGGGGCCGGCGGAATATTGCCTATTGACAGTCCGATGAACATATGTGGGGACGGGTTCGTTCCAACCCATCATGGCGCGGCGCGCTGCCATGGGTTGAAACGAACCCGTCCCCAACCAACCCGTCCTGCGGGATGCTACCATTGAACCATCGGTTCAAGCAGGAGGTATATGGTGGCAAGGAAACGCAGCGGGCTGTCCGTCCCCGTCATCGTCGTCGCGCTCCTGCTGGTGATCGGCGCGTTCTCCGGTGAACCGAGCGCGAGCTCCGCCCGCGATCAAGCGGCCGCGCCGGCAACCGAGCAGGTGCAGGCCGCCCCCGCTTCGCCCGAGAGCCCCGATCCGCAGACTCCTGCCGCATCGACGCCGTCGGAGGCCCCAGCGGCGTCCGAGACGCCGGCGTCCCCGGGTACCCCGGATACGCCGGCGCAGCAGGCTCAGGCATTCGACTATGCGCAGGTACCGCCCTATGCGGGAGATCCCTATGCGGAGATCGACGGCAACGTGCCGGCCCTTTCGGCCGAAGATGCCGTCGGCGCGCCGACGGAGTCCTATGCCCCGCTCGACGCGCTCGGCCGCTGCGGTGCCGCGTTCGCCATCGTGAGCCTGGACACCATGCCCACCGAGAAGCGCGGAAGCATCGGTATGATCCGTCCCTCCGGCTGGCATACGGTGCGCTACGACGACCTGGTCGATGGCCGCTACCTCTATAACCGTTGCCATCTGCTCGGATTCCAACTGACGGCGGAAAACGCCAACGAGCGCAACCTCATCACCGGCACGCGCTACATGAACGTCGAGGGCATGCTCCCGTTCGAGAACCAGGTCGCCTCCTATGTGGAGCGCACCGGCAACCGCGTGCTCATGCGCTCCACGCCGGTGTTCGTGGGAGACGAGCTGGTCGCGCGCGGCGTGCACCTGGAGGCCCTGTCCATCGACGACGGGGGCGCGGGCGTCTCGTTCAACGTGTTCTGCTACAACGTGCAGCCGGGTATCGAGATCGACTACGCCACGGGCGACAGCCGCGCGCTGCAGCAGGCGCAGCCCGCATCGCCCGAGGCTCCGGCGCCGCAGGTGACCTATATCCTCAACACGAACTCCCGCAAGTTCCACTATCCGGACTGCCATTCGGTCGACCAGATGGCCGAGCACAACAAGCGCGAGGTCACCGACACCCGCGACAACCTCATCGCGCAGGGATACGAGCCCTGCGGCAACTGCAACCCATAGCATCTGCCATAGGGGGCGAAAAGCCCGCCTTGTCAGGCGGACCCTCCCTTCCGTAATTCGCAACCTTTTCCTAAGCCGCGCTTCATAATTTCCCATATAACTCATGGGTAATAAATCACTATCTACAATCCATGTGTTTGGATGGCGCTAGGCTGCCCAAACAGGAAAGGGGTGGCCCTATGTGCACGGGCATCCGATTTGCCGATCCAGCGGGAACCATGTATTTCGGTCGAAACCTCGACTGGACGACCAGCTACGGCGAGCGTGTGGTGGTGACGCCGCCTGCCGCCAAGGTACCCGCCGCCTTCGAGCGCGCAGGAGACCCCGAGCGCGGGCATGCGGTCATCGGCATGGGCATCATCGTCGAGGGCATCCCCCTGTACTTCGACTGCGGCAACGACGCGGGCCTGGCGGTGGCGGGCCTCAACTTCCCGCAGAGCGCGCACTATGCGACGGAGCCGGCGCCGGCCGGCGTGAACGTCGCCGCGTATGAGTTCCCGTTCTGGGTCGCGCGCAATTTCGCCACCCTGGACGAGGTGCGCGCCGCGCTCGAGAACGTGACCGTCGTCGCTCGGGCCGTCAACGACGAGCTGCCGGTGGCGAACCTCCACTGGATCATCGGCGATGAGACGGGCAGCATCGCGGTCGAGTGCCTGGAGGACGGCATGCGCGTCTGGGAGGACGACGTCGACGTGCTCACCAACGAGCCGACGTTTTGCTGGCACCGTCAAAACCTGCGCAACTACATCTCGCTCACCGAGGACGAGCCCGCGCGCGTCACGTGGGGCAAAGCCGAGCTCGTCCCGTTCGGCTCCGGCCCCGGCATGCAGGGTATCCCGGGCGACTACAGCGGCCCGGCTCGATTCGTGAAGGCGGCTTTCGTCAACGGCCACTACCCCGAGCAGGCGTCCGAGGCCGATAACGTCACGCGCCTGTTCCGCACGCTCGGCTCGGTCGCCGTGCCCGACGGCTGCGCCCGCATGGCCGACGGTTCGTATGAGAAGACGCTCTACACGAGCGGGTTCTCCTCGGCGCAGTGCACGTACTACCACGCCTCCTACGACGATCCGCAGATCAGGGCCTATCCGCTGTCCTCCTGCGATCTGTCGGGCGTGCATCCCTTCGTCATGCCCGGCGCGGCATAGGGGCGCCCTGCCATCGTTTCGCGCCGGGCGATCCGCGCCGGGTGTGGACATATATACGCGTTCGAATGAAAAGGAATCGACATGAACGCAGCAACCATACGGACGGCCTCGGCGGGCAAGGAGCGCTTCGCCGTCCTGCCGATCGTCATCTTGATCTTGGCCCAGATGGGGGCGACCGGCGACAACGGCGCCCTGTCGCTCGCCACCTCGGCGCTTACCGGCGACCTCGGCGCCACCACGTCTGAAATCCAGCTCGCCAACATGATCTACCCGCTCGTCGGCGGCGCCTTCATGATCGCGGGAGGCCTGGCGGGCACGATCGTCGGCTGGAAGAAGACCTTCCGCATCGGGACCGTGCTGTGCGCGGTGGGCGAGGCGGCGCTGGCGGCGGCTCCCAACATGGCGGTCTTCATCTGGGTGGGGCGCGTGCTCGTCGGCTTCGGCGCGAGCTTCATGATCCCCTCGGTGCTGGGCCTCATCCCGCTGCTGTACCGCGGGGGCAACCGGGCGGTCGCGTTCGGCTGCATCGGCGCCGCCTCCGGGCTGTCGGCCGTGCTGCCGCTCATGCTCGGCGTGGTGATGGAGGTCTCGGGCATGCGCGTCACGTTCCTCGTGCTCAGCGCCTATTTCCTCATGGTCTTTCTCGTCTCGTTCCGCTTGCCGGCCATCGATCAAAAGGACGAGAGGCTCAAATTCGACGTCGTGGGCGTGGCACTCGCCGCCACGGGCCTGTTCTTGTTCCTCATCGGTCTGTCGGGCATCTCCTCGTGGGGCCTGATCACGCCGTTCGAGGGATGCCCCTTCACCGTGTTCGGCATCTCTCCCGCGCTGCCACTCGTCGCGCTCGGTCTTGTGGTGCTCGCCGCGCTGGTCCTGGTCGAGCCGCGGGTGGAGCGCGCCAACGGCATCGCGCTGCTGCCCAGCTCGTTTTTGAGCACGCCGCAGGTGCTTGCCGGCCTCGCCGCCAACGCGCTGACGTTTTTCTTCATGGGCGCGCAGTCCATCCTGATGTCGCCGTACCTGCAGCTCGTCGCCGGCTGGACCCCGGTCGACGTGGGCCTGATCTCCATCGTGACCGGCGTGCCGACGTTCGCGCTGGCGCTCGGCATCCCCAAGCTCGCGCCGCGGGCGAATCCGCGCCACGTCATCCAGATCGGGTACGCGGCGATGGCAGTCGCGCTCGGCATCATGGGCTCGTCCGTCACCATCGACGGCGCGAGCACCGTCGGCGTGTACCTGGGCGCCTTCGTCGCAGGCGTGGGCGCGGGAACGGTGTCGTCCCACGCGAGCAACATCGTGGCGCTCGCGCTGCCCGAGCGCGACGCCTCCCAGTCCGGTGGCATCCAGAGCACCATGCGCAACGTGGGCCAGGCCATCGGCGTGGCGCTGCTCGGCGCCGTGCTGCTGTTCGGCATCACGAGCACCGTGCGCGTGAGGGCCGGCGAGGATGCTGCGATCTCGGGCGACGTCGATCGCCAGCTCGAGGGCATGACGCTCAACCTCGGCAGCGACCGCGAGTTCGAGCAGCAGATCGCGGGCATCGACATGACTGACGCCGAGCGCCGCGCCCTCGTGGATATCCAGGCGCAGGCACGGTTCGAATCGACGCGCATCGCCTACGCCGTGGGCGCGGTCATCGTGCTGCTCGGCTTGGCGACGACCCCGGCGATCAAGATCACGTCCAAGCAGGAGTCCCTGCAGGGCCGTTAGCGGTCAGGTCGCTTGTCCTCCTTACGAGTTCTGGGGCATTCCCCGGGCGGATCTGCAACCATATGAGCCTTGATGCGACAGCTCGCAGATCCGCCCGGGGGAGGCCCCGGATCTTCTGTCCGGTAAAAGAACACGGCCCGCGTCGCCCCGGCTGCACCCTCTTCCGGCGAAAGTGGCTAGAAATTTCTGTTTTGCTGTTGCGGCGCCGCGCGATCGGGCCTGGAACTCGTCATCGGTGCCGCTTCTTCCCCTGCTGAGGCCGCATCCGAGGCATTTGGGGCCACGACGCATGCATCGTAAGCAGCCGATGCGGGCATTTTGGTCAAATCGGTCGCCTCCATTCGAGCCGGCTTACAGCAAAACAGAAATTTCTAGCCACTTTCGCACAGGAACGCGGTATCTGGGGCCCTCCGGCGCCTCCCTAGTCGAGCTTGTTGACGCGGCGGTCATAGGTGAGCAGCCCGTTCAGCTCCTCCTCCACGTCGGACAGCTGCGTGTAGACGTAGCCCGCGAGGCCGAGCGCCTCGAGCGACGCCGCCTCGTCGAGCGTGCGCCGCACCGCGTCGCGCCAGGCGTCCAGCGTCGGAAAGTTGCCGTAGCCATATGAGTAGGGGGACACGGTATGTCCGGGGATCGCCTGCGTCCAGCCGCCGAACTCCGAGATCACGAACGCGCGGTTGCCGCGCTCCCGCGCATAGCCGACCGGGACGCGGCGGTCGCAATCGACGGTCAGCGTCCGGAAGTAATTGTGCTGCGAGAGGTAGTCGCCGCATCGCTGGTCGTACCACCCGCTCGTGGCGTCGATCGGGCGCGTCGGATCGAGCTCGTGGATCCGCTCGCTCATCTCGCGCGCGTCGAACTGCCCCCAGCCCTCGTTGAACAGCACCCAGGTCACGATCGAGGGGTGCCCGGCGAGCTGCAGGACCATATCGCGGGCGGTCTCGAACCATTCGCGCCGGTAGTCCGCGCTGCCTGACGACAGGGCGGCCCGGTGGCGCGGGGTGTCGTCGCGGAACCGGTCCCATGACGCCTTGACCAGGGTCGGCTTTCGGCTGGTGTGCCAGGGGCTGTAGGCGCCGCCGCCGGACACGGCGTCTTGCCACACGAGCATGCCGAGCCGGTCGCAGTGGTAGTACCAGCGTGCGCACTCGATCTTGATGTGCTTGCGCAGCATGTTGAACCCCGCCTGCTTCATGGCGAGGATGTCGTGGGCCAGCGCCTCATCGGACGGCGCGGTCATGAGGCCCTCGGGCCAGTAGCCTTGGTCGAGCACGCCCTTGATGAACACGGGGGAGCCGTTGAGGAAGAAGCGCGCCACGCCGGACTCGTCGCGCTTGACCTCGGCGGTCCGAAAGGCGCAGTAGCTGGAGAGGGCGTCCTGCCTGCCCAAAAGCCCCCGGGCGCACACGGCGACGTCGACATCGTAGAGATAGGGGTCGTCGGGAGACCAGAGGTGCGGGTGCGCGACGTCGATCGCGCCGTGCACCCGACGCCCAGCTATCGGCAGGCGTGCCGTGGCGACGTCCCGCCCCTCATGGTCGCGCACGACGACATCGATCGAGTCGTCCTCGCGCAGCAGCCCGTGCGGATCGGCGAGCGCGCCTTCGATGCGCAGCGTGCCGTCGGCGGCGCCGTTGAGCGCAAGGGATTCGACGTGAACCGCGGGCACCACCTCGTACCAAGCGCTTTGCCATATGCCGCTTTGCGGGGTGTACCAGATGCCGCCGGCGTCGAGGCGCTGCTTGCCGCGCGGCTGGACGCCGGCGTCGCTCGGGTCGTAGATGCACAGCGCCAGCCGAAGCGAGCGGCGCCCGCGCGCGAAGTCGGTGATGTCCGCATCGAAGGGCAGGTAGCCGCCTACGTGAGTCGCCGCCGGTTTGCCGTCGACCATGAGGGAGCACGCCCAGTCGACCGCCCCGAGGTGCACGATCAGCCGCTCGAGCTCGTCGAGGTCCGGAATATCGACGGTCCTCGTATACCACAGCAGCTCGTCGGGCTGCAGCACGCGGCCGACGCCCGAGGCGGGCGCTTCGGGCGAGAAGGGGACCAGGATGCGTCCATCGTAGCGCTCGGGTTCGGGGGCTGCCGCCAGCATGTTGAGGACCCGTCCGGTCGAGAGCGCCTGCGCATGGCGGTATTCCTCCGGAATCGGTCGGATGGCGAACTCCCAATACCCGTTGAGCATGGTATATGCAGGCCGAACCATGATCGGGCGCGGATATTCCGGAAGCACCCGGTCGGGATCGAGTGTGGCGCCCCACGGCGTCTCAAGCGGACAGACGTCGCCGCGCTTGTGGCTCTTGGCGCTCATGAGAACACGTTTGATATCGAGCATGCGATCATCCTCCACGGCATCGGCGGGTAGCCTCCATTTTCTCACGTCGCGCTGGGCGAACGGTCGAAACCGTTGGGCGAGTCGCGGGTCGGGGATGGGGTGTCGGTCAATAACAATGGAGGGGACCGGTTGTTGCTGCGCCCTTCGGGCGCGCGGACCATAAGGGGGTTGCGATGAGGAAGACAATAAGGGAAAGGCGGCCTGCGCGGATGCGCGCGTTCGGCATCGCTTCCATGGTGTGGGCCGTGCTGCTCATGGTGGCGACGGCGCTTCCCGCCGCGGCCGCGCCCCAGAACGGCTGGGACGAGGTGGACGGCGAGCGCTACTGGTACGACGACGGCGTCATGGCCCGCGACAAGCAGGTCTACGACCCCGGGACGGACGCCTGGTACTGGTTCGACGCCGACGGCACGATGGCCCGCGACAAGGACGTCTACATCCCGGTGTCCAACGAGGACCGCTCCCGCGGCAAGTGGGTGCGCTACGACGCGGACGGCCACATGGTCAAGGGCGAGGACTTCCGCTACGGCGGCTGGTACTACTTCGACCCCGTGACCGGCGAGATGCTCAAGGGCTTCACCTACGTGCCCTCCAACGGCGGCAAGTGGGTCTTCTACGACTACACGACCGGCCAGATGGCGCACGGCGAGCGCTACATCGACGGATCGCACGGCGACGAGCCCGGCTGGATGTACTTCGATGACGTAACGGGTGCCGTGCTCTACGGCTGGCAGTTCATGACCACGGACCCCGACGGCGGGCTTGCCGCCACGAGATGGGTGTACTACCACGCCTCGACCGGCCGCATGGTCAAGGGCTGGCACACCATCGACGGCGTCGCGCGGTACTTCGACGAGACGACCGGCGCGTACGTGTTCGGGGGCGCGCAGAGCGAGGGTGAGGCCTATGACCTGCTCGCCATGGTGAACGCCGAGCGCGCCCGCTCCGGGGTGGCGCCGCTTGCCTGGGACGACGAGGTCGCGGAAGCCGCTCGGCTGCGGGCAAGCGAACTGTCGATCACCTTCTCGCACTACCGCCCCGACGGCAGCGGGTTCCAGGAGGTGATGCCCTTCAGGCTCGAGCTGGGGAGGCCCTACACCTGCGCCGAGAACATCGCGATGAGGCAGCGGAGCGCGGAGGCGGTCAACGCCGCCTGGACCTCGTCGATGGGCCACCACTACAACATGGTCAATCCGGAGTCCACGGTCTTCGGCGCCGCATGCTTTATCGACGGCTCGGGCACCAAGCACTGGGTCGAGCTGTTCGCGGCCTACTGATCGATCGCGGGGGCGTATGGGCGGGGCCGTGCGTCGGCGCGGCCCCGTCTTTACGCGCGCAAGACACGGATCGGTGCATCCTCTGGTATCTTGGGAACCGCTGATCGACTCATTTCGCGCAGGGCGCGGAATGCGGCCGGTTGGCGCTTTCTCTGATGTGGACGATTCCACGAGGTCACCGGGAGGATGGAACATGGAGCCGAGCGCCGCGCACCCCGATCACGGCATCATCGATTTCGAGGGGCTTCCCAACACCCGCGACTTGGGCGGCATGCCCGCCGCGGACGACAGGCGAATCAAGCCGCGCTGTCTTCTGCGCTCCGGGCTGCTGGCTCCTGCGACGGCTGCAGACCTCGCCCGGCTGCGCGACGAGTACCGGCTCGGGCTCGATATCGACCTGCGCACCGATGTCGAATGCTCCGAGCGCCCCGACCCGATCGATGAGCTGCCCGGCGTGCGGTTCGTGCACCTTCCCGTGTTCCAAGAGTACGGATCGGGCGTCTCGCGCAGCGACGAGGACATGGACCGCGTGCGGGCCCAGATGCGCCGCGGCGAGGTCGAGCCAGCGCAGCTCATGATCACGCTGTACCCCTATCTCGTGATCGATGACCTGGGCGTTGCCGCCTACCGTTCGTTTTTCCAGGAGATCCTTAAGCTCGAGGAGGGCGCGGTGCTGTGGCACTGCACCGCGGGCAAGGACCGGTGCGGCATGGCGAGCGTGCTCATGGAGGTGGCCCTTGGCGTGCCGTGGGAGGTCGTCAAGGCGGACTACATGGCCACGAACCGGTTCTACGGCATCGACCTTGCGACCTGCGACCCCATGGACTACCTGAACGGTGTCGACCCGCGCTATCTTGCCGCCGCGGTCGATGCGATCGAGGGCGCATACGGCTCGGTCGAGGAGTACCTCTCCCACGCGCTCGACGTCGACCGTGCGGCGCGCGACGAATTGAGGGCCCGCTACCTCGTCTAGATTGCAAATCGGGGACGTACCTGTTGCGTGCATGCAAATCGGGGACGTACCTTCTGCGTGCAAAAATGCACGCAGAAGGTACGTCCCCGATTTGCAGGGGGTCCGTCGGCGCGCCCGAACGGCTCGTTGAGGCGGGCCCCGTGCCGCCCCGGCGTGCGCTAGGATGATGGACGCAACCCTCATGTTCCGCAACAAGGAGGCTTTCGTGTCCAAACGGATCCCATCGCTGGTCTTGGCCCTGCTCCTCGCGTGCGCGATGGCGCTCGGCGGCTGCACCGCCGACGACCGGGTGGCGACGGCGGGCAGTTCCGTGGCGGCGGAAGTCACCGTGGAGCGCGCGTCGTTTTCCCAGGAGGAGATCGATTACGCCCTCGCGCACCTCGGATATGAGTCGTACAGCGAGCTGGACGACCTCGGCAGGTGCGGCGCCGCCATGGCCTGCCTGGGCCCCGAGACGATCCCTGCGTACGGAGAGGAGCGCGAGAGCATCAGCGAGATCCATCCGACCGGCTGGCATTCCATCCGCTACGACTTCATCGAGGGGGAGTCGCTGTACAACCGAAGCCATCTCATAGGATGGGCGCTCTCGGCGGAAAACGCGAACGAGCGCAACCTGGTGACCGGCACGCGCTGGATGAACGCCGACGCCATGCGGCCTTACGAGGAGCAGGTCGCCGACTACATCTACGACACGGACAACCATGTGCTCTACCGGTCCGCCCCCGTGTTCGAGGGCGACGAGCTGCTGTGCCGGGGCGTGCGCGTCGAGGCGTACTCCCTTGAGGACGACGGCCGCGGCATCGATTTCTCCATCTGGTGTCCCAACGTGCAGCCGGGCGTGGAGATTGACTACCGGACCGGCGATGCGTGGCTGGCGCAGGAGCCGAGCGCGAGCGATGCGGATACCGAGCCAGAGGTCGAGGGCGACTATGTGCTCAACACCAACTCCCGCAAGGTGCACGATCCCGCCTGCCCCGGTGTCGACGACATCGCCCCCGCGAACCGCAAGGAGTTCGAGGGCACGCTCGACGAGGCCGAGCACCTCGGGTACGAGCCCTGCGGCCAGTGCCTCGCCGCGTAAGGCAAGGCACGTGCGCCGGACCGTTCCGCTGCGTGCGCCGCCATGGCGCCGGCGCCGAAAGCGCGAGCCGCTCGCCGACCAGCTCGATTTACGGCGTTCTGACAAAAATATGACCGTTCCCAAATGAGCGCCGGTCATACCCTCTATACTTGGTGCGTTCACAAAAAACCGTACGGGAGGGGTTTCATGGGCGGTTTCTTTGGTGCGGCATCCAAGCGCGACGTGGTGCTCGACGTATTCTTCGGCGTGGACTACCATTCCCATTTGGGCACAAGGCGCGCAGGCATGGTGTTCTGCGAGGGTACGGGCGGTTTCCAAAAGGAGATCCATTCCATCGAGAACACGCCGTTCCGTTCTCGTTTCGATGGGGACCTGGAGCATTTCCACGGTACGAGCGGTATCGGCTGCATCAGTGATACCGACCCGCAGCCGCTGCTGGTCCGCTCCCATCTCGGCACGTTCGCCATCACGACGGTCGGCATCATCAACAACGCCAACGAGCTCATCGAGGACTACTTCGAGCGCGGTGGCTCCCAGTTCATGGCCATGAGCTCGGGTGCGGTGAACAACACCGAGCTCGTTGCGGCGCTCATCAATCAAAAGGAAGACCTGGTCGAGGGCATCATGTTCGCCCAGAAGGCCGTCAAGGGCTCGCTGACGCTGCTCGTCATGACTGAGGACGGGACGATTTTCGCCGCGCGCGACCGCATGGGGCGCCTGCCGGTGCTCATCGGCCGCGACGCGAACGGCGAAGGCTACTGCATCTCGTTCGAGTCGTTCGTCTACCACAAGCTCGGCTACGAGGACGAATATGAGCTCGGGTCGGGCGAGATCGTGCGCATCACGGCCGACGGCTACGAGACGGTGGCTCCCGCCGGTGACCAGATGAAGATCTGCGCGTTCCTCTGGGTGTACTACGGCTATCCCAACTCCAACTACGAGGGCGTGAACGTCGAGGTCATGCGCTACCGCAACGGGCACATCATGGCGCGCGACGAGGCCGCGGCCGGCACGCTGCCCGAGGTCGACTACGTGGCCGGCGTGCCCGACTCCGGCCTGCCGCACGCCATCGGCTACGCCAACGAGTGCGGGGCCACGTTCGCCCGCCCGTTCATCAAGTACACGCCCACCTGGTCGCGCTCCTTCATGCCGACCAACCAGAGCGTGCGCGACCGTATCGCCGAGATGAAGCAGATTCCGGTGCCCGAGCTCATCCGCGACAAGAAGCTGCTGTTCGTCGACGACTCCATCGTGCGCGGAACGCAGCTCGGCAAGACGGTCGACTTCCTGTACGAGGCCGGCGCCAAAGAGGTGCACATGCGCTCCGCGTGCCCGCCGATCATGTTCAGCTGCAAGTACCTGTCGTTCTCGCGCGGCAAGTCGGACATGGACCTCATCGCCCGCCGCGTCGTGCGCGAGCTCGAGGGCCCCGAGGGCGACAAGCACCTCGACGAGTACGCCGACAGCTCCACCGAGCGCGGAGGTTGCCTGCTGCGCCGCATCTGCGAGCAGCTCGGCTTCGACAGCTTGGGCTACCAGAGCCTGTCCGGCATGCTCGAGGCGATCGGCATCGATCCGTCGAAGGTGTGCACCTACTGCTGGGACGGCAAAGAGTAACCGATGAGTTGATCGGGGGCGGGTTCGTTCCAACCCATCGTTCCCCGCAGGCAAGCGAGCATCCGTCGCCGGCGTTGGGAGGTCGCGAGTTTTCGACCTCTTGGCGCCGGCGACGGTTTTTATGGCGAAAGACGCCAGGACTTTCTTCGAGTGTCGTCTGGGTATTGGCCGATGATGCAAACGGGGTATCTCCCGCCTTCCCCAGAGATCCAGAGAGGGGGGGGGGTCAATGACATAAAATGGGCAGTTTGGCACGCTAAGAGTGCTTGCAGGCCCCCTTTAGCGTGCCAAACTGCCCATTTTGTGTCACCGGCCTCCCGCCGTTCCCTTTTTCTAGGCGTCCATTCCGGGGAAGCCCGTTTGCCGCAGCGCCTCGAACAAGACGACGGCGGCGGCGTTCGAGAGGTTGAGGGCGCTGATGCGATAGTCGCTCGTGTCGATGAAGTTTCCGCAGATATCCTGCCTGAGCAGGGGAGAGTCTTCGCGCTCGGCATCGGGGTGCAAGGCCTGTTCGTGCGCTTGCCAGCTTTCGCGGTTGGCGAGCGCCGTCTCGTCGGGCAGCATGGGTATCCGCTCGCAGCGCTGCGGGTAGCGGGCGAGCAGCTCCTCGGGAATCCCCGAGCTCTCCTTTCCGAAGACGAGGTAGTCCCCGTCGCGATAGGTCGCCTGCACGTAGGTGCGCTGCGCCTTCTTGGTGAGCAGGTGCAGGCGCTTGAGCCCCGCGTCGTCGGCGAGCCCGCAGCGATCGAGGAAATCCTGCCAGCTCGCATACACCGTCACGTTGAGGTTGTCCCAATAGCCGAGGCCCGCGCGGTGCAGCATCTTGCTATCGAGCGAGAACCCGAGCGGCTCGATCAGATGCAGGTGCGCACCGGTCACCACGCAGGTCCGGCCGATATTGCCGGTGTTGGCGGGAATCTCGGGTTCGAAAAGCACGATGTTGAGCATGCGCCCCTCCATGAGGTCGGTGTCTGATGCGGCTCCCTTAAGGTAGCACGCTGCTGCTCTTTACGTGGGCGCGCCGCCTTACCGTGCGTTTTGCGCTACTATCTTGGGGCGCGCAATGCGCCCGCACCCAACCTGCACGTTTTGAAGGGACAGTTCATGATCAAAGAGCTCGTGCACGACGACGCCATCCTCTCTCAGCCCTGCGAGCCCGCGACGGCCGAAGACGCCGCCATCGCCCAGGACCTGATCGATACCATGGAGTCCATCGACGACGCCGTGTGCCTGGCCGCCAACCAGATCGGCGTGACCAAGGCCGTCGCCGTCTACAAGGACGACAACGACCAGGTTCACGTGATGTACAACCCCAAGATGATGCTGGGCCTCGGCGCGTTCAAGTGCGAGGAGCGCTGCCTGTCGCACGAGGACGCCCACAAGGTCACCCGCTTCATCAAGATCAAGGTCAGCTACGACGAGCTGGTCGACGGCGCCCTCAAGAACCGTCGTCGCGACTTCACGGATTGGGAAGCCCAGATGATCCAGCACATGATCGACCACTGCAACGGCAAGCTGGTTTAGGAAACCGCCGGCCAGTTCATTTCGCGCCGGGCGTCCACCACAGGGGAACCCGGCGCGAAATCAATCGATTATCGGCGGTCCCCATCCGTGCTTCCCTAGGGCACCACGAGCGTCCAGATGACGGCGATCACCACGGCGGGCAGCATGTTCGCCGGCTTGAACGTGCCCTTCCAGATGAGGTTCACGCCCACGCAGAAGATGAGCATGGACCCTACGAGCGAGAGGTTGGAAAGCGCTGCCTCGGTCATGATGGGGCGGATGGGCTGGGCAAGCAGGGTGATAGAACCCTGGATGACCGCCACGGGCAGCGCCGAGAACAGGCAGCCCCGCCCAAATGAGGCACTCATCACGGAGACGATGACGGCATCGAGCGCGCCCTTCAAGGCAAGCGTGCTCCAGTCGCCCGCGATGCCGTCTTGAATGGCGCCGACGATCGCCATGGCCCCGATGCTGACCGTTAGCGATGCGTTCACGAACCCGTTGACGAATCCCGCGTCGCCTTCGCTCCCGGTCTTTTCCTTGAGCCATTTGCCGAGTCGAACAAAGCGGCTGTCGAGGTCGATGAGCTCGCCGATGGCAGAGCCGACGGCGAACGAGACGATCATCATGGCGGTTCCCCCGCTGGTAAGGGCGCCGTCTTTCACGGGGAGCATTTCCTCGAGCGTGCCGGCGAGACCGACGAAGATGACGCATAGCCTCGTCGCCTTCATGAGGGTCTCCTGCACGCGGGGGACGAGAAGGCGTCTGCCGAGAAGGCCCGCGACGCCGCCTGCGAGGATGCATGCTACGTTAATGAGCGTTCCCAGTCCGATCACGCCGACGACCTCCTGCAGTTGTGGGGGATGCCGGTCGGTCCTTGTTCGAGCCCGGTCTCTCGCGGCGGGCTCGGAAGGCGTCGATCGGCAGTTTCCAGAAAAAACGCCCCCGATCGTGCCGGAGGCGGGATCTTCACGACTATGGAATAGTAGCAAATGACGAGGGGCGGCGACGATCGATGGGTTGAAACGAACCCGTCCCCAGCCAACCCATCAGGCTTGCTGCGCGGGCGCGGCCACGTGCGGAAACGGCAGGCCGCAGATCTCCGATATGAGCTCGGGATGTGCGAGTTCGTCGCAGGTGACCGGCACGACCGTCAGACCGGGAAACGCATCCGGATCGACCGGAGAGGAGCACGGGTCGTCCACGACGTCGATCACGATGTGCTGTTTCGGCAGATACAGAGCCATGGGGCCTCCTTCACGTGGGCGCGCGGTCGCGCAGCAAGCAGCGCGCCCAGCCTAGCAGCCGCTTCTTGCCCCGCTTCCGACGCGCATTCGACAGATTGCCCAAACGCGCTGGTAGACGGCGTGACTATTAGTAAAAGATTCTGTTTTGCATAGAAAATGCGCTGTTCACGCACTTGTCATAATTGCGTTCCACAACAGAACCCACCTCGGCGTTTCATATAATCGAGGGCACTGCCACTTTACCTCAGTAAAGAAAGGTGCGCCCATGGTGGACATAAAACCGATGACGGCCGAATACGAGGCGTATCTGCGCGACGAGTCGCGCAGCACGGGCGACGCGCAATCGATCTCGTTTCCGCGCAATGAGCAGGAGATCCGCGAGGTGCTGATGACCCTCGCGGCCGCGTCCGAGCGCGTCCCGGTGACGGTGCAGGGCGCGCGCACCGGTCTCGCGGCGGGTGCCGTTCCCGCGGGCGGCCACATCATGAACCTCTCGCGGGAAAATAGATACCTGGGTCTTCGTCGAGACGGCGCGGGGACCTACTACCTGCGCATGCAGCCGGGCGTAATCCTGTCCGAGCTTCGCCGCCATCTGGCGAACAAGACGCTGCCCACCGACGGGTGGGACCGCGAGAGCCTCGCCGTCCTCAAACGCATGTACGACGGGCCCGAGCAGTTCTTCGCCACCGATCCCACCGAGATCTCGGCCTGCATGGGCGGCATGGCCGCCTGCAACGCCTCCGGCGCGCGCAGCTACCGCTACGGCCCGATGCGCCCGCACATAAGCGCACTGCGCGTGGTGCTCGCGAACGGCGACGTGCTCGACCTGCCACGCGGGGCGGTGCGCGCGGCCGGCCGGCACCTCGTGCTGACGACCGAGGACGGGCGCGCCATCGAGCTCGACCTGCCCACCTATACCATGCCAAGCACCAAAAACGCCTCGGGCTATTTCATCGAGGACGACATGGACGCCGTCGACCTGTTCATCGGGTCGGACGGCTCGCTCGGCATCATCAGCGAGCTCGAGGTGGCGCTCATGCCGGTGCCGGCCGTCACGTGGGGTGTGAGCTGCTTTTTTGCCGACGAGGCGCAGGCGGTCGACTTCACGGTCGCGGCGCGCCCCGCACTCAGCGACGCCGCGGCGTTCGAGTACTTCGACGCGCAGGCGCTGAACATCCTGCGTCGCCAGCGCACGGCGAGCACCGCGTTCTCGTCGCTTCCTGCCCTCGACGACGCGTGGGGCTGCTGCGTGTACGTCGAGCTCGCCTGCGATGGCGAGGCTCAAGCGCTGGCCGACCTGGCCCGTCTGCGCGACGTGCTGGACGAGCATGGCGGCAGCGCGGAGCGCACCTGGGTCGCGCGCACCGACACCGACCGTGAGACGCAGCGCTTCTTCAGGCATGCGGTCCCCGAGAGCGTCAACATGCTCATCGACGAGCGCCGGCGCACCGACGCGCGCATCACCAAGCTCGGCAGCGACATGTCGGTGCCCGACGACCGGCTGCGCGACGTCATCGAGCTCTACCGGACCGGCCTTGCCGAGGCGGGCCTCGAGTCGGCGGCATGGGGCCATATCGGCAACAACCACTTGCACGTCAACGTGCTGCCGCGTTCCATGGCCGACTACGAGGTGGGCAAGGAGCTCTTCGGCGCGTGGGCGGCGCAGGTCAGCGCCATGGGCGGCGCCGTCTCGGCGGAGCACGGCGTCGGCAAGCTCAAGCGCGACTTCCTTGTCGCCATGTACGGCGAGGACCACGTGCGCGAGATGGCGCGCGTGAAGCTCGCGCTCGATCCCTTCTGCCAGCTGGGGCGCGGCAACCTGTTCGATCCGCATCTATGCGAAGGAGGTGCGTGAGGCCATGCATATCGTGGTGTGCGTCAAGGCGGTCCCCTCGACCACGGAGGTCAAGATGGACCCGGAAACCCATACGATCGTGCGCGACGGCCGCGCATCGGTCATCAACCCGTTCGACGCCACGGCGCTCGAGGTCGCGCTGGCGATCAAGGACGCGCGCTCCGCTGCGGGCGAGCGCACTCGGGTGAGCGTCATGTCCATGGGAATCCCCGATACCGAGCGGCTTCTGCGCGACTGCATCGCGCGCGGCGCCGACGATGCCCTGCTGCTTTCCGACCGCGCGTTCGCGGGCGCGGACACGCTGGCGACGACCTATGCCCTGAGCTGCGGAATCTCCCGGCTCGATGAGGCGGTCGACCTGATCGTGTGCGGCAAGATGGCCGTCGACGGCGACACGGCGCAGATCGGCCCGGAGCTCGCCGGCGCATTCGAGATGCCCTGCATCACCGATGTGCAGGAGCAGCCGGTGGTCTGTGGGCGCACCCTGCGGGCGAGGCGCGCGTGCGACGGAGGTCGCGAGATCGTCGAAGTCGATTTCCCCGCGGTCATCACGGTCGCCAAGGACGCGGCGCAGCTGAGGATGCCGAGCATCCCGGGCGTGCTGGCGGCGGAAATGGCGCCCGTCGCGGTCAAGACGGCCGCCGACGTCGGCGCCGACACGGCGCGGACGGGGCTTGCGGGCTCGCCCACCCAGGTCGTGCGGTCGTTTGTTCCCGAGCGCTCGCAGGAGGCGGTCGCCATCGAGGGCTCTCCCGCCGAGCAGGCGGCGGCTCTCGCGGCGTTGATCGAGGAGGGATGTCGATGAGCGGGCTTACGATCGATCGCGAGCGGTGCATCGGATGCGGCCGCTGCGTGAAGGCGTGCGCGCCGCCCGCGCTCAAGCTGGTATGGGAGGGCCCGCGTAAGTTCGCGCAGGTGGGTGACGCCTGCGTGTTCTGCGGGTCGTGCGTCGACGCGTGCCCGGTCGACGCCATCTCGATCGCCAAGGATGGCGCCGCGGATGCGCAGGAGCTGGCGAGCTATCGGGGCATCTGGGTGTTCGCGCAGGTGGATGCCGCCGGCCATGTCATGGATGTCGCCTTCGAGCTGCTCGGGCGCGCGCGTCAGCTGGCCGACGAGCGCGGCTGCACGCTGACAGCGCTGATCGGCGAGGGCGCGGACGGATCTGACGAGAACGCGCGGCGGCTCGTCGCCGCCGGTGCCGACGAGGTGCTCGTCTGCCGCGATGCGCGCCTGGCCCGCCCGGACGCCGAGGTGTTCGCGCACTGGATCTGCGAGATGGCGCGCGCCTTTAGGCCGGAGGTCATCCTGTACGGCGCCACGGCATTCGGGCGCGAGCTGGCGCCCGGCGTGGCGGTACGCCTCAAGACCGGGCTCACGGCCGACTGCACGGTGCTCGCGATGAATCCGGAAACCGGCCTGCTGCAGCAGACGAGGCCCGCGTTCGGCGGAAACCTCATGGCCACGATCGTGTGTCCGGCGCACCGGCCTCAGATGGCGACGGTGAGGCCCGGTATCTTCGCCGCGCCCGCAGCTGATGGGACCCGCACGGGCGAGATCAGGTATGTGACGCTCGATGCGTCCGTGGCGCCGCGCGTGCGCGTTCTTGACTCGGAGCCGGTGGGCACCGGCCGCTCGATCGCCGATGCGGAGCGCCTGGTGGTCGTGGGCCGGGGCATCGGGTCCAAGAAGAACCTCGCGGTCGCCCGCAGGCTCGCCGACGCGCTCGGGGCGGAGCTCGGCTGCACGCGCCCGCTCGTGGAGGCGGGCTGGCTGGAGTATCCGCATCAGGTGGGGCAGACGGGCGTCTCGGTGGCGCCGAAGCTGCTGGTGAGCCTCGGGGTGTCCGGTGCCATCCAGCATCTGGCCGGTATCGGAGGGGCGCAGACCGTCATCGCCGTCAACGAGGACGCCGAGGCCCCCATATTCGGCGCGGCGCACTACAAGGTGGTCGGCGACTGCATCCAGGTGGCCGAGGCCCTGATCGACGCGCTTGCCTGACGGGCTGTTCACGGTACACATGGGGCGTAATACCCGCTAACTGTACCCAGAAGTGCGAGTGAGATCGTTCTCAGATGGCCCTCACTGCTACTTCTGGGTACACTTGCCGGGTACACTGAGCGGGTATTTAGGGGTTGGTTGGGGACGGGTTCGTTTCAACCCATGGGTTGTTTGGGGACGGGTTCGTTTCAACCCGTCCCGCCAGGAATGTCAGGCGTCCTTCTCGACCAGCTCCCGCATCTCGGCGCACATGCGCCCCCACGTCTTCTGCGTCGCGGGGTCGGCGAAGGGGCGCCCGAGCCCGAAGGGGTCGTCGAGGATGCGGTACAGGTAGCCCTGCTCGCGCACGAGGCGGAGGCTCGCGGCAAACCTGAGCTCGAAGATGAACCCCATGAGCCCGACGAGGAAGTCGGCCGGCTCGGTGCGCTCGGAGCGCGCCACGCAGCGGCGCTCGGCAAAGGCGCGCCGCGCGCCGTCCGAGATGCCGCTGTCCAAAAACGTGTGCTCGTCGATGCCCAGAATCGTTTGCACGCTGCTCTCGCTCGCCACGCGCAGGATGTCGATCTTGTCGGCATCGCGCACAAGGTCGCAGAACAGCCGCGTGCGCGCATCGAGGCGATCGTCCACGCGCAGCGCGCTGTGCTGTCCGACGGCCTCGCGAATGAGCCCGTCCTCCTCGGACGAGGGGCTAAAGCGCCGGATGCTGCCCGCGGCCTCGGGGCCGCTCTCGAACAGCTCGCGCACGCCGAGCGCGGCATGGCTGGCGCTGCAGGAGTCGTCGAAGGTGTCCCATCGGCGAAGCTGCTCAAAACGGCCGAGGTCGTGCAGCAGGCCGCACAGCCACGCGAGGTCGCGGTCCTCGTCGCCCAAGCCCTCGTCGCGTGCGATGGCGTCGCACACGTCCGCCACGCGCAGGGTGTGCGCCACCTTGAGCGCGATGCGGGGATTGTCCGCGTCGTAGGGCGCGACGTAGCCGTTGAACGCCTCGAGGGCGCGCGTGCGATCGATGTGCAAGACGGTCATCTCCTCAAGGCGGGCTGCGCGTGCCGCCCGCATCAGACGAATACGAGATTGACGAGGACCATATAGGACAGGGTGCCCGCGAGGATGGACGTCAGCATGTCGCGGCGCCACAGGTAGGAAAGCGCGGTGATGAGGACGCCGATGGCCTCGGGCGCGCCGTGATAGCCTCCCATGACGTCGACGTCTTTCACGCAGTAGACCACGAGCAGGCCGAAGACCGCGCCGGGCAGCACGTCGCCGAGATAGCGGATGTAGCGCGGGGCGCCGTGCCTAAACGCGGCGAACGGCAGAAAGCGGGTGAGGACGGTCGCGGCGCCGGCGATGAGCACGGTGATGATCTGCTGGATGACCGTCATGCGCGCTCACCCTCCTCCTTCTTTTCGCCCGCATCGCCATATACGGGTTCCAGCTTGGCGCGCGCCGCGGTGACCACGACCAGGATGAGGACCATGGCGGGGATCAAGAAGCTGTCGGGTCCGAAGACCACGAGGGCGAGCGCCGTGGCGGCAAGGCCGGTCAGCGAGCTCGCGTGGCTCGGCTCGGAGAGCCACTGGTCCATGAAGATGACGACGAACAGGGCCGTCATGGCGAACGAGATGCCCTGGACATGCAAGGGGATCATGCTGCCGAAGACGCCGCCGAGCGTGCACCCGACGACCCAGGAGCCCTGGTTGAGCAGGCTCACGAACGTCATGAACCAGCCGCGATCGATCGAGGCGGGCACGTGGGCCGAATAGTTGATGGAGAACGATTCGTCGCACATGGCGTAGATCAGGTAGGGCTTCTTCTTGCCCATGCCGCGAAACGGCTCGAGCATGGACAAGCCGTAGAACAGGTGGCGCGCCTGCACCACGAGGACGACGAGGAAGGCGGTGAGCGGGTCGAACGCGCCCGGCAGCATGGACGCGACGACGAACTCCGCCGAGCCGCCGAAGATGGCGATGGACATGAGCGTCGGCATCCACCAGGGCAGCCCGAGCGAGCTCGAGTACACGCCGCAGGTGATGCCGAGGAAGACGAAGCCCGCCATGATGGGGACGCAAAGCGGCAGGGCTTGCTTGAACGCAGCGGTTTTGGTGCCGGGTCTCGTCACGGGGATTCGCCTGCCTTTCATACGGTTGTGTTGCATACGAAGAACAAGGATAGCGCAAGCGGCCCCGCCGTTGGGGCCGGGTGCTGCCGCGGTGGGCGCGGGCACCGCTGGGGCCGATGGCGCAAAGCGGACCGCCTCCACCCACGTGCAAATTGGGGACGTACCTTGCGCGTGCATACATGCACGCGCAAGGTACGTCCCCAATTTGCACCAAAAACGGTCAGAGACGTTCAAAACCGTTCACCTGGAGAAATCGACCGTTCACGTGCGATGAACGGTTTTGGCTGATAGTGAACGATTCTGGTGCTAAGCTCTTGTTGTGAACGAATTAGAATGTTTTTGAATGGTTTTGATGCCATTCGCCGGACACGAAAGAGAGGAGCGCAGATGCTTGCGGAAGATCGTCTTCAAACCATCGTCAACCTGGTCAACGAGCATGGATCCATGACGGCAAACGAGCTGATGGAGCGTCTGGACGCCTCTGAATCCACGGTGCGCCGCGATCTGACGCGTCTTGCCCAGATGGGCCGTATCGTGAAGGTGCACGGTGGCGCCACCGCCGTCGCGCGCACCGTTGTCGCGTCCGATCAATCCGTCAACGAGCGACATGGCGTCAACACCGAGGCCAAGACGGCGATCGCGCGCCGCGCCGCCTCGTTGATCGGTCCCGACGATTTCGTCTACATCGACTCCGGCTCCACGACCGAGCGCCTCGTCGACTTCATCACGGAGACGCACGCCACCTACCTCACCAACTCCATCGCCAACGCCCATGCGCTGCTCGTCAAAGGCTGCCGCGTGCTCGTGCCGGCAGGGGAGCTCAAGCAGGTCACCGAGGCGCTTGTGGGCGAGCAGACGGTCGAGGCGCTGCGCCACTACCGCTTCACCATCGGCTTTTTCGGCACGAACGGCGCCACGCCGGACGAAGGCTTCACCACGCCCGAAACCGGCGAGGCGGTCGTGAAGGGCATCGCGCTCTCGCGCACCCTGCGTCCCTTCGTGCTCTGCGATTCCAGCAAGTTCTCCGTCGTCTCCCCGGTCGCCTTCGCCGACTTCGACGATGCGACCGTCATCACCGAGTCCATCCCGCCCGAGCTCGCGGACGCAGCGAACATCATCTGCGCCGGAAACGGGCAGGACGGGCGCTAGGCGCTAGAAACCAGACACGTCGACCAAGAAAGAGAGCCCTTCCATGATCTACACCGTCACCTTCAACCCGTGCCTCGATTACGTCGTGGCAGTCGACGACCTTGCGCTCGGCGAGGTCAACCGCGTGACGCGCGAGACCGTCATGGCGGGCGGCAAGGGCATCAACGTGTCCATCGTGCTCAAGAACCTCGGCCACCCGAGCTGCGCGCTCGGCTTTCTTGCCGGGTTCACCGGCGACGAGATCGCGCGCCGCCTTCAGCTGCAGGGCATCGACACCGACTTCATCGAGGTCAGCCACGGCATGAGCCGCATCAACGTCAAGGTCAAGTCGAACGAGGAGACCGAGATCAACGGCATCGGCCCCGATATCGACGAGCGCGACATCGATGAGCTGTACGCCAAGCTCGATGCGCTCGCTACCGACGATATCCTGGTCATCTCCGGCAGCGTGCCCGCGGCGCTTCCCGGCGACATCTACGAGCGCATCATGAAGCGCCTGGAGGGCCGGGGCATCCGCATCGTGGTCGACGCCACGCGCGACCTGCTCGTCAACGTCCTTCCGTTCAAGCCCTTCCTCATCAAGCCGAACAACCACGAGCTGGGCGAGATCTTCGGCGTCGAGCTCAAGCGACGTGACGAGGTGGTTCCGTACGCGAAGAAGCTCCAGGAGCGCGGCGCGCGCAACGTGCTCGTCTCGATGGCGGGTGAGGGCGCGGTTCTTGTCGCCGAGGACGGCCAGGTGGTCGAAGGGCCCTCGCCTGCAGGCGCCGTGGTGAATTCGGTGGGCGCGGGCGACTCGATGGTCGCGGGCTTCATCGCCGGTTGGCTGGAGAGCGCAGGCGATGTCGAGCGGGCGTTTACCATGGGTGTCTGCACGGGGTCCGCGAGCGCGTTCTCGCTGGGCCTCGCCGAGCGAGACCAGGTCGAGGCGCTGCTCGCCGCCTTCAATCGTTAACGGCTCGCGCACATAGTTCGCGCGTCGCCCATATCAAATCTGTTTCTACATAGCCCGTCAGGTATTGGCGGCTGGGCTGGCTTATGCCGGGGAAAGGGGTTCGCTATGAAAATAACCGAGTTGTTCAGCAAGAATGGGGTGAAGCTGGGAGTCGCGGCCGCCACGCAGGCGGATGCCATCGACGTGCTGGTCGACCTGCACGATGCGAGCGGCACCATCAACGATCGCGAGAAGTACCGCGCGGCGGTGCTCGAGCGCGAATCGCAGTTCAGCACCGCGGTAGGCGAGGGTGTCGCCATCCCGCACGCCAAGACCGATGCCGTCGTACGCCCCGGTCTCGCCGCCATCACGGTTCCCGCGGGCGTCGACTGGAACGCACCGGACGGCAAGCCCTCCGACCTCATCTTCATGATCGCGGCCCCCGAGGGCCAGGCCAACGTGCACCTCGAGGTGCTCGCCAAGCTCTCGATGCTGCTCATGCACGAGGACTTCGCCGATGCCCTGCGCGCCGCCAAGACGGTCGACGAGTTTTTGTCGGTGATCGATACGGCCGAGGCCGCCCACGATGCCGAGCAGGCGGAGAAGGAGAAAAAGGCCGCCGAGGCCAAGGCTGCCCGCGAGGCGGCTGCCGCTGCCGCCGAGGCGCACGCCGCGGTCGATACGGGCCTTCCGCAGGTGCTCGCCATCACCGCGTGCCCCACGGGCATCGCGCACACCTACATGGCCGCCGAGAACCTCGAGAAGGTCGCCGAGCAGATGGGTGTCACCATCAAAGTCGAGACCCAGGGCTCGGTCGGTACCAAGAACGCGTTGACACCCGAGGAGATCGCCGCGTGCCGCGGCATCATCATCGCCGCCGACAAGGGCATCGAGCTCTCCCGCTTCAACGGCAAGCCGCTGTACTCCACCAATGTCTCGGCCGGCATCAACGACGCTGAGCGCCTCATCAACATTATCATGAACGGGGAGGCGCCCATCTGCCACGCCGAGGGCGGCTCGTCCGCGCCGGCGGCGTCCGCCTCGACCGAGGGCATCGGCTCCACCGTCTACAAGCACCTGATGAACGGCGTGTCCCACATGCTGCCGTTCGTCGTGGGCGGCGGCATTCTCATGGCCATCTCCTTCTTGCTCGACCAGGCCGGCATGGGCTCGAGCTCCTATGGCTCCAGCACCCCGCTCGCCGCGTTCTTCAACCTCGTCGGCAACCAGGCGTTCAACTTCATGCTGCCGATCCTCGCGGGCTTCATCTCCATGTCCATCGCCGACCGCCCCGGCCTGGCACCTGGTTTTGTGGGCGGCTGGATTGCCAAGCAGGGCTTCACGCTCGGCTACCTCTCCAGCGCCATGGACGCCGACGCGCAGGCTGCGCTGATCTCGGGCGGCTTCATCGCGGCGCTGTTCGCGGGTTTCGCCGCCGGCTACCTGACGTATGGCCTCGAGAAGCTGTGCGACAAGCTGCCCGACTCGCTCGAGGGTATCAAGCCGGTGCTGCTGTATCCGCTGATCGCGATCTTCCTGATCGGGCTCGTGATGCTTACCCTCAACCCGATCTTTGCGGCCATCAACTCGTGGCTCACCTCTGCCCTGAACGGCATGGGCACGACCAACCTCGTGCTTCTGGGTGCCGTGGTCGCCGGCATGATGTCGGTCGACATGGGCGGCCCGTTCAACAAGGCCGCGTACGTGTTCGGCACCGCCATGCTCGCCGACGGCACCACGACCGGTCAGATTATCATGGCCTCCGTCATGATCGGCGGCATGGTCCCGCCGCTGGCGATCGCCCTGTCCACGACGATCTTCAAGAACCGCTGGACGCCCGAGAACCGCAAGGCGGGCATCGTGAACTACATCATGGGGCTGTCGTTCATCACCGAAGGCGCGATTCCGTACGCCGCGGCCGATCCCGGGCGCGTGCTGCCCTCCTGCATCGTCGGCGCTGCGATCGCCGGCGCGATGTCCGCGGGCTTCGGCTGCACGAGCCCTGCACCCCATGGCGGCGCCTGGGTGATCGCGGTCATCGGCAACCCGGTCATGTACCTTCTCGCGCTCGTTGTCGGCGCGGTGGTCGCCTGCCTGATCCTGTCCTTCCTGAAGAAGCCCCTGCCTGCAGAGGTGTCCGGTTTGGAGCGGTAGCACTGGCTGGCCCTTCGCGAACGGGGCCGCATAGTTCGGCTCACGTTAGATATATGTTGGGGAAGACCCGATTCGGTCATGTGCCGGATCGGGTCTTTTTTGTGTGTCGGTATGTGTGGGAGTTTGTGGCGCGCCGGTGGACGCGCGGTCGCTTGTTTTGGGTCGCGGGCGTGTGGGATGAGATGTTCTTGCAGGTAGAAAGCCTGGCGAAGAGATCAAAAAGTACACGTTTTGAAGGGGCGTCCGTTTAACAAAAGGCAAGAGTGGGCCACGCGTGAAGAGCTGCGGTTTCTTTACACGCCGCGACGCGTCCGTGTGTATAATGGGGTCCGTGATATGAACCTAAAAAGGTGTACCTTTTCGCGCACCTGTGATGAACGGTCCCTGGTGTCGCCCGCTTGCCGGGCGCCTTCGGGTCCTGGAAGGGGGAGGGCATATGGCTGTTGCCTCGGCGGCTGCAGAGCGCACGCGCCGCGGCGCCCGCATGGCCATGGGCCTTCCCTGCGGAAGGCGCACCCCTGCGGGCCGTGTCCGCTGGTACCTGCTGCGCGTTCCCGAGGGGCACGAGCAGGACTCCTGCGACCGGCTGCTCCGGCTCGTCCCCAAAAACATCCTCGATGACGCCTTCGCGCCGCAGAAGGAGCGCTGGATCAAGCGCGACGGCACGTGGTCCCTGAGCGCCGCGCCGATGTATCGCGGTTACGCGTTCGCGCTTTCCCGCGACGCGGCGGGGCTCGCCAAGGCGCTCGCGGGCCTGTCGGTGCCGGCGAAGCTTGCGGGCACCGAGCAGCGCGCCTGGCTGCCCTTGGCGGATGAGGCGGCTGCATGGTTCGCGCAGTCCATGGACGCGCGGCACGTGATTCGCAGCTCCACGGCGGAGATCCGCGACGGGGTCTTGCGCGTGCTGGAGGGTCCGCTCGCGGGGCAGGAGGCGCGCATCTCCCGCATCGACCGCCACCGCAGGCGCTGCCTGGTGAGCGTGGGCGACGCGGACGGCGGCTTCACGGAGTCGATGCCCATCGACGTCCCACACAAGAGCTAGAGGCTCGCGGCGCAGTGCGTTGCGCCGGGCCCACGGGGAGCGCGTCCGCGCGGGTCTGGCGCAGGGAACTGCCCTGCACACAATCCTTCCGGTTCGGCAATCGTCGAGTATCGCGTTGCCGCGCCCGCGAAGGCATGAATACTTCCTGTTGTCCGCGCGGAGTCGTGTCGGCGAAGCCGTGCGATATGGTCGGGGTGATCGATGTGTCCGTGGCGAAGCTCTACGCGGTCCAGGTCCGAAGCGGGGCCGAGGAGCGCACGCGCAGGCTGCTCGTCCGAGCGCTGGAGGATCTCGTTGACGACTGCTTCACGCCGTCGTACGAGACCAAGCGCGCGGCGAAGGGGCAATGGCGCACGGTGCGCATGCAGCTGCTGCCGGGCTACGTGTTCATCCAGACGCGAGACCCCGGCGCGGTGGCGGCGAGGCTCGCCGAGGTGCCGGCGTTCACCAGGCTTCTGGGGGGCAACGGGGAGTACTTCATGCCGCTTTCCGCGGACGAGGAGGCGTGGCTGAACGCCTACACCGACATCGACACCCATGTGGTGGAGATGAGCGAGGGCGTCATCGAGGGCGACCGCGTCATGGTGATGCGCGGGCCGCTCAAGGGCCGCGAGTTCGAGATCAGGCGGATCGACCGCCACAAGCGCGAAGCCGAGCTGGAAGTTCCCATGTTGGGTCGAGTGAAGAGAATCAGGGTCGGGCTGGAGATCGTCGCGAAGCGGTAGCGCTGGCGACGGTGGGGCCTGGGTTGGGGTCGGAATTCGGCGATGACAATCGAGCATGAGGAGATCTCGGGCGCGGTCGCGGCCGATGTCCACGTCCCCGTGTCGGGAACGCGCGAGCATGCCGAGAGGGACCGTCGGAAGGACGGTCGTCTGGCGCTATTGCGCAAGGCTCGCGACTGGGATAGGTCGCGCTTGGGCTATCGGCTCGTTAAGCGGGCGTTCGACATCGCGTTCAGCGCGTGCGTGATCGCGGTGGCGCTCGTGCCCTCGGCGCTGCTGTGCCTGGCGATACGGCTGGAGACCCCGGGCTGCCCCATCTACGGGCAGAAGCGCGTGGGCAGGATCGGACCTGACGGGAGGCCACGCGAGTTCACCATGTGGAAGTTCCGGAGCATGGTGAAGGACGCCGACGGGATGCTCGACCAGCTGCTCGAGAAAAACGAGGTCGAGGGCCCGATGTTCAAGATGGCCGACGACCCGAGGGTCACGAGGATCGGCCGGTTCATAAGGAGGCACTCCATAGACGAGTTCCCCCAGTTCGTGAACGTGCTTCTGGGCCAGATGTCCGTGGTGGGCCCCAGGCCTCCGCTTCCCCGCGAGGTGGAGCAGTACGACGCCTGGGCCATGCAGCGGCTCGCCGTGAAGCCGGGGCTCACCGGCCCCTGGCAGGTGGGAGGGAGGTCCGACGTGGACTTCGATGACATGGTGAGGCTGGATCTTGGATACATCGCGAGGCGGGGAGTGAGGACGGACCTCGTGCTCATCGCCCAGACGGTGGCGGTGCTCTTCACCGGGAAGGGGGCGAGGTAGATGGACCTTTCGAAAGCAAAGGTATGCATCCCCACCTCCTCGGGCGGGCACCTCACGCACATGCGCATGCTCATGCCGGTGATCGAGCAGGCGGCCGACCGCTTCTGGGTGACCTTCGACAAGGAGGACGCTAACAGCGCGCTCGCCGACGAGAGGGTCTACCACTGCTTCTTCCCTACGAACCGCAACCTCAGGAACACCGTGAGGAACACGCTGCTCGCGATCAGGGTGCTCCGGAAGGAGAGGCCCGACCTCATCGTGTCGTCTGGCGCTGCGGTGGCGGTGCCGTTCTTCGCCATAGGCAA
This sequence comes from Collinsella sp. An271, assembly GCF_002159695.1. Lineage (NCBI taxonomy): Bacteria > Bacillati > Actinomycetota > Coriobacteriia > Coriobacteriales > Coriobacteriaceae > Collinsella > Collinsella sp. An271. The sequence continues at coordinate 7,955 of NZ_NFJE01000012.1, read as the reverse complement.
GCTCCTCGGAGCAAAGACCATCTACATCGAGGTTTTCGACCGCGTCGACGCGCCCACGCTCACCGGCAGGCTCGTGCGACGCATGACCGACCTGTTCGTCGTCCAGTGGCCCGAGATGGAGGCGGTCTACCCCGGCTCCGTGAACCTCGGGCCGGTCTTCTAGGGGGGCGGCGCGGATGGTCTTCGTGACGGTGGGGACTCACGAGCAGCCCTTCGACAGGCTGGTCAAGGCGATAGACGGGCTCGTCGCGGACGGGACGCTCGATGAGGAGGTCTTCGTCCAGACGGGCTACTGCACGTACGAGCCCGAGCACTGCGGATGGGCGAGGTTCGTGCCCGCACCCGAGATGCGCTCGCGCATGGAGGAGGCCGACGTCGTGGTCACCCACGGCGGGCCGTCCTCCTTCATCGAGGCGTTGGCGGCGGGCAAGGCGCCCGTCGTCGTGCCCCGCTACGAGCGGTTCGGCGAGCACGTGAACGACCACCAGGTGGCCTTCGTGCGCCTGGTAGCGGAGCGCAAGGGCGGTATCGTGCCGGTCTACGACGTCGCCGACATGGCCGCCGCCATCGAGGGGGCGCGCCGGCTGTCAAGGTCGGGTGCTGGTTTCAGGAGCCACAACGCGGAGTTCTGCCGTGAGCTTCGCGAGCGGATAGAGGGGCTGTAGCTTTATGGATAAGCCGCGCGTCGGCATCATGTCGATGCAGAGGATACGCAACTACGGGTCGTTCCTGCAGGCCTACGGGCTGAGGAGGCTGCTGGAGTCGCTGGGCTGCGAGGTTCGCTTCGTCGACTACCGGCCGGGCAGGTGCCTGGTCGAGCCAGAGCGCTCGAGCCGCCTGCCGCGTCCGGCGGCCAAGCTCGCCGAGGTCCTGGAGGGGCCGGGGCCGCTTGCGGCCAAGCTCGCCTACGCCAACTACAAGCGACATTTCGATGCGCGCACCTGGCCGCTGCTGGGGCTGCCCGTCGAGCCGGATTACCGCACAGGGGGCCTGGACATGCTCGTCATCGGGTCGGACGAGGTCTTCAACTGCGTGCAGCCCAACCCCAACGTCGGCTTCAGCCCAGACCTGTTCGGGGTGGGCTCGGAAGCTGGGCGCACCATCACCTACGCCGCCTCCTGCGGGAACACGACCGTCGCGAAGCTGTGCGAGCACGGCGTTGCCGGCGAGGTGGCCGGCTGGCTCCGGAGCCTCGACGCCGTTTCGGTGCGCGACGAGAACACCGCCTCTGTGGTGCGGGAGCTCGCCGGGGCGGACCCGGTCCGCAACCTCGACCCCGTGCTCGCCTGGGACTTCTTCGGCGAGGAGGACGTCCCCGAGAGTCCCGTCGAGGGTCGCTACATGATTGCCTACGCCTACTCGGGCAGGCTTACGCGCGAGGAGTGCGCCGCGCTGCGCACCTACGCCGACGAGCGGGGCCTCAGGGTCGTCAACGTCGGCGGCGTACAGGGCTGCTGCGACGGGTTCCTCGACCTCGGCCCCCTCGAGGTGCTGGCCGCCTTCCGGGGCGCCGAGTGCGTGCTCACCGACACCTTCCACGGCACCATCTTGTCCGTGATTGCCGAGCGCCCATTTGCGACTGTCGTGCGCACCGTCGGGTATGGCAACGCCGAGAAGCTGACCGATCTGCTCTCGCGCCTGGGGTTGGAGTCCCGCACGGCGTCCGCACCCGCCGACTTTCCCCGCCTGCTCGACTCCGCCCCAGACTGGAATCCCGCGCGCACCCGGGTCGCCGAGGGCAGGAGCGCGGCACGCGCGTACCTCGCAGAGCAGATTGCTTCATGCAGAGAGGGCGATGAGAGATGAGGGCCCCTTACATCGATAACAAGGATGCAAAGCTCTGTACCGGCTGCTCCGCCTGTGCCTACGCGTGCCCGACGGGCGCAATCGCCATGGGAGAAGACGCCTGCGGATTCACGTATCCAATGGTTGACGAGAAGAAGTGTATAGGCTGCGGCAAGTGCTATCAGGCCTGCCACATGGCTGAACCGAACGACCTAAAGCACAATGGGGAACCGAAAGCCTACGGCGCCTACGCCACCAATAAGGATCAGCTCATGAGGAGCGCGTCTGGTGGTGTCGCGACCGCGATTGCGCTACATGTCGTTGCAAATGGTGGCGTCGCGTACGGCTGCGTCGCCCATCGTGAGGATGTGCGCCACGAGAGACTGGTTTCCCCCGAGGACGTTGATAGCTCTCGGGGGTCGAAGTACGTCCAGAGCGACATATCCCGAGCGATTTCCCAGATTACTACCGATCTCGAGTCCGGTGCCCATGTGGCCTTCGTAGGCACCCCTTGCCAATGCGCAGCGCTGCGTCGCCTCTTCGGCAAAAGAGAAAACCTTCTGCTCGTTGATCTTATCTGCGAAGGTGTGCCCTCGCGCCGCATGTACGCCGACTTCTTGAACGACCTGGAGCGTGAGTGCGGTGAGCGCGTGAACGACTTCCGCTTCCGCGACAAACGAAAAGGATGGGGGACCAAGAACCCGACGGTTGTAGTGCAGGGTGGTGTTTCGGCTAAAAGGCAGCGCTATTCTTTCGACTACCCGTATTACTGGCTATTTCAAAAGGGATTAATATTACGCGACAGCTGCTACGCATGCCCATACGCCTGTCGAGAGCGCGTCGGCGACGTTACCGTAGGTGATTACTGGGGCGTAGAGAGCATGGGCCTCGGCTATAAGCTCGAAGAGCTGCATAACGGCATCTCATGCGTTCTTGTTTGCACGAGCCGAGGACAGTCTGTTCTTGAGAGATTGGGCGAATCGCTCAAGATGTGCGAAAGTTCTTTTAGCAGCATCGCCGCAGGCAATACTTGCGTTAATCGACCCAGTAGATGCGATCAAAAAAAGCGCGCCGAAATTATCGGGGAATACGCAGAAAAACACGGTGCTGGCCTTGCTGTCTCATACAAGCGCAACTTTGGACTTGAGCAACGCATTTGGGAATCTATTGTTGCATGCATGCCGCACTCGATTCGAGTTATCGCAAAGCAAACAAAGCGCCTGCTGAAAAAACAATCGGGAGGCAGATAGCGGTGTACCGATTCCCCACAATCGCAAAAATTAACGAAGATGCCAGAATAGTTGTCAAGCAGAGCAAGGTAGACCCTACGGGAATTCGTCATGTCGAGCTGTATGCGCTGAAGTATTTCTGGCTAATCGTCATACTTCCCAAAACTCTCCAGTTTGTGGTTCTATTTCTATTTGCCGCCATGCTCATTATCTCGAATAGGAAAACCATTGTCCGTCAGCGGCTTGGGCTAGGGATCATTTTTATCATGCTGGGCTCTGCCGTCCACTGTTTCAGCATCTTGTTTCAATGCGTCCAAGGCGTAATTGATGTGAAGCGGCTGCTGGCCGCTATTAATACAATGTCAATTTGGCTGGTTGCGCTTACTCTATACGGAGCATGCATTAATGCCCAGTTCAAGTTTAATGACAGAAGACTGATATATCGATATACATTTATGAATTATATTATTCTTGGAATAATATATATAGTTTATCTAATTCTACCAAAGAATACCATTTCGTTGGGGCCCTTGGAGCTTTCTCTTAGTATGGCTGACTACTTGGAGTCTGGAGTGTCCGCTCGTTTCGTGGGCCTGTTTGATACCGCTTTAGGAATTGGCCATTTTTACTGCATTTCTGCACCGTTGCTCGTGCTTTACGCAAGCGAAAATGAAAGACACTCGGCCTTATTATCGGTAATTACTCTTTTTGCCGGATATTTCTTTGTATTGCAGACCAATTCTCGTATCGGGATTGTTGTGTGTGGCGTTATTTGCGTTGTTGCTGTGTCATATATCATGTGTACAAGCAATGAATACAAGGAGATATTCTTTTGTATCGCCATTGTTCTACTTCTGGTTCTTCTTGTAGTAGCAGCTCTGAATTTGAGCTCGATTACGGAATACGTCATCGATCTATTCAATAGCAGAGCGGGAAGTAACCGTGCCAGATTCCAAATCTATGAGCAGAGTTTGAGGATGGTGATGAACGAATCGCCACTGATGGGTCTTGGAATCAAATACACTGTCGTGGGTAACCCGGCACCGCTTGGATCTCACTGTACATACATCGGATTCCTGTACAAGACGGGGATTATAGGAGCTTTTTTCTTTCTAGTGGGCCTCTTTAGCATCTTCGAAGGATGCCGTAAAGCCTTTCGCAAAGCTGGCCGAACGACATGTCCTGTCGTTGTGGCGATGTTATATATGATTTTTCTCGTATTCGCCGATCTTGATGCGTCAAATATTCAGATATGTCTCGCGTTTTCAACCTGGGGCATTATGTCCAATCCTAGATTTCTTGCATTTAGTTCGAAAAGAAATCGCATCGACAGTAGTTTGGCTGGTGCATGAAGATATGTCTCAAACTAACCTCATATTAGTGTCAACAACATTTCACGCACATGTGGCGAGCCAGCTTATTGATGAGTATTTCTCCGATGACCAGAATGTCATTTTGAGCAGCTCCTCTATTTCTTCACGTGCGCTTCGGGGTAAAGAAGAAACTGACTCGCGATTTGAAAGCTTTCGGGTTATACATGTGGAGTTCTCCAGCCAAGGAACATTCCCCAAACAGTCCCTGGCGCTACTTTTAATTTCTCTCTTGCTCGCGAAAATCAAGTGTTTTCCGAGTGGACGAGTGCGGTCGATGGCAGGAATCAACCCTTCTAGGATTATCGTCTTTTCTCCAAACGCCGTATCGTTGATGGTTCGTGCTCTCTATCCTCAAGCAGAAGTCTATCTTTGCGAAGAAGGGCTCGGATCATACGACGGCTCAATACTGCGCCGAATATTCTACCTCGATAACAAGGGCGATAGTTCCACTGCTTTGTCACGAATATTGAGCTTCGTTAACGGCGTGTGTTTCCAAGGAAACCTTCTTTTAAATCCACGGGGTATATTCATGCATCAACCGACCTTGGTTACGGCGAATTATCCATTCCCCATAATCAAAATTGGTCGAAATGCGAAAAGTGAACGACAAACGGACAAGAGAGAAGTAGATAGCCCCGCAGGACACAATTGGCAGATCATTTTCCTTGGACAAGCGGTAAAGGGCGGATTATGTAATCATGTCAAGCGCGATGATAGTCTCTTTGCAGAGGTCTCATGTTATTTCCCGCAGGTTATCTATCGGAAGCATCCACGGGATAAACGTTTTTATTCCGACCGGAAACTAGATGAAGCGCTCGACTGGGAAAGTTTCTGCGCCAATATTGATGCCAACTCAACAGTGCTCATTTCGGACTTTTCGACCGCTGCAACAGTGCCCAAATTGCTTGGCGATAAAGAGCCCTGGCTTCTGTTTCTTTTCGACTACAAGACGGACGATGAATCAGCGCTGTCTCCAAAGTTAAGTGAGTTCTTTGAACGGTTTCTTCGAAGTTATGACCATCACCAACGAATAATGACACCCCGTTCACCAGAAGAGCTCCGTGAGGCTTGTATGGCAATACGCCACCTTATTGAGAAAGAGAGTGGTACCAATGAGCGCTAGTAGAACTACAAAAGCGTTCATCTGGTCTTTCCTTGAGCAGGGAGGTTCGAAAGCAGCTGCGCTAATAATCCAGATTGTGCTTGCACGCCTATTGTCCCCAGAGGCCTTCGGCGTCCTGTCAATCATGTTGGTTGTGACCAATGTCGCCGATGCCATCGCCCAGAGCGGGTTCGGGTCAGGGCTTATTCAGAAAATGGATGCGGACGAGCGCTCATATGACACCGCGTTCTGGATGAGTGCGGCGATCTCCGTTGTGATGTATCTTGCTCTTTTCGTGCTGGCCCCCTTGTTCGCTTCGTTTTACAACATGGAAGGGCTGGATCGATATCTGCGTGTGCTTTCTGTGGTCATCCTCTTCAACTCCTTCAATTCGATCCAGCGCTCTTACCTCCAGAGAAACATGAATTTCCAAGGCATGTTCCGCGTGAGCCTTTTCGCCATCGTCGCCTCGGGAGTAGCGGGAATCGCTACGGCGCTCGCCGGGTTTGGCGTCTGGGCCCTTGTGGTCCAGACGCTATCCCAGAGCGTGTTCACGTGCATCTGCATGAGGCTCGTCGTCCCTTGGATGCCCAAGCCGCGCTTCAACAGGAAGGACGCGGTCTCACTGTTCCGTTTCGGCTGGAAAATCAGCTTGGCGAGCATCGTGAGCACCCTGTACTCGGGCATATCCGAGCTCATCATAGGCAGGACGTGCTCCGCAAGCGAGCTGGGCCTGTACAGCCAGGGGAGGAAATACCCTGGCGCTGCCATCAATGTGATGACCAACGCTATCGGAAACGTGCTGTTCCCCGTCTTCTCGGAGGCGAAATCCGATGAGGGTCTTTTTAGGGACAAAGTAAGTAAAGCCCTCCGGTTCGGCTCGTTCGCCTTGGTTCCCGTCTCCATGTTCGCGGCGGTTGCTGCTGAGCCGATAGTCGGCCTGCTGCTGGGAGATACATGGCTGCCGTGCGCCCCTATCTTCTCGCTGACATGCGCTGCAAACGCGGTCGCAGCGTTTCATCTTGTGAACCTGCGCGTCTACATGGCCAAGGGGAACTCTGGGCTCTACATGCGGCTGCAGATTGAAAAGACGGTCATCGGCTTCCTATGCGTAGGCGGAACTGCCGTCGCTACGGGAGATATCTATGCAACCGCCTGGGCCGTATTCCTCTCTTGGATCATCAGCGTGATCGGGGTCGACATGCGCCCGGCAGCCCGCGTCTTCGGGTATCCGTGCGCTCACCAGCTGAAGGACCTCGCCCCCACGTACGTCCTGGGCACGGCGGCAGCTCTCTCGGCGGCGGCAGTGCATCTGACAAGCCTCGGATACCTTCCCAAGCTCCTGGTTGAGCTTGCCGTCTACGCGGCGGTTTACATCGTCGGCGCACGCGCGTTCAGGTTCCCAGCTTATTTTGAGCTGCTGGGGAGGATCGATGGACTTCGCAGAAGTACAGAACGAAAGGAAGATAAAAGATGAGAAAGATACTCGTGGTCACGCGGCCCGTGGACAACGCGGGGGACTGGCTTATTACGGAAAAACTGGTCGAGCTCACGCGCCAGGTTGCGGAAGGGGCGTTCGGGAAGGCTGACGTCGAGTTCTGCCCTGCTACGCGGGAGATGCCGGTCGGGTTCTACAACTCGTTCGACGCCGTCGTCGCGGGCGGCGGGCCCATCGCCGACGACCGGCTGCTGAGCCCCTCCGCCTTCCACCTCATGTCGGTGCTGGAGGACGTTGAGGTCCCGGTGAGCCTCATCGGGATCGGCTGGTACGGGAGGACGCCCAAGGCCGCCGACGTCTACGGAGCCCCACTTTTCTCCGAGCAGGTCCGCTCGAAGCTGTCGCAAATCGCGCGCGGGGGGGGGGTGATCGCCAGCAGGGGGTGCGTCACGCAGGCGGTCATGAGGCGCAACGGCGTCGCCTCGGCCATGACCGGCTGCCCCGTGTGGTACGCGGACGGCTTCGAGCCGGTGCGCCTGAGGAGGCCGGGCCCTGGCGGGCCGCGCCGCATAGCGGTCTCGAACGCGGGCATCACCAAGGACCCGGAGCTCCATGGGCCCGTCGCGGAGCAGACCATCGCCCTTCTCGAGCTCCTGGGGAGCCGGTTCCCGAGGTCCGAGCTGCTGTTCACCTTCAACGGCGGCATCGACACCAGGTACTCGGGCCCCTGCAACCGCGAGATCGCCCGGTGGCTCGATGACCACGGGGTCGAGTACAGGGACATCTCCGGCGACGCGGGCGGCTTCGCCCTGTACGAGGGCTGCGAAATGCACGTCGGCTACAGGCTGCACACCCACCTCTACTGCGTCAGCAGGGGCATCCCGTCGATCCTCATCGAGGAGGACGCCCGCGGGGCCGATGAATCTACCCCGATTCCGTTTACACCCTTACGCCGCCATCGGGTGGCGGTCCTCCTCGGGCCAGTTGGCCCGCTCGAACTCCTCGGGGCTGAGGTACCCCAGCGCCGA